>JAHFEW010000178.1 GCA_023248215.1 Nitrospira sp.
CCACCCCCGCACAGCGCGTTCGCTAATTGTTGTGTGTCCGTTTCAGCCAGTCGATAAACCGCTGGAGCCGCGCATGCTCTTCGGCGTGCACATGCACAAAGACGAGGCCAAAGCCGACGGCATTCGTCCAACGTACCTCGGCCACCTCGACGGTGAGCGGCTCATAGGGGGCGGGGAATTCGACATGGAGGGAGAGGCAGGCCCGTGCAGGTAGCGACTCCTCGCTGACCACATGGCAACCTTCCCTGGAGAGACTGGTGACCAATCCGCTTCCGGTAATATCACTACCCGAAAACGTGAGCGGCACCTCGATTTCATAACGGGGGCAGTCGCGACGCTCCACAAGTGCCTTTTGCTGGGGTAGACCAACCGGGTTCGGCCCACGGAACTTTCTAAGATGGATACGCTGTTCCGCAACCGAAATCAACCGGGTGCCGCTTCGGGCAACGGTCTGATGCGGCTGTCCTGCCAGGTCCCGTTACCACCCAGCGACTCTCCTGAAACAGTATCGGTAAGGATACGCAGCCGTATCTGTTTCTACAGCCTCTGCTATCTCGCCTGTTCTTCATGACAGCGATCCAACGAGAAGGGCTGCGATATCACCAACAGTATACCGATCAGTCGCGCAGATCGGTCAAGTCATTACCAGGCACAGGGGTTGCTTGTTGATGTCGGTACAGACTCGATCCAGGTAGGAAGTCGCCCAACAGGAGACGTCTCATGGAGAACGCATCAGGGCTTTTGATCACGGTTGTCGCCTTCGCGGCATTGATCGAGCGTTGGGTCATAGAGCTGCGGCAGGTTGCCCGGCAAAGCCTGCCTTCACAGCATCGGTGAGCCGACGGCACAGTTCTCAAATACGGCGCCATGATTCCGGACTTGAGGAGTCCATCCCATGTTTTCCGCCATGTGCCTTCAGATTCTTCGGGTCTCTGCGGGTAAAAGAATGATTGTCCTAGCCCTTGTCTTGCTACCTTTCCCGATGAGTATCCCCTTGGCCCTGTGGCTGACCCGCCAAAAGAGGCTTGGCGCGCATCCGAAACACTCCGTCTGACGACCCAGGCCTCCGCCTCGCTGGTTTCCTAGAGTGGACGGAGAATTCCGAAGCTGTCACCTAAAGTTCAGGAGAAACCCTACCGAAAAGGGCTACAAGCCCTCAGGAACGAGGGCTAAGGCAAGGAGGCCTTATCATGGACATGGACCTTCGTTCATCCACACGGGCGGCCGTAACCTACCCCGTCCGGCTTTCGAGCGACTCGAAGACCGGCCAGGGAACGGTCATCAATCTTTCCGTACCGGGTTGCGCCATTGAGACCGACCTGCCCGTTCAGCCTGGTGACTATCTCGAATTGTTGGTGATGGTGCCGGATCAGGCGCGGCCTCTCACCGTGGGGCTCGCGAAGGTCCGATGGGCCACACAGCAGAAGGTAGGAATCGAATTCATTCGAGTGCACCGGGATGACCAAAGCCGGATTCAGCGCCTGATCAGGCGGTTGCTCGATGAATCGACCGTAGAAGCCGGTGCCGATACACGGGAACTGGCCGCAGCGTAAGCCCCAGACATCACTATTCCGTAAGATCGCGTGGCTGGTTGTCACCCATGCCGGCTCCTCCGGATGGTGAAGATAGCAGGCTGGGCCGAGATCGAGAGACACACACGACGCAGACGTTACTGCCCCGCACCGTCCTTCGTCGGATTCGCCATTCGCTTGATGATGATTTTCCTGCCCACGGTCATGAGGACGAAGGAAATGCCAAACGCGATTGGAACGAAAATCGCCGTCGCCACGTTGGCATTCTTCAACCACCCCATCTCATAACAAGCCTTAATCACGTAACTCCCCAACCCCGTCAGGTAGTAGGTGATCACGATCACCGACAGGCTCTCGACCGTGCGCTGCAGGATCGCCTGCGCCCGCGTGGTGGAATCCACGCTGATCAGGAGTTTCATGTTTTGATCCTGCAATCCGATGTTCTGCTCCTGTAACCTCAATTCGATATGGGTCCGGAGCACCGCCACCGTGGCTTCGAAATCCTTTTCCATGGCATCGATGCGCCGAAGCAACTGCTGATAGCCATCCGTCACCCCGGTGATTTTCCAACTCACATACTCCGACAGTTGGCGGAGGGGCGCGTAGGGCCGCTCCTGCAAGGCCGCCAGGTTGCTCTGCACGATGCGGTCATACGGCACCGAGGCGGAAAGCCGGTAACGCATCGACTCTGCCAACCGACTCACTTGCAAGAGGTCTTGGGTCAAGACCGTCAGCCACTTCTGCATGGTCTGCGGTGTGGTCCCGCCCAGCTGTTCAATCAGCACCGCCCGCTGGTAGAGATGTCGCTGCTCATAGTCATGAATTTGGTCGACGGCGCGTGAAAACGCCTTCATCGGTAACATGACCAGATGGTAGTAGTTTTCAATGGCGACGATCGTATCCGCAATTTTTGATACCTGTTGCCGGAGCGCCTGCTCCGATGTCGAACAGATCAGATACCGCTCTCGATCGAACTCGTCGGGCGTGAAACTCGTCACCGCAACGATGTCGTTCCCTAGGATACGACTGCCATACACCATGGCGCCGGGAAGTCGCGCAGGGAGTTCTTGTTCAAGAGGCAGCTCTTGCGGCAAAAACAGCAGGTCGAGAGCATTCACACGTAGGCCGAGCGGACAGAGAGGCATCATGTAGCCCGGAAACGTGATCGGCCCGAAATCGAGCGGGCTTGTCGCCTCGCGGACCACATGCCACACTTGGTAACTGTAATATTCCGTGTGCGCTTCCCAGACGACGACCAGCCGATCTCCATTGGAAGCCACCTTGAATCCGTAGCCGAACCTCTCATCGATCGCGCCCTCGGAAATATCGAGGGCCTGGAGGAGGTGTTGAAACTCTCGGCGGCTATTGGGTCGTTCCACCGGCGGATTGGCCATCCGGTAGGCAGCGTGGTGAATGTGCGCCGGAACACCGAGCCACTGTGGGAGATAGTGTTTATTGGACTGATGGATCCGGTTCAGAAATCCCGAGGGGCGGGCATCTGTTCCGGTGGGCGTGACAGGGTCCATCATACCATCCGTCTCTCTGGCTGACGCGGCCTGAAGGCACATCCTCGCTTCCGCCGACCCCATCCTGCCTCACCATGGGGCCGGGGCCTCGACAACGCCGATGCGGCAGTGACAGAGGGCATCATTACTCATCTTCCTCTTCGATGTCTTCGATACCTTCGTAGCTGACGTCCCCTTCATGGATAGACGCGGCCATCTTCTCACAGGCCGACTCGATAATCTCTTCGGCCTCTTCGGGGGAATCGGCGGAAATCAGAAACTTCACGGTAATCCCAAAGCGCTGGTTCACAATCATACTCCTTCGTACGAGATGGGCGGCGAAAAGCCTGTCACCTGCTGTGGCTCAGATACCATAAGCTCCCGCGCGTTGTCACCCTTATGTGGCGGGGAAGGTACGAGGGGCATGACGGGGCAGGGCCGTCCGCCGCTCAGAAAACCGCCCTACGGCTCCTACCACGGGAGCCATCCGCGGTTCTCGCGCAGGACTGCCGGCGTATTCGGCCTCACGGAAAGGATGGGGGTTGGGAGAAGGGAAGAGGGAACGGCGTGAATGACCTGCGCCCAGGAAACCTTGCCCCGGCGCCCACTCACGGGAAGGCGCCGGGGACTCTCGCTTATTTGCGCAGCAGCATATGGCCGCGCCGATTCTGCTGATGGCAGACCTCGTCATGGTCGGCACAGAAAGGACGGTCCTTGCCATAAGATACAATCGTCACCTGCTTCGGGCTCACACCCAAATCGACCAGGAAGCTCTTGGCTGCTTTGGCCCGTTTTTCCCCGAGCACGAGGTTATAGTCGTGTGTTCCACGCTCATCACAATGCCCGGAGATCTTGAGGAGCGACTTGGGGTTGGCCTTCAACCAGTCGGCATTGGTTGTGAGCGAGGCCACACCGTCGTTATCGGAAATGCTATATCGGTCGTACCCGTAGAACACATCCTTGAGGCCGACTTCCATCGCCGCCACTTCCTCGCGGCGAATTTCGGCGTACCATTTCTCGTCGCGATCAACCGGCATCAACATGGT
>JAHFEW010000041.1 GCA_023248215.1 Nitrospira sp.
CACGCCATCGTTCATACGCACCGCAGGAGTCAGACGCTTATCGTCCAACTGCACGACCTGGCGAGCGAGCCATCGTCCATAAAAACGAAACGCCAGGACATAGATGCAGGCCGCCGCGACGACCAACCAGAGACCGTTCACCTTTTCATGGGGATTCACGAGACCGGTGACGAAGGCAAGAGAGGTAGCACCCAGTATAGCGAGCAGAGCCCATAGGGCGAGCTTTAAGACAGGCATGCGCGGCATACTAACAACCCGCTGGTCGCTTGTAAATCAAGGGTCTTCTCGCTATTTTCATGGAGTCTGGCGAGTTTAGGGGTGGCTTTCAGCTGGGTTTTGTGGCCCTAGACTTCCACCGCAGAGAGGTGACCATGCCTTCAGCTAAAGAACAGATTACCAAGATTCTTCAGGACCAGCCTGATGATAGTTCCTACGATGAGATTCTACGGGAATTAGCCTTTGCACGGATGGTCGAAAAAGGACTGGTGGATTCCGACGCAGGAAGGACGATCAGCCACGAAGAGACGGGGCGCCGCATCAAGACATGGCGGAACTGACCTGGACCGCTGAAGCCGAAGATGGCTGCGCGACATCCACGACTTCATCGCGCAAGATAAATATCGCACGCGAGGCATCCTAACAATCTGTCGAGCGCTTAGCGCTTACAAAGCGAGGCGGTCGCTTTGTTTGCGTCTCAATCACAATGTGATTACAATGTGACGCCATTGTGGAGGCCCGTATGAAAGCGCATATCGTCCGGATCGGCAACTCAAGAGGTATCCGTCTCCCAAAGACCTTGCTTCAGGAGGCCCAGCTTGAAGATGAGGTCGAACTCCAGGCTGAACCAGGCCGGATTCTGATTTCCAAGACAGCTCAGCCGCGAGCCGGATGGGCTGAAGCCGCTCGACGCATGCGAGCACGAGGTGAAGATCGCCTACTCGATCCACTGCCCCAGACTCGATTCGAGAAGGAGGAATGGAAGTGGCGGTAGTGCAGGCAGCGGCGACCCGCGGTGATGTCTACCTCATTGAACTTAATCCTACCCGAGGCAGTGAAATCCGCAAAACAAGGCCCTGCCTGATCGTCTCTCCTGATGAGTTGAATGAGCATCTCCACACGGTGATCGTTGCGCCAATGACCACCGGAGGACAAACCTATCCATGGCGTGTGCGATGCCGATTCCGGAATCGAGTGGGATTCGTCGCAATAGATCAGCTCCGAACGGTCGATAGTGAGCGTCTTGTCAGGCGTCTTGGAAGAATCGTCCCCGGGACCCTCACAGCAGTTCTTGCGGTCTTGCAGGAAATGTTCACACCGTAATTCCTCACTAAGCGTATACCCATCGCAAGCTGATCGAATACATAGCCCTGTCGTTCAACACACCACCGGGTTCACGCGCTGGTTATTGGGATCGACGACCTGCCGGGTAATCCAACGGTCATAGAAGCGAAAGGCGAGCACATAGATGCAGGCCGCCACCACCAGCCAGAGACCGTTCACTTTTTCATGGGGATTCATGAGACCGGTGACGAAGGCCAGGGAAGTCGCGCCAAGAAGAGCGAGAAACCCCCAGAGCATGTGTGTTAATGCCGACATGCGCGGCATCCTAACACAGGAAAGAAATGAAGTGTACAGAGGTGGAGCTTCCGCGAACAGGTGGGCATTTTCTCTCAACCGCATCTGCCCACCTGTTAGGTAACCGGATCTCGAACTTTATACGCAAGAAGTTACAAATGCGGTTTGAAGTGGGTCCTTGCCAGATTTGCCAGTGCAGTGGCCTTCATTTTACGAGCAGGCTTATCATTTGGCCAGCCAATGACGTTAGCATGGCGAGGATGAGGACGCGGGTGTTTCTTAACTTCAAGGTCTTGTGCTGAGAAATCCGAACCCTTCAAATCTCCACGTGCCAGTATGGGCCGACCATCTTTTCTTGGTCTCGCCACATACCAATCACCAAGCCACCAAATTTTTTCCTCCGTGCATGAGGCAGTTCTGTACACAGATATATCTCCCCCTTCTTTGGGCATAAAGGCCGCAGCCTTAACGATTCCCTTCTCAATACTGAAATGATCTTTGGAGAAGATGAACCGGGAGATATCTTCGGCTGGATCGACGCGAGCAGGGACTCTCTCAAATCTTGAGAAAATAATTCGAAAGAGTGCTCGCAATGGTCTTGGGAAGTTCATTGATGAACTTTTCTTCACCGTAGAGCTTTCGGCTTGCTCCAATAATGCCGGCATAGATCAATCTTGGTCCCGAAACCGTCAAGGAGAATATCTTGTCTTTACCTAGATTCCACTCCAAGGCCAGCTCACCGTCAGGCTCAGGCACAATGCTCGGCTCCTGGATATTTCCAGGAAGCAGGTCAACAAGTCTAAGAGTCCATAACCTTGATGATCTGGAGATAGGATTTGCATTATAGCCATCCCAGCCCTCATCAGAACATCTAGTTGAGACTTCTTGTACCTGATCTTTGAGACCAGTTTGCCAACCCAGCGTCACAGGCTTGCTCGCATGTTCCCGTGCACTCTGAAGGAGATCCTGAATTGCCCTAGATTCCGGACTGATTCCCTCATTGACTTGCCAGATGATGGCAGGGGGCTGCTCGTATTTGATCATTATCTAAACAACTCCTTCGTCTTCTCAGTGATGCACTTATCAAAAACCCTGTTCTTGAGATCGCGAAGTTTCGAAAGTATAACCCAAATATCTTGACTCCTCGGTTCCAGATTAACTGACCTAGAAACATCCAAATCTAGGAGAATGGAGGTAACATTTGGGCTTTTCGAGGGTTGTGGCGCTTGTGTAATTATAGCCTTTGCATCGAATTCAGGAAAACCGATCACGATTCTTGAAAGGAATTCTTCCATAAGTTGGGATAGTCCGTTGGGTATTCTTGGAGGCTCGGCCAGATATTCCTCCAATTCAAACATCTTCTCCGGAATTTCAATAGAGTTTATGTACCGTAGCGCTAATCTCGTCACTTGAATAGGCTTTATCCCAGCCACATAAATATCCCACAGAGGCTGTGCCTCTGTTATCATCGAATCCCATGTTTTGTAAGGACGAAGGCGATTAAAGGTAAAACCATCGAGCCTAAACTGCACCAACTGCTTCTCATCTGTTGACCAAAAAAGAATCCCATCGGGTCCCAAGTCCTTCGTCTCAGATACGGGGCTTGTCCCTTCTTTGAATTCGACCTTTCCTTCCCATCTATGTCGCAATTTCTTTGTAGGATATTGCAACCTAATCTCGTCATGCAGTTTCTCTAGATGTGAGAGCTCTACGCCAGAAGGTAACTCTACCCTGATATCTATCAAGGCCTCTGTGATAGGTGGATTGCGAAATGTTTCCATGCTAGGAAAGGATGGATTCGAGAAGACAACCGAGAGGCAAACTCAAAGGAAACCTCATTGACCCAGAGCGTACATAGAGTGAAAGATACTTTACCCAACTGTTCAAAGTAAATGTACATTCCTTCTGCCAAGCATCATTTACGGCCGCAGGTCTCTATTGATTTTATAGGCTTTCCTGATTGATGGTATAAAATATGTCGGCGGATTCCGAGACCAATAGCTGATGGCTAATTGCTGATAGCAGGAACGGGAATATGGCGGCTAGACTGTCATCTATTCCGCAAGCTTCTTGAGGGCTCGGCTAGGGCGACGATTCGCTTCGGCCAGTGCTGCACGGAATTTATTCCGACGCGTAGTCTCTTAATCCGGCACGGCTACACCTTTCGTTTTGCGCTTCTTGGGCGGCTTTGACTTGGCGCACTCGACGGCTTCGTCGAGCCATGTGGCGAGACCCGATGTCGTGCGACAGCCGGCTGGGCTGACGAGGAGAAATCCCCTCATCGGCTTGCCGGTGATGTCCATCACACTCGCGTGAGTCTTTTTCAAGAGCACCTCGTATCGATCCGGTGTGACACGGATCATCAAGCGCCTCTTGTGAATCCCGCAGCACATATGGCCGTTGAGCATGAAGCACAGCCCCCCGAACATGCGCTTCTCTTCCACGCCTCTGCGCGTCTGGAAATAGCGACGGATCCGCTCGGCTAGTTGTTCGTCATACGCCATACCACGACCTCATTGCCGCGCCACTATCGGCGCCTATTCACAGCCGAATCGACCATCGGCCCAGCTGACTGCTGGCCCGGCGATCACGCCTTGTTGGAGATAAATACAGGCCCGAATCATAATCCACGAGCTAAGCGACGTCACCAGATTCTTTGCCTCCGCCGCGAACGTGAAGGTGCTGAATAAAGCGAGGCTCTGAATGGCCAAGGAGGCCTGCCCCAACGGCACATCTCTCAGCCTAGTTTGCTTCCGCCACCCATTACGATAGATCATAGCCGCCATGCGTATTCTCAAGTGGCTGTTCGGTGTGCTCATTCTGCTTGTCATCTTAGGCGCGGGTTATCAGTTCGTCGGCATGGTGCTCGACCGAGCGCACTACCCGCCTCCCGGCCAGATGGTTGATGTCGGCGGCCATCGGCTCCACCTCTATTGCGTTGGCAAAGGAAGCCCTACGGTCGTGCTGGAGGCAGCGGCGCCTGGCTGGTCGCTATATTGGAGTCTGGTGCAGCCGAAGGTGGCGAAGGTGACGAGGGTCTGTGCCTATGATCGTGCCGGCCTCGGATGGAGCGAGCGTGGCCCGTTGCCTCGTACCGGACAGCGGATGGCGCGAGAACTCCATCAATTGCTGAAGCGCGCAGACATCTCCGGCCCCTATATCCTCGTGGGGCACTCGCTCGGTGGCTTCGTCGCCAGACTGTACCGCCAGGAACATCCCACCGATGTCGTCGGTATGGTCCTGGTCGATGCGGGACATGAATCGGAAATGCGGCAGGCCGAGTTCAGAACCTTCGTCAACACCGGCAAGTCGATGCTTCCTGCCATCCGCGCGATGACGATCCTGGGCATTCCACGACTTTTCGCCTCGTTCGATAGTTTGCCGCCGTTTTTAAGTCAGCAGGAGGAGAAAGTGCCCGAGAAGGTTCGACCAATGCTGCGTGCCGGCTGGCTACGGACCAGCTATCCCAGGACGCTGAGTGATGAAGGCGACGCGCTGGTGGAGACGCTGGAACAGGTGCGCCGCATCGGCCCACTTGGCGATCTCCCTCTAGTTGTCCTGACTGCGACCGGCCCTGTCTGGTGGCCAGACATACCAGGCGCCGTGAACCCCACCAAGTTTAGGCGAATGTGGCTAGACCTTCAGACTGATCTCACGAAACTTTCCACCAACAGCCGCCAGGTCTTAGCCGACGAGAGCAGCCACTTCATTCCATTCGACCAACCCGCCCTGGTCATCAAGGCCATTCGCCAAACGATCACCCTCACCCGTCAGGCCATCCCGCCGCCACCGCGGCGATGACACCCGATCCACGGGGCTGTGACATGCGGTCGACGTCTTACGATCGACGGTCGGTTTCTCCGATCGGCAGCGCGGGAGATGGCCGGACCCGTTCATAGATCTGGTAGCGGCCGACCTTATGCACCAGACGGATCTGCCCCCTTTCAACCGAAGTCTGATAGATCCCGGCCCAGCGTCCAAATTCTCCGACCACCACATAATCCGGATTGGCACCCAGCGCATCATAGGAGAGATGGCGTTTCTGCTTCCACATTTGTGGAATGAACTCCACATTGAGTTGTGCCGGCGGGTAGTGATAGCGCCGGTTCAGCAGAAACAAGAGTTCGCTTTCATAGGTTTCGATCATGGCATCGGCCGGCACGTGGCCGTGCAAGAAAGCAATCACCTCTTGAACCGCCGTCCCATCCTCTCGAGCCCTAAATGCATAGCGTGCCTGCACCGCCATCCAGAGGGATATGACTGCCAGGAGCACTACCCCAACACTTTTGAGCTGCGCTATTCCCACTTCTCTGGCGCCCATACGCGACCAAAGGGACATGGCCAGGGCTCGGACGTCATACCCCTGACTCCAGTCGTAGAGGAGCGTCACGACAAATGGTGTCGAAAGGAACCACGCAGGAAAAGCATAACGAGCCCCGCCCAGCGAGAGAAAAAAGAACCAGCCAAACCAGCTGACTGAAAATATCAGCAACATGACGCGGACCGCATCAGTCAGCTGGAACGGAGTGCGACTCCGCCACTGCCTGACCATGGTCCATATCGCATAGCCTAATCCACAGATGGTGGGCATTAGATAGCTGAGGGTAAAGACGAGGGCATCAAGCCGAATTCTCGGCACCAATACGATCGCCGAAGCTTGCAGGAGCCCGGGCATTGGCGGCACGGGCATGGTACGTCCTTGCAACACCAGCAACTTCAGTAAGCCCAGGAGGTATAACACCGCCCAGCCGCCAGCCGCACTGCTTACCAGCAGCGCCGTGATCCGTCGTTCACGTCGCAGAACACAGAGGAGACCGGGCACCAGCAATGCCAGGGTCCAGAATGGGCGCACCTGCACTTTGCTCATGAGCGCCAACCCCCAACAACTGATGGCCCCTACCCACCAGACCTGATGCCGCTCAACCAGGAGCAGACACACGGAGCCGGCTAGGAAGAAAAACACCATGGGCATTTCCCCCAAAACCTGCCGCCCCATGATGAGGGGATGCATCTGCCAGTTGGCGGGAAGGAAGAGCACCAGCGCCAGGGTACCGAGCGCCACATTGTGGTTGTACAGTTTCGAGGTGAGGTAGTAGAGCAGGCCCAGCGCGCCGAAGGCATAGAGCAATTCCACGAGTCTCGCTTGCCAGATGCCGATGCCGAACAGGCGAAAGCCGGCTGCAATAGACGCGACCACGGGGAAATGCCCCGCAAGAATGGGCGGGGCCGGCTGGCCCTCCAGCAAGCAACCATAATGACCGGTTTCCACCCATTGACGAGCCACACAGAGGGTCCAGCCTTCGTCCCACCAAAGTGGTGGAGTGATTTCCAACTCAAACGCACCCATCACCAGCGCGGAGACGAGGAGGAAGAGCCCGATGCCAACCCGGCCGATGCTCATCATTGACCGATACTCGTCATTTGCACCCGGAGAGCTCTGCCAGATATGGAGAGAGGATAGGCCGCCCTAAAGTGATGTCGCATCATTTCTTAAGCCCGATATGCGTACAACATGATGTTTTGAAACCGGCCGGGAGAATACAGGGGCATGCAGACCGCATCCACTTGATAGTCGAAGCCCTGCGTCTTCGACATCGAGAGTGAGAGAATCGATGTCCTGTTCCGGCAACTGCCTGCGGATCACCTCTGAGAGGACGAGGGCCTCGACCATAATGATGTCCTTATGATGTACTTCGGCTTATGTGGGTAGTAGCGATTTATGCGCAAGGATTCGGGATTGGCCTGATCGACATGAAAAAATCCAGATGCCGCGATTCATGGCGCCGTACCGCTCATGCCGATGCAGGCAGTCGTTGGGGATGGCGACTGTCCGCCTCGACGGCTTGCGGCTCGGTCGCTCCGCTCGGAATGAGAAACGGAGCGCAACGGTAGACCGCCACGGTCACGGCTCCCTCTCCATGATGCGCCAGCAGGGCGGCCTTCAGCGTCGTCCAGTCTCCATACCATTCGGCATGGGGAAACAGCGCCTTCAAGTCCCATGGCTTCAAACCAGGTGATAAGACCATCAGGTGGTGCTGTTTCTGTCGGATCAATTTGGCCACCGTTCGCATCTTCTCGAATGGACGGTCCAGATCAGCGAGTCGAAAGTGCCCGATGCGCCGGGCAATGCGCGACCAGAGCGGGCTGGCCACAGGAAATAATTCATGGGTACCCAAACCGAGAGGGCACGCGGCAATCACGACCCTGGACGCCCCCTCCATCGCGCGCTCGATCGGCCACATCCCTCGATCCTGGGCGAATTGCCAGCTGGTGTCGAAGGGATACATATCCGCCACCACGACATCGGCCTGAGGCAACAAGGACACCCCATACATCCGCTGTGCCGCGCGAACGCCTTCCTCATGTGCCTGCACGACATCGCCCGCAAAAAGACCATTGATCTCCCGCCGGTGATTGAGTGTGACATTCGCAATAAAGTTCAGCCCTACCTTTCGAGCCACGGCGACCATATCGTGACGCAACTCCGTGTGAATCGAGCCTCCGCGCTCGCGGGAACCGCGCAGGTAGTCATGCATCATCCTGGTCGTCTCAACGCCGCAGACCGCCGGGAGAATGATCTTGGCACCGCCGGAAAATCCGGCTATCGGATGGGGATAGATGCACCCCACCCCGATCTTGAGGTCGCACTCCATCACGGTGCGATTGATTCGGAGCGGCAGGCCGCCCGGGGACATCCCGAGATCCACTAGGTCCCCATGGCTGTCATGCGCCATCACTCGTATCGCCGGCGAAAGGTCCGATCCCACTTTCTTCCCCATGTCTTCACCGGAGGCCGGAGGATGCGTGCCGCCCGCGAGCATGACTGTGATCGCTTGAGGCGGGATGCCTCCACTTGTCACTTCTTCGACGAGCAACGGAAGGAGGTCGGCAGCAGGTGTGGGTCTGGTGAGATCGTCAACCACAATGGCGGCCTTGGTTTTGCCCCTTGCGATCTCGGAAAGTCGCTGCGTGCCGATCGGCCGACTCAATGTGTCTCGCATCACTTGAGCCGTCAATGCCGGGCTGTCCGGAGGGCCGACCTCGATGACTTTCCAGGAAGGTGGAAAGTCGATCGCCAGCGTTTCGTCCCCGAACCAGGCTTTCGTGCGCAAATACACGTCACTCATGATTCGGATTCCACCCTGTGAGGATCAGATGTTTTGTCTGCAATCGATGCACTCGGCGTACCTCCCACTCTCTTCGTTCCGCTCAACAGCTCCCAGAGAAATCCGGCGGCCTGGCACTTCTCGCCAAACCAAAAGAGCCAGAAATGCCGCCTGCTTTGAAATGCCTCCCCATTGAACGGCCCGATGAGTTTAGTCCAGAGAGCCTTGGACCAGCGTGGATCAGTTTTCGCACCAGCCTGCCCCCACAACAGGCTATCTTGTGGCACGATGCCGCTCGTATCCGCGCGCATCACCCGAAATAAGGTCGCGATCCCCGACCCGCGCTGGAACGAATGCCGCAGGTGTTGCCATGCCGTCGCCCGGCGCAGATGTGTGATCGGATTGGGTACGTACACCATCCTGGCCCCGCGTTTCCGTAGTCTCAACACCAACTCCCAATCCTCGCCTGCCGCGGTGAAATAGGGATTGAAGGCATGTCCGTCTTCTCGAATACAGACATCCAACCAGTCCCGCTTGATCAGAATATTGCCGCCGTTGCCGACCAATCCTCCCTGGTCGACCTGCTCGTGGTCCGGTAGCGGGTTGCGACGACGGATCGCGTCCAAGAGCGGATCGGTCTCTTGAAACGTGCCTCCCGCGGCTGCCGCCTGGTGACGGTCGAGCGCCGCGACTAAACGCTCCAACCAGTCTGGCGGCGGAATTCCATCATCATCAGCAAACGCAATCAGATCGCCCGTCGCTCGGGCGATCCCTTCATTTCTGGCCCAGGCCACACCACGCCGATGCTGGTCGATCACGACAACCACTTCATCCGGCAGTCGCGTCTGCTTAGCCAAAGCGGCCTGGCACAGCGCCAAGGTGTCGCGCCCCAGGGTAGGAATGACGACCGAGACTTTGTGTTGATCGGCGGACATGCGACGCGACATGGACCTAGTTCAACGCCACTGCCTTGAGTCTCAGCAGGACCGGTTCCAGACAGCGGAAGGTTTTCTCTCCCACTTGCCGCAGGGCGCCCGGCAAGCTCTGCACCATTTGTTCAACTTCCTTGACCTGCAGGAGTCCGAGCCAAAAGACGCCGCTCCAATACACCAACACACCGACGACGATCCCCACCACGATCGACAGGATCGGCGTCGCGACCAATGCCGCGCCACCGGCGACAGCCACACCTGTTCCTAATACAAGACCGATCAGTCTGGAGACCGCAAACCCCTCAAATATGCGGACCTGTCGTCGGCGCAACACCCAGGCATAACCAAGCGCCACCAGCGCAAACGACACCGAGGTGGCCAACGCCGCGCCGGCCGCTCCCCAGCTTGGGACCAATGCCCAGCACAACAGCACATCCACCAACACGGTGCCGCTCATGACCCGAATCAAATGCGCCCCCTCACCTCCGGCTTGAATCACCGGCCACAACACGCGCGCCAACGCATAACAGAACGCCCCCGGCACCAGCAATCGCAACCCCAAGGCAGCCTCGGCGAATTGTGGTCCGAAGTACAGCGTGACAATCTGATCGCCCAACACGGAGACCAAAAGCAGCAGGAAGGCGGTTCCCAGCATCACATACCGCAGGAGCCGACTCACCAAACTGGTCACGTCCCCTACCCGCTGTTCGGCCCACAAACGAGCGGTCGACTGCAACATCACGCCCTCAACCGCGATCGGAATGAACCAGACAAATTGCGACCACTGAACGGCCGCCGCATAGAGACCGGCTTGGGCTTCACCGGCCAGGTGTCGAACCAGAATGACATCGAGTGAACACAACGCCATGTTCAATACGGAAAAGATCATCGCCGAAACCCCGAATCGCAGCAGGTCCTGGGGCGGCAGGGGCATGACTCGATCCGACTTGTCTCGCCCTGTCCCATCGAGCAAACGCACGACCGCTCGGAGACAGACGACCGCCACAAACAGGTCCGCGACCAGAAGTCCCGTGAAGACACCCACCACGCCCATACCGCGCATAGCCAGCGTCACACCCAGCGCTCCCGCCATCACCACACCGATGATGCCGGGAATCGCCGCGCGTTCTTCTCGCCGGAGACCGTACAGAACTCCACGCGCATAGAACCACATCTGATCGAGCCACAACACGCCCACGACGACGAGCGCGATTGGAACAGCAGTCGTCCCTTGTGGCGCGGTACTGACGAGGAGCAATCCCACCAGGAGGCCGACGATGGCCACACCCGTTCCATTAATGAGGGCACCGGTCTCTGCCACCGCTCTGCACCAGGCCAGATCGTCCGACCGCTCCGCGATGCGTTTCGTCATGGTCTGCATCATGCCCACGTTGGCACACTGCGAGGCGAGGAGCAGCACGGCCAGGTAATAGGCATATTGCCCGTAGCCCTCGATGCCGAGGAGACGAGCCAGGATCGGCAACACCAAGGCCGCGGTCGCCAATTTCGCGATCGACCAACTCCCGACCGAGACAATCCCTTTAGACACTGCTTTCGCCGACATGGATTCACCCGCGCCATCGGCACGTCGTTGGCCTAGGCTTATGCGGCGACCTCAGAGCGGGTCAGGCCGCAAAGCCCTCGTACTGTTGTCGATGGGCCTCCAAGGCCTTGGACGTTTCGTAGGTGTCGCGCACATATTCATAGGCGGCGCGCCCCTTCTCCAACGGCGCGTCTGCGAGGAGGCTTCGAATTGCCGCGGCATAGTCGTCGTCGTGGACTTGCTTGCCGAACTTCGTGGCGAATTGGTCCGGATCGACACGACTGATGATCGGGCATCCGTAGGCCGCCGCTTCCAGAAAGGTCAACGGAAGCCCCTCGCGCACCGCCGTACTGACAAAGATCCAGGTGTCCGATAAAATCTGGTGCATGCGCTCTGGCTCACGAAAGCGATTGATGAGGCCAGGCATCTCCAAATTCGGCACGTCACGAAAACGCCGGCGCAACTCGGCGTCGAACCCGGATTCTGCGGACGCGCTGCCCTGTCCCACCGCCACAAATCGATAGTCCGGAAACTGTTTGGCCAGCTCCAAAAAAATCCACGGCCGCTTGCGCTTGTCCCATCGCGCCACAAAGGTCATGGTCGGACGCGCGCTTTTCTTCGGGAGAACCGACGGCACATCTATGAGATTCGGCAGCAGCGTCGGCACCGTCGACAAGCCATACAACCGTTTAACCTTTTCCTTCAGAAAATGTGCCGGACAAAACACTCCGTCTGCTCGACGCACCGCCTGTCGCACGAAGAGACCGGATTCGGTGAAGTAGTTGAACGGCGTCAAGAGCCGACGCATCGGGGTGGCGTAGAGAAATTCGATCCACCAGTCATGCAACTCTCTGGGGTCTCGACTGGTGACGAGATGAGTGCGACGTGGATGGAGGCGCTGCGCCAGGTAGGTCAACACGGTCGGGTCTTGAGAGTGAAAAATATCGGCTCGCGAGGCCCGGATGATCCGGCAGGCCTCGAAGACGTTTCGCGGAGAGAAGCTCTGAATCTCGACCCCTCCGATCGTCTCGACCGGCTGTTGCCCCTGCCGCCCTGGGACGATGACGCTGACCCGGTAGCCGGACAGCACAAGACTTTCGGCAAGCTTGCGCGACATGCTGCCGAATCCGCCATAAATTCCCCAATCGAAATACTGACTGGTCAGAATACAGACGTGCGGCTGCTTCCTCATGCCCGAGGTTCCTTGTGTAGATCGCCACGGACATCTACCCGTGAGCGGCCGGTCGTCCGTCGGCTCTCGGCCGAGGGAATCATCACCCGCGCACACAACTCGATGTACCTGGTCGCCAGTACCGGCCAGCCGAACTGCAGGGCTCGTCGTCGACTCTCCGCGCCCATCTGACAACGAAGACTCTCCGCATTCAGCAAGTCCTGCAACGCTCGCGTGAGGGCTGGAACATCGCCCCATGAAACGATCTCGCCGTTCTGTCCTTGCGTCACCAGTTCAGCGGTCCCTCCCGTGTCGGTCACAATGACAGGCAGACCGGACGCCATCGCTTCCAACAACGCGATGGACATCCCCTCCTGCTGAGACGGCAAGACAAAGACATCCGCTTCCCGGTAAATGGGCGGCATCTGTTCACGCGACAGGAACCCCTTGAAGGTGACGGCTTCGGCCACCTGAAGACTGTCCGCCAATGCCCGCAACTGCGGCTCGGCGTCTCCGGTACCGACGAACATCAGCCGCAGCGGTTGTGCGCAGCCCGCTCGCAATCGCGCGAAAGCCTGCAACAGATGATGTTGCCCTTTGCGTTCGATCAAACGGGCGACACAGATGATGGTGAACGCCCGCTTCACCTCGCCGGGCACGAGAGCAAACAGTTCGGTATCGACTCCGTTGGGGATGGTCACCAGCGACAGGTCGGGCATCGTCCGATGCGCCAAGAGCTCCTGCTCCGCACTGATAGCCGTTACGGCACCCGCTCGCCGCCAGATCTTTTTTATCAGAGGCGTCAGCACAGGGTAGAGGTAGTTGTAGCGCGCCTCGAACCCCGGCACATCAGGCCCCTGCAGCGACAAGACATAGGGCAGTCCGTGGGTCACCTGCAGCAGGTAACTGATCGCTCCGGCCGGTACGCCGGCCAAGGCGAAACTCACGTCATACCGATGCTGACTCAACAATCGCCGCGCCATGCGCAGCCCGCGCCAACTGTAGCGGAGCAATTCCCGGTTGCTCGCGTGGTGAATATTGCGGTTGTCGACCGGCACTTTGTAGATCGTGATGCGATCGGCAAACCGCTCCGTTTCGTATGCCGTCCGGCTGCGCGACGACGTGACCAGATCGACGGTGACATCCTGGCGCTGAGCCATTTCCTGCAAGAGGTAATAGTTGACGACCCCGGTGCCGCCTCCGAGGGGAGGGAATTCGTTATCGAACATGAGAATGCGAATGACGGCTATCTCCTCGTAATGCGGCGGGCCACATAAAGCGGGCGGCGTTTGACTTCGTCGGAAATCCTGCCGATGTACTCGCCGATCACTCCGATGGTCATGAGTTGAATCCCGGCGAGAAGGAAGATCGATACGACGAGTGTGGTGAATCCCGGGACCCCGACTCCCATCGTCACCTTCTTGATGATGTAGAACATTGCGACCAGGAAGGACAGCGCCGACACGGTAAAGCCCACGATCGTAATGATGCGGAGCGGCATGAAACTGAAAGAGATCAGCCCGTCAAGCGCCAGGTAGAGCAGCTTGCGGAAGGTATATTTGGGACACCCGGCATGGCGCGCCTGCCGCTCATAGGGCACGCCGATCTGCTTGAATCCCACCCAGCTGCGAATGCCCCTGACGAACCGATTGCGTTCCGGCATCCCGACCAGCTCATCCACCACGCGGCGGTCCATGATACAAAAATCGCCGGCATCCAGGGGAATGTCGATGTTGGCGACCCGTTGGAGCAGACGGTAGAATGCGGCATAGGCCAGCCGCTTGCCCCACCATTCCTTCCGTTCGGTTCGAACGGCATAGACCACTTCCCATCCTTCTTGCCACTTGGCCAGGAAGGTGTGCAGCACTTCGGGAGGATCCTGGAGATCGGCATCCATGATGCAGACGACGCGGCCTCGACTATGCTCAAGCCCGGCGCTGATGGCGACCTGATGCCCGAAGTTTCTGGCGAACTCCACGACGACGACCCGGCGATCCTCACTCTCCAAACGTTTCAAGATCTCAGGGCTCTGGTCCATGCTCCCATCGTCGACGAGCACGATTTCGTAATCGAATCCCAGGCGGTTCAGCGCGTCCGTGAGGCGCGCATGCAGGGTGGGCAGATTCTCGGCCTCATTGAAGACCGGAATGACGATCGACAGCATCGGCGGGGGAAAGGACTGATCGGCCTGCGCAATCATGGCTGCCATATGCGCCGGTTGCAGACGATGGCCCTCGGCATCCGACACACCGTCCATCGCCGCAGCAAGGGCCCGGCAGAATTTCAACGCCTCGCTAGGATCTTCCAATGGAGGCGTCAGACGCCCCAGAATTCTCTCCGGTCCTACCATTTTCGAGGCCGTCTCCGGGGCTGATTGACCCTGCGAACTGGAATGATCCGATCGTTGCATGATCTGACTCGCTCTTAAAATATACAGCATCCGCCCAAGGCGGCCCGTGCCCTGGTTCTGTCGCCACGAACTCTGTTTCAACGACACTGTACCGGAGAGTGCGCATTTCAGCTACTTCTCGCAAGGAAATCACACAAAGAACTTTGCGGCGATGTAGGTGCCTGACTCATTCTACGACACTCGTGCAGACCAAACGTCGTCAGACATCGCGCCTGTCCCATGCCACAGACGGCCGAGGCTGACGGCCTGGATTCGATACAGCAGGAGTGTTAGTCGGTGGAGAGGGAGCGATCGACACCCTTCGCGACAACCGCCAGACAGGCGAGCCCGAGCGCGATCCAGACAAATTCTCGAAAGCGTCGCAGCAGCGCGAAGGTGATACCTGTCACCTCGCCATAGCCGAACGCGGTCAGCAAGAACAGGTTCCCGGCATCTTGCGCTCCCAAGCTGCCGGGGATGAAGAACGTTCCGCCCTTGATCAAAACTGAGAGAGCGCCGATCGCTACGGCGGACATCATCGTAATGGGTTGTCCCAGGCAGACGATCATGACGAATACTTCCAAGGCTTCGGCCAGCCATCCAAGGAGAAAGAGTCCGGTCGATAACAAGAAAGCCGATCGCCGTTGTGCGTAGAAGTGGGCGATGGTGCGATCCAATTCGAGGAGCTTTTCCTCGCGCGACTCTAGGTAGTGCAACCGCAATCCGACGCGGCGCAGGACCTTCAGAATCCAGGAAAACATGCCCTGTCGTTGAACGATGACAAAGGCGCCAACCCCGAACAGCAGCAACCCCATACTGACCAAGCCCGCCGTGATGGTCTGCCCGGCCGATCCGCCGGCGCCCAACAACCAGAACCCCAACCCAATCCCGGCCAAGATGAAGAGAATCTGAGCGATCGTCATGGTGGTTTTGGCTGTCACCACCGACGCCAACCCTTCCACCAGCGGCACCCCCTGTCGTTTAAGGAGGAAGGCCTTCAGCGGTTCTCCGCCCACGTAGGCCGTGGGCGTAGTCATGTTCACAACTTCGCCGGCGGTGCGAATTGCCAGCACCTGCCAAAACGGAACGTCCTTCGCCCAGCGGCCCAGCGTCACGCGCCAGCCGTAGGCTTCCAGGACGTACATGAGGAGAGAGGGCAGCAGGATCATCAACATTGCGGCAGGACCGAGTTGCGTCACCGCCTCATAGATGCGGTCGATCCCGATGTGCCAGATCAGTGCGGAAAGAGTCAGCGTCCCAAGAAGAAGGAGGGCCGCTTTAAGCACGGGCGCGTGCCGAAGGTCGAATGACCCACACCATCAACAGCCAAAACACCGTTGAGCCGAGCGCGGCCATCCACAAAAACCAGTCGAGCTTGTCCAATATCGCGAAGAGGAACACCACCACGGAGAAGTCTCGGCTCGCCACATTCTTCAGAATGAAGTCGGACCAGGCCGCCTGCTTGGGCGTATTCCACCCACGCGTGGCGCCGATTTTTTGCGCCTTCGTGACCAACCAAAACGACATTGCGTTGCCGAACATAGCCGCGCCGCCCAGTACCAAGGGAACCCAGGCTCCATCCGTACCCGCCTGCCGGAGGTAGGCCCCGCAGGCGATCCCGGCAAAAATGGCGATATGCACCACATTGTCCATGGCGATATCCAGCCAGGCGCCGAAAGGCGATTCGGTAAAAGTCAGCCGCGCCACCTCGCCGTCGCAACAGTCGATGACGGCCGCCAATTGAAACAATAACGCGGCGATGATCCCGGCTTGATAGGTGCCTAATCCGAACCCGACGGCCGAGAGCAGTCCGACAGCCGTTGCAACCATGGTGATGGCATTGGGCGAGCATTTCATCCATAAGAACGCTCTCGTCAGAAGGCGCGAGAAGGTCCGATTGAAGTACCGATCGACGAATCCCTCGGCCTCTCCCTTGAGCGAGCGAAAGAGGGTGCGTTCTGCGACGCCGGCACTCGCCTGGTCCCAGACGTCTCGATACCAGAGGCCGGCATTGGAGGCGGCCGCCACGACCCGCACGCGCCCTTCCGCCGCCGCTCGTTCCAGCCAGCGGCGCACGGGAATCATGCCCAGCGGATCCGTCGCTTCACCGATCGCACAAGACGTTGTCTCGTTCGGCGGATTCAGAATGCTCGCCGGCAACACCACCAAATCGGCCGCCACCTGGTGGCCTTCATACGCAGTGTGGTGGTGAAAGGAGATGAGCCGGCCTTCCTCAAACGCAACGGCTGGGTTCCGCCGACCCATCGCCGGTTCGACCGGACCGGCTTCGCGCGTCACGACCACTGCTTCGCCGTTACGCACGGTCTGCCGTAAGTGCTCGATCAACTTTTTTGAAAACACCGCCCGTACCCCGGCAATCAAACAGAAGCCGCGCACCTCGGTAGCCAGCGATTCCCACGTGCGCGGATCATCGAGTGGGAACTCCCGGACCGGCATCCATCGAACGGGAATGGTGACCCGTGCTCCCCGCGCCAGCGTATGTTTGAGCAACTCTTCATCGGCGCCCGCCAGGACGATCAATTGGCGAATGCCTGCCCCCTGCAGCGTGAGCACCGTGCGTTGAAAGAGACTCAGGCCCCCGATGAGGGTGAGCGGACCGACGTCGGTCAACCCACGCCCAAGACGATCACCAAAGAGACCTGCGCCCGGCAACAGAATGGCCGTGCTCAGTCCCTGTAATTCAGCGCCGCGTTCCAGAGTGCTTTCGCTCATGACAACCAGTGTCTCGCGGAGGCTACAGCCGCGGCAGGATCTCTCGCTCCGCCCGCGTGATATCCTCGGGAAAATCGATTTCTGTCCAGGGCAGCCCCCCGATTTTTTCATGCCCGACTTTCACGTCCTGAAAGTATTGCAGCAACCCGTCCTCGTATTCCATCTCCCATCGCCCTTGATCGATGTAGCTCTTGAGCGAGCCGATCACGTGGGCCGTATCGGCTCGACGCACTTTCAGAAATCCCACGCCCTCTCCTGCGATATCGTACCGCTCGGGCATCTTTTTGCTCAAGGCAATCACCCGTCCACCCTGGACCACCACCATACATTCCTCGCCGGTTTGCTTCACCGTATCATCCATCAGCAGACAGTTCGTGAACGGCGAGTCCACCAGACGGCGCAGGATCTCACGGTGGAACAATACATCCGCATCCATAATCACTACGTCGTCGGAGAGCGCCGACCGGGCGATCCACAGCGACGAAATACTGCCGCGGTGGAACTCTTCGTTCACCAGATAGGAAATGCTCACACCCCGGTGTTGCGTGCCGACCGCGGCCCGAATCATCTCCTGCTTGTACCCGACCACAATGGTGACGTCTCTGATCTGGACGCTGGCCAGCACCTCGAGATATCGGGACAGCAGCGTCTGCCCCCCGATCTCGATCAAACATTTCGGCTTATGTTGCGTGACCGGCCAGAGGCGCTTGCCGACTCCAGCGGCCAGGATGACAGCTCTCATGTGTGCACAGCAGCGCCTGCAAGCACCTGCTCGAAGGCCGTGAGAAATCCTTGGATGTGCGGTTCAGTCAAGGCGCCCATGTTGGCAATGCGGAAGATCTTCGATTCCAATTGCCCCTGCCCGGCGTAAATGACATACCCACGATCCTTCAGCTGATCGTGCAACGAGGCGTACGTGACGCCAGAGGGCAGATGAAACGCCGTGATCGTGTTCGATTGAGATTCCGGCGGCAGCAATGCCTTGACGCCCAATTGCCCCATGCGTTCCCGGATCCTGGTGGCAGTCCGCCTATACCGCTGCGTGCGATTGGCGACCCCCTCCTCCAACAATTCGTCCAAGGCTTCTTCAAACGCATAATAGACTTGAACGGCCGGGGTAAAGGGCACGGTCCCTTTGCCTTGATCGTCGACATAGTGAGTCATGTGGAGATACCACGATCGCTTGGGATAGCCTCGCATCCGCTCCAGAAACCCCTTGCGAAGGAGGACGAACGAGACACCGGGAAAGCCTTGGATACACTTGCCGGCAGTTCCCGCCACCATATAGATGTGCGAGCCGGCAATATCGATCGCTTCACCCCCGAGGCCGCTGACGGAATCGACCACAAACACCCGGTTCTGACTATCGACGACCTCCGCAATCTCCTTGATGGGATTGATCAAGCCGGTGGTCGTCTCGTGATGCACCATGGCCACCGCATGAACCTCGGGGTGCTGGCGTAACGCCAACCGTACTCGCTCAGGATCCGGCTTGATGTGCCACTCCGACTTGAGTTCAGACACGCCGAGTCGATGCAGACCGATCATGTTGGAGAGCCGCTCGCCATAGACGCCGTTGTTGAGCACGAGCATGCGCTTCCCCGTCGGAAGGCAGGACATGACGGCGGACTCCACCGCAGCGGTGCCTGAGCCGGTCAGTACCACCGCAATATAGTCGGCTTCGGCCCCGGGCACGAAGGCCGTCAATAATTTCTGTTGAATTCGACCCAAGAGGTCGGAGAACTCGGACTCTCGATGGCAGATATCCGGACGCATCAACGCCTGCCGCACCCGTTCGCTCACGTTCACCGGACCTGGATTCAAAAGTATCATGTTCATGCCTCAGGCTGTGGATCGGGACTGAGCGGAGCGGCCCCACACATCGCACTCAGCACACAGGTGCTATTCAATGGCTTTCATGAACCGAGCGGTAATAGCCGGCGGCTCATGTTGGACCCGGCCGGCATCCTCGACGAATTCGTTGACCTTGACCAGCAACATGCTCGGCCCGTCTTTTTTCAACAGGTCTTTGAATTCGTACAGGAGATCGTCCCGGTCGAGAACCCGCTCGACATGGACATACCCTGCAGCCTTGGCCACTTTCTCCAGCGGAACGACGTTGGAAATCGTCGGCTGATTACCCGTCGTTCCATACACTTCATTGTCGAACACCACATGAATGAAATTTTTCGGCTTCAAGGCACCCACCGTCGCCAGGGTGCCCATCCCCATGAGCACATTGCCGTCGCCGTCGAATACGATGACCTGCTTGGCGGGCTTGGCCAACGCCACACCCAGCCCGATCGCCGCGGCATTCCCCATCGACCCGATCATATAAAAGTGGGTCGGCCGATCGGCTATCTTGTGCGCTTCACGAGACGGAAATCCATTGCAGACGATGACCGGCTGGTCGGTCAACAATTCAAGCAACACAGCCATGGCCTGTGCCCGGCTCTGCATGGTGCCTTCTTCCGGCCTCATGGATGCAACCCCTTGACGATGCCCTTTTTAATCACGAGCGCAAGCGGAACCCGCTGTTGCATAAATGTCTGCCCCACCCACCGGAGATCGTCTGCCATGGTCTGCTCCGACAGGGTGCGGTGCGGAATTTTCATGGTATCGAGCAACGGCAGCATCGTCTCGCCCATCACTAAGTGTTCCGGCGCATCCTTGCCTTGGAAACCCCGCCATGACACGAGCAAGATGCAGGGCTGTCGATAAATCATGTTCAGGGAAATGAGCGCATTCAGGGACGTCCCTAGTCCAGAATTCTGCATGAGCACGGCGGGAATCTTCCCGGCCATATAGGCGCCCGCAGCCATGGCGACCGCTTCATCTTCACGCACGGCAGGGGTGTAGACCTTGCGCGTCATCAGCTCTTCGATGATCCCGCCCAGGATCGAATCGGGCACGCCCGTGAAAAAATTCACGCCCATATCCTGCAGCGCTTGCACAAACACGTCACTGTCGATCATGAACCCCGCCTCTGTTGCCCGAATGACCGTGCACAAGAGGGCGCATTATAGCCAAGGGGTCCTCCATTCACAAGAACGCCGCCGAAGAGTTGCCGTCACCCCGACAACCATGATAGCGTGCCGGACGAGATTTCTACAGGCCATGCCCTACGCATCTTCGATATGGTCACCCGTCCGCTCCGTCGGCCGCGTTATTGTTCTCGGGGCGCTCGTGGCGGCCTATGCCGGACCGGCGTCCGCCATTACCATGGCGAACGATCCGCACGGGTTTCATCAGCTTCCATGGGGCGTGCCCCTCACCGGCATCCCGGAACTCACAGTCACTCGCGCCAATTCTCATACCACCGATTACGAATTTCGCGATCGCCCGCCGGTCTATGCCGACATCCCGGTCGAGAGTGTTCAGCTCTCGACCGTCGATGCCCAGTTCGCGCGTGTCACCGTTCGCTACCGCGGCGCGCAGACCCATACGCAGGTGCTGCAATTTCTCGAACGCTCGTATGGCGTGATCGAACGCCTTCCCGGACAGATGATGCGGGGGCTCAATCAACAATATACCTGGCGCGGACCGGATACCGAAATCAGCCTCACCTATGAAGCCAACCGGGACCGTGGATTTGTGTTCATTGAGAGCCGCAATCTGGCGCCTCGATTCCAGGATCGGATCTCGGACACGGCGGATTAATATGCACGGACTGGTCTCCATCCATCACAACCGGTGGGCAATCATCGCCCGGCTGGTAGTCATGGCCACGTGGCTCCCGGTGGCCGCCGCTCTGGCCGTCCCCATGCAGAATGACTCGAACGGCTTCGAAGGCATTCCCTGGGGGGCGGCCTTCTCTGAATCCGACACGTTCGTGAAGATCGAAGACGGCGGCCGGGTGCAGACCTACGAGCTCAAAGCGACGTCTCCGACATTGGGACCGGCCTCGGTCGATTCCATGCGATTCAGCACCATCGACGGAAAGTTTGCCCGCGTCATGGTGCGTTACAGCGGCAAGGAGACGCATGACCGCATCTTGGGTTTCCTGCAACAGCAATTCGGCCCGCTGGACCGGTCCCCCGGCCAGGTCGCCGGAGGCGTCGTGAAGTTTTTTGATTGGCAAGGCGCCGACAGCGAGATCATCCTCCGCTACGATGTGCGGACCAGCCAAGGTGTCATCTTCTTTGAGAGCCAGGCGTTCCGCGCCAAATTCACCGAGAGCACCTCGCCCGCGCCCTAGTGACGAGCCTTCCGAGAGAAGAGGCGTGGTGCCCCAAGACACATTCAGCACCCCGCTGCTCGAACGAGCCTACTTCGACGGCATTTGAGCAGGCGTGTTTTCGGAGCCATCTGGAGATTGCGAAATTCTTAACCTCCTTGTCTTGCCATTCGGTCACGTGATAGCCTGCACGGTGAGTGAATACTCACTCACCCGACCACAATGACATGAACCCAACGACCGCACTTTCGCGCAGCCCCAGCCGGGATCGCCAGGCCAGCCTGATCTCATCCGCCGCCGCCTTGTTCGCCGCGAAGGGCTTCAAGGGCACGACGACCAAGGAAATCGCCCGTGCCGCCGGCGTCAGCGAAGCCTTGGTGTTCAAGTACTTTCCGACCAAGCGGGCACTGTACACCGCGATCCTTGCTGAGAAAGCCCCGCTCAGCGAACTCCTCAGTGCCGTCGAGCAAGTCGCCCGCAAGCGTGACGACTATCGCGTATTTACGCTCATCGCCGGCTATCGCATCCGCCCTGGCGCCGACCCCACGATGCTGCGACTGCTGCTCTTCAGCGCGCTGGAAGGCCACGAATTGGCCGACATGTTTTTCGGCAAGCAACACCGCGTGTTTTACGATTATTTGGCCGGATACATTCAGACCAGGATTGAGGAAGGCGCCTTCCGCGAGATCGATCCGCTGCTGGCCGCGCGCGCGTTTATCGGCATGGTGGTCCACCATCGCCTGCTCCACGAAATCTTCGAGGTGCCGCTGCATTGCTCGCACAAGGAAATCGTGGCCACCTATGTGGAACTGTTCCTCCATGGACTGACACGTCCTCCCACCAGCAAGCCGCGAGGGCCGTCACGTGGTCGGTAACCCCATCAAACGACATCCCATCGTCATCCTGGGAATCATTCTGTTCGTTGCCGTCACGGCGCTGATCGTGTTTCGTCTCAGCAGCGGAGCCAAGACGGACGCTCGAAAAAACCGCATCCTCACCGTCGGCACCATGAGCCCCATCAAGCAAGACCTGGACGTGCGACTGACCTACACGGCCGACCTCATCCCCAACCAACTCGTGAACGTGTTCTCACGTGTGGACGGGTATATCGCCAAGATTTACGTGGACAAGGGCGACTTGGTGAAGGCCAATCAACTGCTCGTCGAAATCGATCACACCGACTACGTCCATGCGGTCAACCAGGCGAAAGCCAATCTACTGTCCGCGAAGGCGAAGGTTGTTCAGCAGGAAGCAGCCGTGCGCAACGCCGCGCTCACACTGGATCGCATGCAAGCGTTGATCAAGGACCAGTTTGTGTCACAGCAGGACCTGGATACGGCCGAGGTGAACCGTGATGCGGCGCTGGCCATGCAGGATTCATTGCGCGCCCAGGTTCAACAGATGGCGGTGGCACTGGCTCAGGCTGAAACCAACCTGGCCTACGCCTCCATCCGCGCTCCGTTTGCCGGGTATATCGCGGAACGCAACCTTGACCCGGGCTCCTATGTGAGCGGCACGACCGCCAGTACTTCCACCATGTCACGCGGCATCTTAAGCGTCCATGACATCGAAACCGTCCGCACCCTGATCGAGGTCGTGGAGAAGGACGTCCCCCTAATAAAGATCGGGCAGCGCGCCGATGTTCGCGCGGAAGCCTATCCGAACGAGGTGTTTGAGGGCACGGTCACCCGCATCGTGCAAGCGTTGAACCGCGCCACCCGCACCATGACCGTCGAAGTCGACCTCCCCAATAAGGATCACCGTCTCAAGGGCGGCATGTTCGCCCGTGTCGAAGTCCTGGTCGGCAAGCACCCGCAGGCGGTCCAGATTCCGCTGGATGCGGTGAGCCGCCTGGAGGAGTCGCAGTATGTCTATGTCGTCAAGGACGGGAAAGCCCATCAGGTCCCGGTCGAACTGGGGGCCCGTGTGGGAAACCGTGTCGAGGTCGTGAAGGGGCTGAACGGAGACGAACAACTCATCGTCTCCGGAAAAGATCTGGTGAGCGAGGGCGCGCCGGTGCAAGTCCAACCACTTTGACAGTTTCGATCCGGTGATTTGGTGATTGTCCCGAAATGATTCCATCACGAAATCACTAACTCTCCCAATTCTTCATTATGTGGCTGACGCTCCTCGCACTTCGTAACCGCATCGGCATCTTGATGCTGTCCCTGGCCATGGTGATCCTGGGGGCCACATCGCTTGAGCGCCTTCCAGTCGATCTCTTTCCCAACATTCAGGTCCCGGTCGCCTTTGTCGGCGTCATCTATAAAGGCGCCCCCCCGCTCGACATCGAACAGAGCGTCGTCTACCCGATTGAGAAGGCCGTCAGTTCCGCCTCGAACGTCGAGCATGTGGAATCGTTCGCCAAACAGGGGATCGGAGCGGTCCAGATCTGGTTCAACTGGGGCGCGGATATCAACGTGGGGCAGATGGAGGTGATGCAGCGCATCACCCAGATTCTGAACAGCCTGCCGCCCGGCATTCTGCAGCCGTTCATCGTCAAATTCGACGTCTCCAACATTCCCGTCGCCATTGTGACGGCCGCCGGGGGAGACATGGACGAGCGGGCGCTCTATGACCTGGCCTACAACACCATCGCGCCGCAGATCGAACAGATCGCCAACGTTGCGGCAGCCACGGTCGAGGGCGGAAAAATCAGGCAAATCAATATTAACCTGGACCCAGCCCTGCTCCAGGCGCGCGGCCTCTCCATTCTCGATGTGGTCAAAGCGGTGAAGGCCTCCAACCTGATTCTGCCGTCGGGCGACATCAAAGCCGGGAACCTCGACTACAACGTCTTCACGAACACTCAGTTCAAAACGGTGGAGCCGATCAACGACGTCGTGGTCAAGATCGATCCACGGGGCAATCCCGTGCGCGTGCGCGACATCGGCATCCTGACGGATTCCTCGGACATTCAGACGAATGTCGTTCGCACGGACGGCAAACGCTCCGTCTATCTCCGTGTCAACAAGCAGCCGATCGCGAACACGGTGGAAGTGGTCGATGCCTTGCGGAAGGCGATCCCGAAAATGATCGGCATTCCGCCGGGCGTGCAATTGGGCATTTCATTCGACCAATCGACCTATATCCGGCAATCGATCAAGAACCTCATCGAACAGGCCTTCCATGGATCGCTGCTCGCGGCGGCCGTGATTCTCCTATTCCTCAGAAACCTGACCAGCACCTTGATCATCTCCGTCGCCATCCCGCTCTCGATTCTCGTGACCTTCATCGTGCTCTATTTCACCAACCAGACCTTGAATGTCTTCACCATGGGAGGGCTGGCGCTCGGCATCGGACGCCTGGTGGACGACTCCATCGTCGAATTGGAAAACATTCAACGCCATTTGAACGTCGACCGGAACCGCTGGGACGCCATCGTGAACGCCGCCCGCGAGGTCGCCATGCCGATCTTCGCCTCGACGGTCACGACGGTCGTCGTCTTCCTGCCGATGTTTTTCATCGTCGGCATCGCGCGACTATTACTCATTCCGCTGACCCTCACCATCGCCATCGCCCTGTTCACCTCATTCTTCGTCTCCCGCACCGTGACGCCGGCGCTCTGTTATCGATTTCTGAAACCGGAACAGGAGGCGCATCGTAACCTGCCGCACTGGTTCGTGAAGATCATGCAATGGAGCCAGCGACGCTACGAGGCCCTTGATGAAGGGTACGAGCGCAGCCTTCGCTGGGTCCTGGCCCACCGGCGTACATTGCTCGTCTCGGTCATCGCGATCTTCGTGAGCTCCCTCACGCTGCTGCCCTTCATCGGCACGGAATTTCTTCCGGTCTCCGATGAAAGCCAGTTTCGCATCGTCTTGCGGGGGCCGGTCGGCCAGCGGGTGGAAAAAACCGTCGAGCAGGTCGCCGAGGTCGAACGCGTGCTGCGGGAACAGATTCCACCAACGGAACTTGAAGCGATCGCGTCCAGCACCGGCGTCTTGGCGCAGGGACGCTCTTCGCTGTTCAATCCCAACACCGGGCCGCATACCTCGGTCATTTCCGTCTATCTGGTGTCCCCCGACAAGCGCCGCCGCACCCAAGTCGAAGTCATGAACACCGTACGTCCAGCGATCCTGAAGCTCTTCCCCGGCGTGGCGATGTTCTTCGATCCCGGAGGCTTGGTCAAACGGGTGACAAGCTTCGGCTCCCAAAAATCCATCGATGTCGAGATTTACGGCTACGACTTCGAGAAGGCCCGCACCGTCGTCCACCAGGTGCAGGACACCATGCACAAAATACCCGGCATGGCCGACATCGAGGTCAGTCGGGAAGAGAACTACCCCGAGGTGAACGTGGTGGTGGACCGGGAGAAAGCCGCGCTCCTGGGAATCAGCGAAACGGATGTGGCCAATGCCGTGTTATTTTCCTTGAACGGCAACGGCCAGACCGACCCGATCATCTTCACCGACCCCCAGAACGGCAATGAGTACTACATCAGCGCCTGGCTCGCGGAGGAACATCGCAAGGACCTGACGGATATCGAGCATGTGCTGTTGACGACGAAAAACGGGGAGCCGGTGCTGCTCAAAAACCTGGCCACGCTGAAGCTGAACGCCGGCCCCGTGAAAATCGAACGCAAATATTTCCAGCGGGTGGTTCATATCACCGCCAATCCCGTCGGCCGCGACCTCGGTTCCATCGCCCAGGATCTGGAATCGGCCTTCGCCAAGCTGCAATTGCCGCCGGGCTTCAGCATCCGTCTTGCCGGACAGATCCAACAGCAGCGAGAAACGTTCGAGGGCCTCCTGTTTGCGAGTGTGTTGGCCCTCCTCCTCGTCTACATGGTGATGGCGGCGCAATTTAAATCGCTCATCGACCCCTTCATCATCATGTTCTCGGTACCGATGGGGATCCCTGGCGTAATCGTCATCCTCTACTTGACCGACACCACCATCTCCACCTCATCGATGATGGGTATCATCATGATGCTGGGCATCGTCGTCTCGAACGGTGTGTTGCTGGTGGACTACACGAATGTGCTGCGGCGCCGGGGATTGGACCTCTCCAGCGCCGTAGTCACGGCCTCACGCACCAGACTCCGCCCGATTCTCATGACCTCGCTGGCCACGGTGGTGGGGTTGATGCCGATGGCCCTCGGCCTCGGCACAGGCAGCGAGACCAATGCGCCGCTGGCCCGCGCCGTCGTGGGCGGCCTCACGGTCTCAACGATCTTGACCCTGTTCCTGGTCCCGACCGTCTATGCGATGTTGGAAGAACGGTTTCCGCGAAGCGCGGAACAACTGGCTGGGGCTGAATCGGGAACACCGGCGACTCAGCAGGCGTAACGTAGCAATCTTTTAAAGACGCACGCGGTCAGAAGACAGGGCTGCCGCAAGTAGAGCGTCGAGACAGGCGCCGTATGTTAGGTGGATCGAAGAAGCGGGAGCGGAAACAGGGAATTTAGCAGGTTGTGGAAAAACGATGGTGATACGCGAGAACTCCGATGGTATGTACGTGTGGCAACACAGAAAAACCCTCCCTCAGGATGCTCAAAAAGGCCGTCCAGCAAGGCCGCAGCGAGGTCCACGGCGCGAAGAATAATGAGCGCCATGTTTGTGGACGCCGGCGAGACGGTGAGCCGGCAGTGTCTTGGCCCGAAGGCGTCACGTTCTTACCCGCCCACCCCGAGCCTGCAGAAACAGGCTCTGTTCCCATAGGGGGTACGTTGAGGGTCTGAACGAGGCGAGAACGCTGCTGGCGGACTTTTTCAGCATCCTGTTAGATGACGTTAGGGGCGAAGACTGGGAAAGAGCGAAGCCAGCTGCAGTGCCAACCCCATATCGCCGCTGATGCGCAAGCGCCCGGACATGGCCACCGCCGTGCCGCTTACCTGACCGTTCAACACCCGGAGGCAATCCTCCCCCGACATCGCCAGCGTCACGTGCGGATCCGGGTGGGTGCCTTCTGAAATTTGGCAGGTACCATCCCGGATCTGCAGTTGATACTGTCCTCCATCGGCGCCGTTCAAATCGAACTGGTAGACCGCATCCAGTCCTTCGGCCGCCTCCGGATTCAGCTTGCCGGGGAGTGTGGAGAAAAACGCCCGCACGGTTTTGGGGGGACTCTGATTCATCGCATGGGCAGCCAGCAAGACACCGAGCCCTACAGGGGCCGGGAATCTCACGACTCTGGCCTAATACCGCAACATGGCCCGATGGCTCGAACGACGGGCGCCGAAAAAGGCTTTGGAAAATTCTTCGACGACGGCCGGATCGTAGCCCTTGCAACTGAAGATGTCGAGATAGGCGCTGTTGGTATCGTTGGCGAAGTGACCGCTGATCAACGAGGTCTCGATCAACTGCACCATGCTGTAGCCGGCCACGCGTCCCTCTCCGAAATGGACGATCTGGCAGGCGCCATAGCGCTTCATCTGAATCAGTTCGCAGAGCTGGACGACATAGGCTTCGATTTGTTTGGCATCGCGGATACGGTCTGGGATGCAATCGTGGAGGTCAACGGAGGTGCAAATTCCCCAGGCTTTGCCGGGTCCGACGGAGTCCGGGTGGACCGCGGAGTCAGCAACCCTGGCTGAAGATGATGAGATGTCGTCGGAGGTGACACCTTCGGCGTTGTGCATGTGCGATACGACCTTTCTGTTGAGGATGGGTGGAGTGGAGAGACATATGCTTGCAATATACTCAACGTTTGAAACGCTGTAAATGTTTATCTCCGAAATTTCTGCTCGCGGAGCACATTGACAAACTCTCGAACCCTTAGCGAGAATACCGACCATGACTGACACATCCGCGCCACAAACAATCACCCCCCCTCCCCTCGCCGACCTGCCTGACCGCCTGTGCACCTGGTGCAAGGTCGCGATGACCAAACGGCTGGTCGCAGGCGGTCAGTTTATTCATTACACCTGCCCCAAGTGCGTGTTTCAACATACCACCAAACGAGTCCCGAAGACTGATTAGACCGACAACTGCCTCACACTCGGTACAACCACATGGGCCGCTCAAAAAGGTTCGCCAGCAAGGCCGCAGCGAGCGAAAGACTGAGACGTACTGTTCTTGTACGTCGAAGAAGTGAGCGATGCGAGAACGACGCTGGCGGCCTTTTTCAGCGGCCCGTCAATCGTCGTAATACTTTTCCCGATAGATCGGGCACAACCCCTTAGCACTGAGCCTAGCCGTCACATCCTTGATCATGCCGCTCCCGCCGCAGAGATAGACCGCAAGGTTCGTCACAGAAGAGACCCGCTGTTCGACGAGAGCCGTCACGCGCCCGCTGGCACCCTCCCACCCTGGTTCCGGCCTGGAAAGCGTCATCACACAGGAAAACTTGGGATAGGTCCGAGCCAGTTCCTGCAGTTCCTCCTGTAGATACAGATCCCGCTGGCTGCGGAGTCCCCAGAACAAGGTCACCGACTGCGATGTGGCCCGTTCCAGTTGAGCCAGGATCATGCTGCGGAGCGGCGCGATGCCGGTGCCCGTGGCGACGAACAGCAGGTCTCTTGCCCCATCATCCCGCAGGTAGAAGGCCCCGGCCGGCCCTTTGAACTGGGTGTGTGATCCTTCCCGCAGGCTGAAGAGGTAACTCGACCCGGGGCCGCCTTGGACGAGATTGAGGACGAGGAGGAGACGGTCCCGCTGACCTGGCGGTGAGGCAATAGAATAGGGCCTTGTGACGGGACGAGGCAGCCCTTCCTTCGGCACCTCGAACGAGACGAACTGCCCGGCCTTGAAGGTGATACTGCTTGGCTCCAAAAGTTGCAGCTCAATGGCCCGCACGTCGTGCGTCAAATCCTGGATGCGGCTCACCTCAGCGGTAAAGCACTGCACAGCGCCTCCATAGGGACCTGGTGGATGAGCATTGACCGAGATACAGCGGTTGGTCAGCTACGTGCGGAAGGCAGCAGCAGATGCGTCTCATAACTCATGATACCAAGAAATGCCGCGAGACCAAGATAGTACAGCCCATAACTGACCCTGGTCGCAAGCGGCACATCATAGTAACGTTCCGGCAGACCATGTGGACCACCCCGAAACGTGGACATCACGTGCGGGATGGCCAGGATGGCAATCAGCAACAGCATGGGACTGTGATTCATGACGAACAGCCCGATCAGAATCGGCACACCCAACCACCAGACCTTCGGCGAGATGATCGCCGTGATCCGGCCGCCGTCCAACGGTGAGAGCGGGATCAGATTGAACAAATTGATCATGAACCCGGCATAGGCCAGGGCCAGCAACAATTGGCTATGGGTATATTCCGCCGCGTAATAACAGGCCATGGCCGCCACGGTCCCGGCCACCGGCCCGGCTATGCCGACGTAGGCCTCGGTTTCGACATCCATCGGCTGCTCTTTGAGCTGAATCCAGGCCCCTACAAAGGGGATGAAAGTCGGCGCGCCGACGTCCAGGTTGCGTTGCTTAGCGGCGGCGTAATGGCCCAGCTCGTGAAACAGAATCAGCAACACAAACCCCACCGCATACCACCACCCAAAGATAAAGCTATAGACCACCATGGACAGCAGCATCGTCCCGCCGGTCAGCGCGACCTTGCCCAGCTTGAGTCCCGCGAGCAACAGCAGCAGAACCTTCACGACAAGCCTCCTCCGCCACCGCCCAATTGTTCCGGCTTGGGTTTCCTGTTCAGATACTTTGCCGCCAATCCACCGAGCGCGATCACCAGCAGCACCAGTAACTTCTTTCCCGCCAGCACCAAGGGGATGATGAAGGCCCACAATTTGGCCAACAGGCCGGACTTAATCGCCGCGCCGGCAATGAGCGCCGACAGGCCGACGGCGGCGACCTTGTCGGTCGTGCTGTCGAAATCGCTATACCGTTTCCCTTCGATAAATTCCACGTTGGACAGGAGAAGGCCCACATGCGGCTTCAGGGTCGGCAATTCCTCCAACGAACCGACCATGTTCATGCTGAGATACCCCTGCCGCCCTAAGGCCAGAGTGTTGTAGTTGACCCCCACCGACTCTCGCTCCTGTGCCGCGATGGCCCACACCACCTTGTTCGCCGCCTTGTCGTAATGGGGCTTTTCTTCCCAGCCGCGAATGACTAATGGAGGAAATCCCTGCGCCTCCCGAGTCTTGTTGTCTTCATCCGTTCCCTCTTTGATCGAGGTCATGAGCGCATCGGCATCCCAATTGGCCGCCTCGTCATCTTTGACGTACCCTGCATCGATGTAGCGGACCACCATAAACCACTGCTCCCCTTCCTTCGTCGGGGTAATCAGTCCCAGCTCGGAGCCGGACGGGAAATTGCCCATCTGTTTCAGCAGGCGTTGGGTCTCCTGCGACCCTAGGAACCGATAACCCTGCGGCACCTTGAGTAGCGCCTGGTCGCCCAACTTGGCGTCGGTCGGCCCAACTTGCCAGGGCAATGCCTGAGGCGGCTCCTGGGCCGTGGCCGGTAGGGTCGCAAGCCACAACACCAGGCACCCTATCGATACAATGAGCCGGACATACTGCAATCCCATAGCTAGACCTCCTCTGATGGGAATCATGGAGCGATCATCTTGTCATAGTCAGCGTGAGTTCCGATCCAGCACCAGTTGATTCTATCCTGGACATCGAAACCAAGCGCGGTAGTGGTCACCGACTCGTGAGACCACAGCTCTCCAATGCGCTTGAGGTGAAGAGAAGGATGGCGCGGGTTGGATTTCAACAGCTGGAAGTTCTTGTCGGCCAGCGAGCGGACGTGTTCCCGAAGGGCCTGATACGCAGTCCAAAACCGTGACGATGCGGAATGCTTCACAGGGGCCGGGCTTTGCCCTGTTCGAACTCGGCGCGTGCTTCCGCAATCAGTAGATCCAGTTTTCCTGCCTTGAGATCTGCCTCGATCTGCTGATCCCACACGCGTTCATCGAAGTCGAGAAACCACGCACGAAACTGTGCCAAATCCTTGGGAGGGAGATTTGCTACCGTTTTCTCTAGCTGTTCAATCTCACTCATGGCACCCTCCATCACGCTAGAATTGAATTCTACACCAGTTCGTTAGGGTTGTCCCACGCCGGCTCTTGCCCAGCGCTGGAAGAAGGGGCGGAGCAATGGCTTGCCTCCGTCTTTGATCTGGGTAGCGCACAATTGAATAAAAACCCAGTTTAGCGTGATTCTCCTCGGTGCTGGATGTCAACCCAGGCTAACACCCCTTGTCGTCCCAACTCATCCTTGCAATCGTCATCCGAGAGGGATGATGGCTCGCACCCAGATCTCCACCACCAGCACCGCATTGGGCGGAATCAGGTCAGAAATACCCTCATCCCGATAGGCCAGGTGCGGACTGACGCGCACCTTTCGATAACCCCCTACCTTCATACCCATCAGCGCATGTTCGATGCCGGCGATGGCCTGGCGCCGCCCGAGCACAATCCTATGATCGATGAACGTGATGCCTCCCTCGACTCGCACCATTTCGGCCGGTACTTGCTGAGCCTGTAGCTTATTGAGCGGCATCTCGTCCCCCTGATTGAGAAACAGTCTGCTGTTGTAGACCACGCGATCGCTCTTTTGCGCCGCTTTGCCCTCGCCTTCACGCTCTTCAAGGAGCTTGAGTCCACTGATGCGCTTCATGGAATGCCTCGATTCAACCAGTCAGTAGACGACCGTGTTCAACGAGTGTGGCCCCTTACTCCGCTCCTCCACTCGGACCGCAACCCGCCCAATCACGCGACCGTCTTCGGTTTCGACATCTACCCGCCACTCGCCGGGATCGAGCCCTTGCTTGAAGGTGTAGGCCCGGTATCCCCCCTCACGCCCCCCGGAGATTTTCAGGGGAATCTTGTCGGCATGGCTAAACGGCTTGCTCTTGTCGCTGCGGTAGTACCAGTGGTGATAGACCGTGGCCTTCAACGTCACCGGCGCAAAAACCGCGGTGAAACAGTAGATCGGCTCGTTGGCGGTGAACGTCGTATTCGACCGCTTCCAGGCCTCATACCACTCTCTCTCGTACGACAATTCGAAGTGGCCGCCGGATCGCTTCACCTCGTGATACATCCCCCCGAATTTCATCGACAGCGGCACGGGCGGAATCCAGTTCAGGAAATAGAACCCCACTAACAAACCGATCAGGGCCAATGCCGGCGCACCGGCCAGCATGGCTTCGCGATTGGTACGTGCCGAGTTCCGCCAATAGATGAGCTGCACGACGCGCAACACGACCAAAACCGTGAGGCCCGCGCCGGCGAGAAAGATCATCTGGTTCATCCACCCCGTGATGACGGGGAGAAAGAACGTGAAGAACGCGAAGCACACCAGGGCATAGAGACTGATCAACAGCTGAACGTTCGAGAGCCGATCGCGCAAAAATTCATTGGCCACCAGAAACCCGACCAGCAAGCAGAAAAACACAGCGGTCCCGGTAAAGGTGGCACTTTTCGAATAGAAGATCGTGTAGGCGCTGAACAGGCCTCCCAGCAGAAACTGAATGGCCATCGGGGCATAGGGCTTGGCCTGGATGACCCATTTCATGAGAGGCGGAGCATCCGGCGGGAGATCCTCGACCGGCGCCTCATTCGTCCCCAGCCGACCCGTCAGGACGATGAGAAAGCCCAGCAACGTGAGATAGAGGAAGAGCAGGAGATTGTCCTGCAGCCGGTCGATGCGGGTCAGCGTCACCGTGTCATACGTTACCCCGCTGAAGAAGAACAGCGGCGGGAGGTAGGGCTTCCCCAAGACGGATTGGAAGCGCTGCATCGAAACCATGGAGCTAGAGTTCAGGAGAAGCGAGGGATTGTCAAACGAAGAGAGGAAATAGATGAGTAGAGTCGAGCGTATGGATCATTGGAAAGCGTTAGACGCGGCAACCTCGCTCCACATTGCACGAGATACGCTTCACGGCGTACTTCTGCCGTCGACAACGCGACAGGATGCTCAAAACGGCTATCCGGCACAGGAAGTGGCGATACCCGGCAGCTCAAAATGGCGACCTTCTTACCCGCCCAACCCCGGCGCGCCAAGACGCGCCTTGTCCCAGGCAAGGCCGCAGGGAAGAAAGAATCGGAGGCGTACCCTTCGGGTACGTTGAGGATTGTTTCGACCCGAGAACGACGTTGGGGACCATTTTCAGCTGCCGGCAACAGCACAGGATGCTCAAAACGGTTATCCGGCAAGACCGCAGCGAGGTGCACGGCGCGATGAATAAAGAGCGCCACGTCTGGCGCCGGCGAGACGGTGAGCCGGCAGTGTCTTGGGGGCGAGGCGTACCTCTGCTGTGGTACGTCGAGTCCCCCGAGTGAAGCGAGAACGCCGCCGGGAGCCGTTTTCAGCATCCTGTCAGACGAAGGGGGGGAGAGGCGCATACAGGACCGGGTACCCCAACAGGCGCTCCAACCACGCTACCATATGTTCCTCAGGAAGCGGGGCGCGGTTCAACCGCATTTCCAGTTGAAAACCGCCGGCGCTGCCGACAATGCCGATGATGGCCGAGGCCTCATCTCCGTCCGGCAGCAACTCCTGGGTCTGAAACTCACAGAGCGTGCTGTACAGGCGGCCCTGCGGCTCGATCGTACCCAGCACTTCGGGAAGTTCGCCCAGCCCGCAATGCACGGAACAGCGATACACGGAACGGGCGCCGGGCTGGACGGCGGAAAATTTCTCCAACGTCGCTTCCGAGAATCCCGTCAAATAGGCCCGCACGCCGGCTGGTTGCGGAGCGAACGTAGCGGCCAGTTTGCTTGCCGGCACGAGAAATTCATACGCATCCGAAGAGTTGTATTCGAACTGGCAGGGGCCGAAGGCATCCGGCCACGAACAAAAAAACGGGGTTCCCGGGTCCGCCGGTGTCAACAGCAGACTGCCTTTCTCCACTGATGTTTCGACCGGAAGGTCCAGCGTGGTGATCGCGTCCAGAAAGATCGTCCGGCGTTCATCGACCCAGTCGACCCGCCGCGCGTCCTCGCGTGTTTCTCCGGGGGTCACCACCGCCTGCGTATGCAGGCGCACGCGAATAAAGGCATGGTTATGCCGGAAGCCCAGCCACAACATGCTGGTCGGGTGGTGAAACCGCAGGGGCCCGCTGGTGCGCCAGGGATGGCTGATCGAACAGTAGGTGCCGACGTCCTGGTACCGCTGATAGACCGTGTGGTACCCGCCCGCCAGCAGAAAAAAATCCCCCTGCCACGCCTCGCGGACATGAAGCAGCGTCACGTCTTCCGTGGCCCAGTGATCGAGCTGATCAAATGCTTCAGGGGAGTCGACCGCCCAATCCTCAACGTAGCAGATGACGTCCTTGGCGGGAGGTGCCGGCTTCAACCCTAACGCTCCGAGTCGCTCGCCGACCGCCAGGATGTCTCGAAAGGTCAGCCGGCCAGGGGTTTCCCACCGCCGTTCACGCACAACACCCCTCCGCAGTCCCTGTGCCGCTGTTGAAGCAGGAGCACCTCACTTGGCGGACTTCAACGCGCGGCCCTCGATTTTCGTATCGGTGAGAAAGCGCTCAATGCCATCTTGCAGGAGGCCGGACATGAGGGTCTCGACATCCTCGCTGGTGAACCAGAACACGAGCTTGGTCTGTTCGCCCTGAATATTGCGCTGCGTGGTGCTGTCGTCCGCAAGATTCTTGACCCGGATGACCAGGCGACTCTCGCCCGTCAATTTCGTATTGAAGACACGGCTTTTCGCATTCGCCGAAAACTCCCGTATTTCGCCGCCGATCACGATATCGGCTCCCGATATCGCGACGCCCGACTGCACGACCCGCGCATCCCAGCCGCGGCGGTTCCACCCACGCTGGCGCAAGGTTTCGGCCAGGGCCTCCGCAATCGTCACCCCCGGCTGTCCCCCGCTGACGTTGAAATTCGTGACCCCGCCGCCCAAATGGGTGCGCTGGCCGATCCTCGATTTTTCCGCTCGGAGATCTTCAAATGGCTCAATGACAATCTTCAACGGCTCGGGCTGGCCGCTCTGCACGAACGGCTGCTGCGGTTGAACATTGAGCGAGACCATCTCTCCGGTTCCGGCACAGCCCCAGAGCAGCGCCAGACCCACCGCGATACAGACCTGACTTGCGATTCGACATCCCTGTGCAATCACACATCCCTCCCTGTCAGTAAGTGGGTTCTCCTAAGACGGGCCACAGTCTACCCAACTCGAAGCTGGATGACAAACAGGAAGCATACATTCGGAAGGGGCGCGGTACCTGGGCTGATGGGCGGAGGGCGTCGCGCGCCGGAAAAGAAGGACGCGGAGAGGCGGATCAGGGACTCAGGAGCGGAAGCAGGCTCCGGAAGGTGTCGCGGCCCAGCTCCGGCAGTCGGCCTTCGCACAGCGCCGGTGAATCCAGCGGTACGAACCGAGCGATCTTGAAGGAGGACCGCCCCGAAAGGACTGCCGCCAGCTGAGCTTTCCGGTCGTGGGTGATCGGCAGGGTATACCCCTCCCCCCGCTTCCATTCCCAGAGCGTGGGGGCCAGCGAGAGTTCCAACCCCTGACCGGCCAGTTGATGGAATCGATCGACAAAGTTCTTCTTATATTGCTTGACCCGTCCGCCCTGTACGATCAGCGCGAAGACGAGATGGTGCCCCCACCAGCACAATGATCGAAAGGTAAACTTATCATCGCCCAGAAAATGTTTGGGATAGTCCAGATATTGGTAGGGGCAGTTCTCGAGGCGCTCGCCCTTCACAAACTGTGTTTTACTTGGATCGAACTCTGGCGGCAGCAGCAGGCTCCGGCCAAGATCTTCTTGAAGACCCCGCTGAAGCCCGGTGAGTAAGTCCCGAACCTTGAGGATAATCCGTTCTTTGGAGCGGAACAGATCCCTGTCCGCGACCAGCCTGAGCTCATCCGGCGTCAAGGACAGATCCTGTGGGGGAAAAGCCATGCAGGCTAGCAGGTTGCGGAAACATGATGTTGATATGCGGGAACTCCGAGGGTCCGTACGTGTGGCACTACAGGAGAACCCTCTCGTAGGATGCTCAAAAAGGCCGTCCAGCAAGGCCGCAGCGAGGTCCACGGCGCGAAGAATAATGAGCGCCATGTTTGTGGACGCCGGCGAGACGGTGAGCCGGCCGTGTCTTGGCCCGAAGGCGTCACGTTCTTACCCGCCCACCCCGAGCCTGCAGAAACAGGCTCTGTTCCCATAGGGGGTACGTTGAGGGTCTGAACGAGGCGAGAACGCTGCTGGCGGACTTTTTCAGCATCCGGCTAGGACTTTTGGTGTGATTCAAACGTCGACACTTGCAGATCGAACATCCGGCGGCACTCGGCACAGCGCAAGCCGACGTTGTCGCGGATCACATCCAGCTCCCGAATGGTGACCGCCTCCGGATGCGCCTGAAGGCAGGTCGCCAGGAGTTCCTTCGCCGTCGGGATCGCCTTGGCACTGGTCATCTCGCCGCCGAGCGGTACGGCGGCCACTCGCGCCACCACTTGCTCAGTCAGCATGTGATGCACCATGCGGCAAGAGGTGCAGGCGACGAGAAGCCGCCCCTCGCCGTCGATTCGCTTCAGCGATAAACACAGGGGATGGACTGCGAAACATTGTTGCACGAAGGCGCCGCTTTGAAACCGCTGCCCCATAGCCACCTGTGGAAGTGCCACCCGACGCGATTGCGTCCTGTCCCCGTCTAGCAGATTATTTACAGGATGTTCAAAAAGGCTGTCCAGCGAGGCCGCAGCGAGTGAAGAGGCGAAGCGTACTCTGTGCCGTACGTTGAGCCTCTGAGCGACGCGAGAACAAAGCTGGCGGACTTTTTCAACATCCTGCTACAGTTTCGCCAACCCCAGCATCATCAGCACGCCGAGGGCATATGGAATCATACAGGAATACAACACGGCGTTGAAGGCCCGGTCCGGCGAAGCCGATCGGACCGTGTGATCTTTGTAAATGAACTCGTAGGCAAGAATGAGCAACGTGAGCGTCAGCACGAATACCCGGCTCGTTCTGGGCCACGTGTAGTGCCCGCTCATGATGAAATTGGACGTAAAGAACCCGCTTGAGACGAACAGCAACGGTGCGAGCACATAACGTAGAGAGTGGGAGAAGAACACGTGCCAGGCAGGCCTGGCTGAGCGTTGCTGTGGATCGAGTAGGAGGGTCATGACCCGACTGGCGCGGGTTGGCTGGAAGGGGGAAGAACGACTTGCTTCGCTTGTTCCTCAGCCGCCCGGCAGGTCTTGCAAATGCGCGGACGCGCCTTCAGAAAACTGACCTTCCCGCTGGCAAGACAGCTGTAATGCACGAATTCGTCGCACACGGCACAGCGCGACCACCCGCCACGCAACATCGTTTTGTCGCGGTACAAGCCCTGCTGGCACACCTTGCAGTTCCGGGGCTCAATCCCCAGCAACATGGGCGCCCACTCACCGGCAGCTTTCCTGATACTCATAACGCGGAAGTATAGCGAAGGGGTCGAAGGAAAAACAAGGAGGGAGGATGGCCTAGTGATCTCCCGTGCTCGCGCAACGCGCGGCCTCAGAAGGCCCTCGTTGGACGCGCGCAGTTGGGAGACCACCAGGCCACCCTCCCGGGAAAAAGAGCGAGATGAAAAGACCATAAGTTTGCCAGGTTCACAGATGGAGTTCCTTGCGGATGTCGCGTAACGCCTTGGTTGCCAACATCGGTTTAGTGAGCTTTCGTTTCCAGGCGGAAAACCGCTGTTCTGCCGCTGCAACCCAGGCCTCATCCACGGCAGTCAGACGTTCATCCTTCATCTCTGCCATGAGGCGCTCGACCAAACGTTCGCGCTCCGTCGCGGATAGTTTGCGAGCTTGTTTTTCAATGGCTAAGACAAG
>JAHFEW010000042.1:0-34802 GCA_023248215.1 Nitrospira sp.
TACGGTGTGTAGAAGCGCCTGAACACCGCTCCTATAGCACAGGCCGGAGCCTCGATGGCTTTTTTGTGTCACGAGTCGTGAATTATCCGGGCTAGGGCTTTGCCCAGTTTAGGAAAGCCAGGCATCGGGCTAGTCTCGGGCTGTGGCGTGGGAGAAAGAAATGTGAGTGCGCCGCACGAAACCAAACAACCTCAAATCATTGTCGTCTATCGAGGAGGAACCACATGGAGCGGGAGAAGCTGAGCTTGGAAGAAACCACCGGATCGACGATCAAGAAGGCGGCGACAGAAACACTCGACTCCGCCGAGAGAGTGACCGCGCGAGCGGGAGAGGCGCTGCGGTCGGCTGCCGAGAGCCTGCGTCAGCATTTACCGGGAGGCGGCAAGGCAGGTGAGGCAGTGGAAGCGGTCTCGCGGGGCGTGAAGCAGACTGCCGATTATTTGCGTGAAGAAGGCATAGGCGGAATTGTTGAGGACCTGGAAATTCTGATCCGTCGCTATCCGCTGCAAACTCTTCTTTTGGGTGTGGGATGCGGCTACTTACTCTCACGCCTCCGGCCCGATTGACCAGCGTGTAAAGGACCCTCTATGGATAATCCCCATCCGATTTCGATTGCCGCGCTGGTGAGTAGCCTTGTGGCCGACGTGCGACGCCTCTTTACGCAAGAGATTCGCTTGGCCCAGCATGAGATGAAACTGGAATTGCGCAAGATCGTCATGGGACTCCTTCATGCCGCTCTCGGCATCATGCTCAGCCTGGTTGGCGTCACCTTCTTACTCTTGATGATGGTTCATCTCCTCCAGACCTACACCGTATTGCCACTATGGGCTTGTTATGGAGTGGTGGGGGTGATCGCCGCCGCCCTGAGCGGCATCTTTTTCTACAGTCTGTCCAAGCTGGAGTCCAGCCTGCGACTCTGGCCGTTCCGCACCGTTCATTCTATAAAGGAAGATGCCCGATGGATCAAAGAACAAGTACTATCGACCAAGACCTAAAGGACATTGTCGATACGCGAGTCGCGATTGCCGAGAAGCTTGAGTTGCTGGAACAACGTATTAAAGATACGGCGGAGGGAGCGACAATGAAATTTTCGCGCATGCTGGATGAGACGACCCAGACTGTCAATCACATGGTCGACAAAACGAAAGCAGCCTTAGATCCCATACACAAAGTCGACGAATATCCCTGGCTCATGCTGGGAGGAGCCATATGCGCCGGTTATGCGATAGGACTGCTGGAATCCCGGACGCGATCTCAGCGGAGTGGCGTCTATCCCTACTACCCGTCTGGCGCGCATGCGTCCAGGGTCATGCCAGAATTCGCTCGGCAGACAGGGGCAGCCACGGATCAGGCGGACGGCGTCTATGACTACTATCCCACAGGACCACAATCCCATACGGCGCAGGCGGCTCATAATCGATCGAGCTTATGGGACAGCATGTCGCGCGAGCTCAGCCAGGAAGCTGAACAGGCTAAAACAGTCCTCATGCAGGTCGGCCGATCGCTGATGTTGGAATTGGCGCGCAAGATGATGCCCGAGATCGCCCGTTCCTTCGGGGTCAACCTATCGTCTCAATCCCAGACAGAGAAGGAGTCTTCGCGCAGGCGGGAGTCTTCGACAGCTGAACAGAGTGGCGGGCCCCGTGATCGCGCATCCGCGGCAGCGACCTAACGAACCGGACCGATCTCTGGACGCTCGAAGGATCAGGCCCGACAGCAGACATCGAGGCTCGTGGCCATTCCAACCTTCGACGATGCATGGGGGTTGCTTCGGCCATGGCTCGTCGACTAACGCGACGGGACCTGAACGCGCCGGGCGACTGGCACTTCCCGCTGTCCGATCCCACACAAGGCGCAGTATTGCCGTTAATGGAGATGAGCTTGTGCCCGCTTCGCTGACGAGTTCGTCGCCGCGCTGGAACCCGTGGAAGCTCGGCGGCCTTGGCTGGAAAGATTTCGGACAGCGTCTGTGGCAAGAAAGCCAGAAGGACGAGATCCTGGGACGGGCTGCGCAGTTGGCCTATTATTTTTTACTGGCTCTTTTTCCGGCCCTGCTGTTCTTGACGGCGTTCCTGGGGTTGTTCCCGCTAGAACAGGTCATGCCGGAATTAATGACGTATCTCCGCACCGTCTTGCCGGCCGACGCGCTCTCTCTGCTCCAGAAGTATCTGGATAACGTGGTCAAAGGCAGCGGCGGCGACATTCTTTCGCTGGGACTGCTGGGTGCACTGTGGGCGTCCTCAAGCGGAGTCACGGCCATCATGGAAGCACTGAATGTCGTCTATGGGGCGGAGGAAACAAGACCTTACTGGAAAGTGAGAGTCATCGCTACGCTTCTGACTATCGGGCTGGCCGGCTTTATCATTATCTCCATGACATTGATTCTATACGGCGCCCGCATCGGTGAGTGGATTACCAACATCGTTGGCCTAGGCTGGCTGTTCCTCATTGCATGGAATGTTTTGCAATGGCCGGTGGCCGTGATGCTCATGCTCTTGGCCTTGGCAATCATTTATTTTGTCTGTCCCAATGTCGAACATGACTGGCGATGGGTCACACCTGGGTCCGTAAGCGCCGTGTCGCTCTGGGTGGGAGTCTCCCTCGGATTCAAAGCGTATGTCGATCACTTCGGGACGTATAATGTCGCCTATGGATCCATTGCGGGAGTCATTGTTCTCATGCTGTGGCTCTATTTGACAGGAGTCGTGATGTTGCTCGGAGGGGAGATCAATGCCCAGATCGAGCATGCGGCCTCGTCGCTTCGTTCTCCGCGCGTCCGGATTCCGCAGGGCGATCCCATGCGCGCCGATGCTTAATACGACCAGTTCCGACGAAAGGGACTAGACACTGTTATGAAACCCGAATATCCCGATTTGCTGGCGGAGGACAATGCCCCCTCGGCAGCGGAAGCGACAGTTCCGCTTCCCGCCGCCGATCGCCATCTGTGGGAGATCACACCGATTAGAGACCTCCTCTTGGTGGGAAACGTCGTCTTTCTGCTCTGGTTCGGCTACTACCTGCGTGGTGTGTTTATTCCTGTCCTGGTCGCCCTGCTGTTGGCCTACCTGTTCAATCCACTGATCAGACAGGCGGACATGCGGTGGCGCATCCCCCGCCCCGTCAGTATTTCCATCGTCCTGTTGCTCTCTGCGATCGTATTGGGCGGGCTCATCACCTGGCTGGGCCCACTCCTCGCCGAACAAGTGCAGTCGTTCGCGGAACGAGTGCCGGGGTATCTTCAAAGCATCGCGCAGCGATACCACGTCCATCTTGGTGACTTCTCGGAACACCTATCCACGCTTGCCACCAGTTTACGAGATGAACCGCTGTCGATCTTGAGGCCGATTTTTTCCGGCACCGGGCAGGCGTTTGGAGTGCTGGGGACGGTCATCGGCACGACGGCCGATGTCGTGCTGGCTCTCGTATTGATCCCGATTTATTTCTTTTTCTTTGCCTGGCACTTCGACAGCGGTGTCGCGCAGGTGAAGCGCTATATTCCCGCAGACCATCGCCCGAAGGTGCGGCAAATCCTTAACCGGATGGACCATGCTGTCAGCGGATTTTTCCGGGGCCGCTTAACGATCGCGCTGAGTTGCGCTGTGCTGTACTCATTTGGGTGGGCGCTGACCGGCATACGCTATTGGTTTCTTCTCGGAATCATCACCGGCATTCTCACCATCATTCCCTATGCTTCATTGATCGGCTGGCCCTTGGCCGTTCTCTTAAAGTATTTGGACGTCTTGTCAGGGGGGCCAGGAGCCTTCGACCTCATGACGGTGCTCGTATGGCCGTCCCTCGCCTATCTCGCCGTCCAGTTCATCGAAAGCTGGCTGCTCACGCCTTGGATTCAGAGCCAATCGATGGACATGAATGCCGTGACCGTCTTGATCGTGGTGTTTATCGGCGGCGCTCTCGGAGGTTTCTACGGACTGTTGCTCGCCATTCCCGTCGCAGCCTGTCTCAAAATCCTCATTCAAGAACTGCTGCTTCCTCGGCTCGCGCGCCGAGCTGGTGCATCCTCATCCTGAATCAACCATCGAAAGGGATCACTATGACGACCACGGTTGCGGACATCTTGATCGACCGGTTGATCGACTGGGGTGTGGATACCGTATTCAGCCTGCCAGGGGACGGCATCAACGGTATCTATGAGGCACTGCGAACGCGTCAGGATAGAATCAAACTGATCCTGGTGCGGCATGAAGAATCAGCAGCGTTTGCAGCCTGCGGATATGCCAAGTTTACCCGACGACTCGGGGTGTGCCTCGCGACGTCCGGGCCGGGTGGTATCCACCTACTGAACGGTTTGTATGATGCCAAATGCGACGGCCAACCGGTGTTGGCTATTACCGGGCACACGTTCCACGATTTGATCGGCACGCATTACCAACAGGATGTGGATCTGAATAAGCTATTCAGCGACGTTGCCGCCTATAGCGAGCGAGTCATGAGCCCGGCACATGTCGGCAATGTGGTCGATACAGCCGTCAAGACAGCCATTTCGAGACGCACGGTCGCACACCTGACCATTCCGAAAGACATACAAGACTGGAGCGCAGACAACCAACGTTCCAAGGCCAACATTCCCCGGCATAGCGGCGACTTCTATAGTGACCCGCTCCCTCTCCCCTCTCGAACCCTGCTCGACAAGGCAGCCGCCATCATCCATGCCGGATCAAAAATCGCGATCCTCGCCGGACGTGGGTGCCTGGGTGCCAAATCAGAAATCATTCAACTCGCCGAAATGCTGGGCGCACCGATCGTCAAACCGCTCCTCGGGAAAGGCTTGGTGCCTGATGATCATCCCCTGACCACCGGCGGCATCGGCCTGCTGGGCACGGCTCCCTCGCAGGAAGTTCTTGAGGAATGCGATACGCTTATCATTGCCGGCAGCAGCTTCCCCTATTTGGAGTTTTATCCGAAACCAGGACAGGCCCGGGCCATTCAGATTGATCTGGATGCGGCTCGGATCGGCCTTCGTTATCCCGTTGAGGTCGGACTCGTGGGGCATTGCTGGGATGTGCTCCGCGCCTTGCTGCCCCTTCTCCAGACAAAAACCGACCGCGGTTTTCTCGAAGCCGCGCAGGAACAGATGGGGCAATGGAACGAACTGATGGAGGCGCGAGGAACCCGCATGGACTCACCGCTCAAACCTCAAGTGGTGGTGCGCGCCTTGAATGAATTCCTCGCCGACGATGCCATCATTTGTTGTGATACCGGAACCGTCACCACCTGGGTGGCTCGTCATATCAAGATCAAGAGTGACATGGAATTTTCCGTTTCCGGCACCCTGGCTTCAATGGGGAACGGCCTCCCCTACAGTGTAGGAGCCGGCATCGCCTATCCGGGGCGGCAAATCGTCTGTATTGCCGGGGACGGCGGATTTACCATGTTGATGGGTGAGTTAGCGACGCTGGTCAAGTATGCCCTGCCCGTCAAGATCGTCGTGCTGAAAAACAACCTCCTCGGCATGATCAAGTGGGAACAACTGGCTTTTGAGGGTAATCCTCAATACGGCGTGGAACTTCAGCCGATCGACTTTGCTGCCTTTGCCGAATCCTGCGGCGCAGCAGGCTTGACGGTTGAAGACCCGCACCAAGTTCGAAACGTATTGCAGCAGGCCTTCGCCATTCCCGGCCCCGTCGTCGTCCAGGCGGTGATCGATCCTTTTGAGCCCCCGCTGCCGGGCAAGATCACGACGGCGCAGGCCTGGCAGTTTGCCAAAGCGTTGGCGCGAGGAACAGAGGATCGATGGGCACTCATGAAGACCGTGGTAGAAAATAAAATCCGCGAAGTGGTGTGAAGAAAGATTCGGCAGAAGAGTGGGACACGAAGGAGGTGAATATGGACGCCATCGGACGCACCTGCTGGGTTCTTGCCGAAGGGTACATTCCCCGCAAGAGCCATGGCCCGGCCCCCCAGATGACGAGTCATGAAACCCTGTGCATTCTCAATGCGTCAGATCAGGACGCCGACGTGCACATCAGCATCTTTTATGCGGATCGCGATCCAGTGGGACCCTACCAAGTCACAGTCCCCGCCCGACGCACGAAACATCTACGGTTCAACGTTCTCGCGCATCCTGCAGCGATCCCCGTTGATACCGACTATGCCGGCGTGATCGAATCGAATATTCCGATCGTCGTCCAACATACTCGACTGGACTCCCGTCAGACCGAAAATGCCCTTTTCAGTACCGTGGCTTTCCCGGCTTGAGGAAACTACTGCGAAACAAGAGGCCCGCCGACTGGTTCTTATGAGAGGCACCCCACCAGCGCAGGACCGATGGCCAGAACCTTCGCTACTGTGTGATGTCTTTCGTTCGTCCACAGGACCACATCGCTCCGGAACGCATGAGCGGTGCCATGTACTGTGCCATTTCGCCTCCTTCTCGCAGATGGCGGCGAGATCAGGCTACGAGCTAGGCGGCGCGCACGACTTCCTGCGGCATCTCATGGACCGTATATCGATTCCGTAAAATAACCTCGTCGACAATATCGCCGCACTGAACACAGCGCATCGCCCAGAACCAATAGCCTCCGAGACTCTCGCCGATATCCATACAACGCTCGTCGACCAGCAGGCCTCCGCACCGCGTACAGGACGGAGACCCACACACTGGAGACTCGGGCATGTGTCTATGCCTGTTGACCATGGGGATGGATATTGTGGTCGTATTCATACGGCTCTCCTTTCATCAGTATGATCCGTGGCATCGCCTACCGATTGTTATGATCACTGATACCAGGGCCGTACATTCGGCTCTACTAGCATTCCCCCCAGGTCCCCTATGAAAGCACCCTAGCGAGTTCCCCCGTTGGCAGGGCGCATCCTTACGATTTCCCAGGCACAATTGCAGGAGTCAGCCGAGGGCGGACAACATCTTGCGCGTGATCCTCTGTTTGGCGGTGAAGTAATCCTTCCAAGGATCCTTGCGCAGCTGACATAATCGGTCGGGCAAGTTTGCGACGGTGAAGTGGTCGGAACGAAGATCGACTGACAATTCATCCCATACTAACGGCACCGACAAGGGCGCGCTCGGCTTGGCTCGAGTCGAATAGGCGGCGACCGCGGTGGCTCCCTGGGCGTTACGCAGATAATCGACGTAGATTTTCCCCTTCCGCTTTTGTTTGGACATGTTCGCGATGAAGCGTTCCGGAATCATACGAACAAGATGGTCGGCCAGAGCTTTGGAAAAGGACTTTACCTCATCCCATGTGTGAACTCGCTGCAGCGGCACCACGACATGAAGGCCTTTCCCTCCGGTGGTTTTGACGAAAGAAGCCAGATTCAATTCGCTCAAGAGCGTGCGCAGCAACTGGGCCCCCTCGATGACGGACTGCCAGGGAACAGCGGGGTCGGGATCGAGGTCGAGGATCATACGGTCCGGGCTGTCGAGTTTATCCCGCTTCGTTCCCCAAGTATGAAGCTCCAGCACTCCCATTTGAACCAACCCGATCAGAGCAGGGAGGGTGTCGGCGACCATGTAACAGGCGGTACCATCTTCTTCTGGAATTTCGACCCGGCCGACTGCTTCGGGAATTCGATCATTCGCATGTTTCTGGTAAAAGCACTCCTTTTTGTATCCTTCCGGACAGCGGACGAGAGTCAAGGGCCGATCCTGCAGATGCGGCAAGATCCATGCGCTGACGGTCTCGTAATATTGCGCCAGGACCAATTTCGTCACATTCTGTTCTGGGAACAATACCCGATCCGGATTACTGAGCGTCACTCCACCGACTATTGCCGACCCATTCGACGAATGGATGCTGGAAACTTTTTGGACTTTTGCTGCCCCGCTTCGACGTGAGGAACGATGACCAGCGGTCTTACCTGTTTTCTCGCGGGAGGCACCTGGGTCAGATCGTTCATGAACGACCGACCGAGCATCCTTGTCTTCTCGCAGACCTTGAAACGATGCCTGCCTCAGCTGACCTTCGTTGGTCCATTCCGCAAATGCCACCTCTGCCACCAGCTTCGGCGTGACCCAGTGCACCCCTCGTCCTTCGCTGCCGCTGGGCGGATTCTCAAATGAAGACTTCGTTTGTTCCAGTCTCTTGAGGCGTGTGTGGAGTTCCTTGAGCGAGCGCTCGGAAAAGCCTGTCCCTGTGCGTCCGGCAAAGCGAAGCCGGCCTTGTTTATCGTAGACGCCCAGGAGCAAGGCGCCAAAGGCGACTCGTGAGCCGGAAGGTTCGGTGAATCCGCCGATCACAAACTCCTGCCGGCGACCACATTTGACCTTGACCCAGTTGCGATTCCTGCCGGCGACATAGGCGGCGTCCATACGTTTCGCGATCAATCCTTCCATTCCGCTGCGGCAGGCTTCCGCAAAGGCCACATCACCCTGTCCAGTAATGTGGTCGCTGTATCGAATCAGTGAAGATGGTCCGCCGTCTTTCAACAACGACGCCAACAAACGTTTACGTTCAATGAGGGAGGCAGGTCTGAGATCGTAGCCGTCGAGATACAGCAGATCGAACAGGTAATAGACGAGGTTGCTGTCCGAGCGCACATCGAACGCATTCTGCAAGGTTTGAAAACTGACGCCTCCGTCCGGCAGCAGGGCGACCACTTCGCCGTCGAGCCAGGCGGTCTTAACCGGCAAGGCCGCCACTGCCGCGGCGATATGGGGTAGTTTGGAGGTCCAATCATTGCCGTTTCTGGTAAACAACGTCGCCGTTCCTCCCTTCACACGACACAGAATTCGATAACCGTCGTACTTGAGTTCGTGCACCCATGCTTCTCCTTCCGGAGAGGCACCGACCAAGGTCGCTAACTGCGGCACGATCCATTTTTCTTGAGGGGCTTTGCGAGCTCCCGGAGCGGGCATTCCTTTGAGAGGTCGTTTCTTGGAAACGACTCGGCCCGATTCCTTCGACGATCGGTTGGACTGCCAGACCCGATGGTGCCCGGCGGCGACTTGTTCAATGGTTCTGCCACTGGCCACGCTCGCAGGGAGTTTCTGCGTCACATCACCCCTGTTTCCCATCTGCGCATCCTCGTCCTTTTCCTTGATCAGCAGCCAGTTTTCCTTGCCTGCTTCCTGTCGTCCGCCCATTCGAACCAGATTCCATATACCGTGCAATTTTTCGCCGTGCAGAGTGAACTTTAACCGCCCACGGCGATAGCTCGAGCGAGGGTCACCGATCGGCTCCCAATAGCCGCGATCCCAGAGTAGCACGGTGCCGCCACCATACTGCTTGGCAGGAATGATGCCCTCGAATCCGGCGTAGTCGAGGGGATGGTCCTCGACATGCACTGCCAACCGCTTTTGTCCCGGGTCGAGGCTAGGCCCTTTTGGGACCGCCCAACTTTTCAGCGTGCCGTCCAATTCCAACCGGAAGTCGTAATGGAGCCGGCTCGCCGCATGCTTCTGGATGACGAATTGCAGCCGACCCATAGCCGGGATGGATCGACCGCGCGGCTCAGGCGTCCGCTTGAAATTTCGCTTTTTCCAATATTGCTGAAGCCCCATGTGTCTCCTGCTTGGTTGGATGGAACCGCGCTATCTCATTTCCTAAATTGCGGCCGCGCGGATGCCGGCGGAGGTCCACTCGGAGTGGGCGATCCGCCGCCAAAACCAAAGAATGGGCCGTAATAGGGATAACCATAATAGGGGCCTCCGCCATACCACCCGCCCAAACCGCCGTAGGAATACGGGTAGGCATACATCGATCTCCCATAGGGATCGTCATAGGGTGCGGAACGGATCTGCAGATTGCTCTCGTCCCAATCCACTAGATGCTTCACTTCGATGACCGGATAATTGTATTCCCCATCATCCATGGCTCGTGTGACGGCTGCACCCACTTCGCCGATGATCGTCACCGGAGTGCCGGCGTCGACCACAGCCGCGTCGAGAAATTCTCTACTTTTGACGGCTAGGAACCGGCCCTGAAACCTTGGGCGATCCTTCGTCGGCACAGCGCCGGATCCGGCTGGAATCTGCAACGCTTCAATCTCGGTGCGATCTTTGACCCGCTTGCTCTTGAGCACGATGCCGCTCACCATGACGGTCTTCCCCTGATAGGCGGATGGAGTGGCTTTCAGGTCGGCGAAGGACAGGGACTCCTCGACGCGAAGACATGGTTGAACTCAAAGGTGGCCTGACCATATTTGTATGAGGGGGAACCCCTTCCCTTTTCCCTCTTCATCGAGCGGCGAGGATCCCTTTCAACTCTTGCGCGTTCTTGACGGCATATCCCGCCTGGTCATTGTCGAAATAGAGGTACACGTCAATGTCGGACTGTTTCCAACGGTCGATTTGGTCAGCCCATGATTTCAATGTTCCAGCCGAATAGTCGCCTTCATATTTGTTGCCCGGTCCATGGAGCCGGACATACACAAAATCTGCCGTCACCTCGACGGCAGAACGAATGCCGCCCAGCTCATACAGACAGAAGGCGACATTGTGGTCCCGCAGCAGGCGGTAGACCTCGCGGTTGTGCCAGCTGAGGTCACGGCATTCGATGCTGTAGCGCGGTCCCGCTGGAAGCGCGCAAAGAAATTGCTGTAGCCGATCGGGATTGCAATGCCAGTTCGGAGGCAATTGAAACAGAATCGGACCACGCTTGGCGCCCAATCCGCACGTCGCCGCCATCAACCGGTCGAGGGCCAGCTTTGGATCCAACAGTTTTTTACGATGGGTGATGTAGCGACTTCCCTTGACCGCAAAACAGAATCCAGCAGGAGTTGCGTCTTTCCATGCTTCGAAGGTCGCTGACGAGGGCAGGCGATAAAAGCTGTTATTGACCTCTACGGTATCGAAGTCCTGCCCATAGTAGTCCAACATGGCGCGGGGCAGAAGGTTCGTCGGGTAATAAGGCCCGCGCCAATGATTGTAATGCCACCCCGAGGTTCCGATTCGCACATGAGCCATGTCATCTCCCGCCGTCTGTATTCGGCCAGGCACATGGAAGCATCGAAACTCTCACGGCTTCTCGAATGTGGGACGGGTCTTTCGATAAGCACGTAGCACCTCCGCCACACTCCAGGCTTGGGCGATGCACCCTCGTGGGTGATAAGGAGGTTCTGCGTCGAAAATTTCGCTCACCGTGCCGATTCCATCTTCAAACAAATGGGCCCGAAACCCATCCAACATGCTACGTGCCTTCGATGCATCCTTGTACACCTTGAGCCAGGCGTCGATAAACGGTCCGATCAACCAAGCCCACACCGTCCCCTGGTGGTACGCTGCGTCCCTTGCGCGAAGGTCCCCGAAATACATTGGCTTGTAGTCTCGATGGTCCCTGGAAAGGCTACGGAGTCCCACCGGAGTGACCAGTTTGTCCGCCACTGCATCGACCACCGCTCGCCATCGCTGCTCTTCAAGTATCGGATGCTGAAGAGCAATCGCCAAAATCTGGTTGGGGCGAAAGCTGGCGTCGTCGCCCTGCTCGCCATCGACCACATCGAACAGGTACCCGCCGGCCTGATGCCAGAAGCGCTGATTGAATGAGTGCTGGGCTTGCGCCGCCATGTCGGCCCATTGGTTGGTCGGCTCCCCGGCCATCTCTCCCCACTGCACCATGCAGCGGAGCGCGTTATACCAGAGGGCCTGAATTTCCACTGGCTTGCCACGTCGAGGCGTGACCACCCATCCCTCCACCTTCGCGTCCATCCATGTGAGCTGGTATCCTTCAGCCCCCGCACGCAACAGGCCGTCTTGCGGATCAACGCCGATGCCGAAATGAGTGCCCTTCATATGGTGCTCGATCACAGACTTCAAGGTGGGCTGTAAGGCCATCAGGGTCTCGCGGTCGCCGGTGACGCAGTAATAACGATCGAGCGCATGAAAATACCAGAGTGTCGCATCCACGGTGTGGTACAGCGCCTTGCGCTGTCCTTCTGGAAAGAGATTCGGCAGCAATCCATCCTGAACATAATTGGCGAATGTGCGGAGGATCCACCGCGCTTCCTGGTAACGGCCGGTACAGAGGGTGAGCCCTTCAAGGCTGATCATGGTATCGCGGCCCCAGTCGGTGAACCAATGATAGCCGGCGATGACGGTGCGTGCTTCATCGCCGGACGCCCGCGCCAGCGCCTGCTCTTCCAACCGGGATCCGGGATAGACAATGAACTGGTCGGCCGCTAAGGTCAGCCATCCTTCAATGTCCTCCCTACCCCTGTCTTGCAGCTCGGACAGCAGCTTGTTCAACCGCTGGGCCTCCGCCTCAAAAATTGCTTCCGGATTAAATTCAAGTAGCTCCCATGACTCGGTGCTGGCGACAAACGCGATCGGCCGATCCGAGGTGAGCTCCACGGTAAAATACCCGGGGCTTGCCAAGTCCTCGATATGTTCAGAGCCGCGATCGCGATCGATCCGATAAGACACACCAGGACTCAGGAGCGAATCCGCCACGAACACACCACAGTGGGGCCGCAGACACATTTTCAGCGACGGGGCTCCTTCGCACAGATGCATCTCGTATCGCCCGTCGAGCACGGTGAGCGGGAAGGGAGGCCGTCTCGCTTCATGGAGTTGCGCATCAAGCATACGAAATGTCACGAAGGGACGGATATGGAGGCGGAGCGAATCACCTTCCGTTAAATGATATTCTACATACACCGAATTGTGGCCGTACGGCATGATGACTCGCTTTTCAAGGCGCCGTCCATTGAGCGCACAACGCCAGACCGGTGTTTGCCATTCGCGGGTGAATTCACTGAGCACCCTGGGAAGGTCGCCTTGCAGGCGTCCGTCTTCAAATTCCACCCCGCTCAAAAGGAAGGATTCGCCATCGACGATGGCTTCTTCATCCAGACGAGGAATCATGACCGTTCGCCCCCAAGGCGACGGTAGATCCGGTACGAACATGCCGTGGTAACGCCTCGTCGGCGCACCGAGCAAAGTCCCGGAGGCATAGCCGCCGAGGCCGTTCGTCACCAGCCATTCCTTGGAGAGCCAGGCGTCATTGTCCTGAAGGCGCTCGCGGGGCACAGTCAGAATCATATTACCGCTTTGAAGCGTGGTAGCCATCACTCTGTCTCATCCCGTCCCTGTGCATCACAACGTCAGTGGCGCATGGCCGCATAGAATGCCGCCGATCCGCCCGGCATCAGCCAGCCTGCTTCAGTCAATGGCTCGATGACGCCTGGTCCTCCATACAGTGGCGCGTCGCTGGACCACAGGAGCTCCCATGAATGCCCTACCGGCGGAGCGAGCAGCGGCTCCGGGGCCGGCCGATAGTCGAGATCGGCGCCAAGATTCACGAGAAGGAGTCGGTCATCCCCCGCTTGACTGGCATAACGCAGCACGAACGCCGCTGGTCCGATCACGGCGCCATCGACGCGGTCGCGCGCTTGTTGCGCAATGACCGGATCCTCGCGCCTGAGTCGAAGCAGATCGCGGTGCAGGGCATAGCACTCACTGTGCCGGTCGCGTTCCGACCAATCGAGTTTCGAACGTTCGAAGACTGCAGGGGCACAGGGGTCGATGATGGCTGCCTGTGCGTCCTGTGAGCCATAACTCGGAAATTGGGCCAAGAATTCCTTTCTACCTTGATGGATCTGCCCGGCCAGTTCGCCCGGTGGAAAATCCACAAAAAATAAAAACGGCGAAGAGGCGGCGAATTCTTGGCCCATGAACAACATGGGAGTTTCCGGAGCCAACAGCAGCAGAGCCGTCAAGGCGCGATAGACGCCAGGACTAGTCTTCTGGTGCAGACGATCCCCTCGCAACTGATTCGCAATTTGATCATGGTTTTGAATGAAGAAGACGAACCCTTCGGCAGGCTCGCGCGACACGACGGTTCCCCGCAATTTGCCATGCCACTGATATCGCTGGCCTTGATAGAGAAACGCCCGCTTCACGCATGAAATGAGCTCTTGTGGTGTTCCACGATAGTCGGTGTAATACCCTTCGCTTCGCCCGGTTGCCGCCACGCGTGCCGTGTGATGAAAGTCCTCGCTCCAGACTCCATCCAATCCCCATCCATGCTGCGCGACAGCCTGAATGGTACAGACCCATTGCGCTTCACATTCGGCCATCAGGATGATCGATCGCTTCCCTGCCGCCCGCCTGGCCGCTTGGGACAGTTCTGCCACCACATGGACAGGACCGGCATCATGAAACGCATGGACCGCATCCAACCTGAGCCCATCCAAATGAAACTCTTCGATCCAGTAACAGGCGTTGTGGATGAAAAATTCACGAACTCCCTGAGAGCCCGGCCCGTCGAAGTTAATCGCTTGCCCCCACTCATTGGGATATCGATCGGTAAAGTAGTCGTCGCTGAACGCCGGCAGATAATTCCCCTCCGGCCCCAAATGGTTGTACACCACGTCGAGGATGACCCCGAGTCCACGCAGGTGCGCTTCATCCACGAATCGTTTCAAGGCGTCAGGATCACCATAGATATGAGCCGGCGCATAGAGACCGACTCCGTCGTATCCCCAATTCCATCGACCGGGAAATTCCGCCACCGGCATGACCTCGATGACCGTGATTCCAAGATCCTGCAGCGCGTCGAGCCGTGTCATGGCGGAATCAAATGTCCCCTCAGGGGTGAACGTGCCGATATGCAATTCGTAAATCACTTGCCCGTGCATGGTAAGGCCTGACCACGCGTGATCTCTCCAATCAAAGGCATCAGGATCGACGATCAATGACGGACCATGGGGTCCGCTGGGTTGAAAACGTGAACAGGGATCCGGACAGAGTTGCTCTCCATCCAGTCGATACCGGTAGGTCATGCCGACCGATGCCTCTCGCACCAGCCCAGTCCAATATCCATCGGCCTCTCGCGTCAGCGCATACACCGTTCCTTTAGGTTCAAGGACGACTTCCACCTTGGCAGGCTTCGGTGCCCAACAACGGAACTCCACTCCCTCATGTGTTACATGAGCTCCGAGTGGCATACGGCACGGTGCAGGCCTCTCACCTGGATTCTCCGGTACGACCGCTGTGGCCAGAGCCTTCATAATCACCTTCCCCCGTTCGTCCCGGTTGTCGAGAGGTTGGAATGCAGGATTCGTTCGCGGAGGAAGTTGAGAACGGCGGGTTCTTCAGGCGGGAGGTGCCTCAACGACCGCGGCGATTCCTGCCGCATCGTCCGGCTGAGACTGGTCAGTAAGGTCCCATCGAAGTACGCCTGTACAATTTCAGGATGTACATAACACTCGCGGCACACGGCCTTCGTATTACCCAGCTGCATCGCCACCGCCCCGATCGCGGCTGCAACATTCCGTTTCGCCTTGGTTAGCGACTCGCATTGGCCCTCCTATTCTCTGAGCGCGCGCGCCGCCAATACCGTGCCGGCCCAGGTGCGGAAATCCTTGGCCGTGAAGTCCTGGCCTGCGATGCGCCGCAAGTACACGTGGACATCACTCGACGTGATGGAATGACGGGACCCCTCTTCATCAACATATTGAAAGAGTTCATAGCCTGGCAGATCCTGGCTCTGTTTGACGACGCGAGCCAAGCCCCGGTCGGTGATATCCACATTATGGCGGATCCCGCTTTTCCCTCGGAACTCAAATCGCAATATGGAGCTCTTCACCTTCACATGACGATCCCGCAGAGTCGTTAGTCCAAAAGACTCGTTCGTCCGCGCATACTCTTCATTTCCGATGCGTATCAACGTCGTTTCGAGAAGTCGAACCACGGTGGCCAGAATTTTATCTCTCGGCAACCCGGGCCGTCTCAGATCTGCGGCCACCCGCCTGCGTATCCTAGGTAGCAGTCGGCCGAAGGTGAGCATGCGATCGTATTTAGTCTCATTTCGAGCGTGATTCCATCGGGGATGATAGTGATATTGCTTGCGTCCCCTGACATCCCACCCGGTCGCCTGCAGATGCCCCTGCGGATCAATGCAGATCCAGATGTCAGTCCAGGCGGGTGGAATGACGAGTGATTGAATCCGTCGCGAGCAAGCTTGATCTCGTATGAGCGTGCCATTGGGGCGAATGTAATAGGATCTCTTCCCCTGACTCTTGCGGGCAATGCCCGGGGTGAGATCGAGCACATAATGCAGGCCGGCAGCGCGAGCCGACCGGACGGATTCCTCGACTGATCGATTCGAGCTGGCTCCGGTAGTGGCAATGGCGACGGCAGATCTCATCGGTCGATTCATGCAGTTTTGCGACTGGCATGTCGCTCACTCTTCGGCGTCTGTCGTTTTGGTTTCCCGGACCGTTGCACGCTTCGCTTGAGGAGGGCCATAAGATCGATAACCTTAGCGCTGCCTGGTTTCTCTTTCTCTTCATCTTTTGACGGCGCCGTGATGATTTCCGTTTTCCCCGCCTTAATCCGCTTGTGGATCAAACGCATCGAATCCTCATGATAGGTGTCTTTGTACTGGGCCGGCTTCCAGGCATCCGACATTTCCTCTACCAGTTTGGTGGCCATGTCCAACTCGCGTGGCGTGACGCCAGCGGCTTTTAAGCTCTTGGCCAGAATTTCGAGGTCCTTACTGGGTCGAAGCTCATTCGCATAACGCAGGGTATTCAGCACAATCATGTCGCTCAACGGAATCAGCGCGGCAATATACTGCCTTGTTCGAATCACGACGGTGGCAATTGCCGCCTTGCTGGTCTTCTTCAAGGTCTCGCGCAATAGCGCGTAGCCCTTTTCACCCCGCTTATCGGGCGCCAGGTAGTAGGGCGTTTCGAAGGAGGTCGGTGCAATGTCCTCAGCCCGCACAAAACTCACGATGTCTATGGTTTGAGTGGCTTCCACGTTCGCGCGCCGAAAATCCTCGTCGGTTAGGACGACATAGCGACTCTTCTCGTACTCATACCCCTTCACAATCTGATCCCAGGTCACCTCTTTTCCAGTCTCCTTGTTGTAGCGCTTGAATCCGACCGGATTCATGTCGCGCCGGTCTAACAGAGTCAAATCGAAGCTATTGCGGTTTTCCGCCGAATAAAGGACCACCGGAATATTCACGAGTCCAAAACTGATTGACCCCTTCCAGAGTGATCGAGGCATGGCCACACCTTAGTTATCCACTATTGGAGAGTTCCCGCTTTGAGGCTTGGATACAGGCAAGGCAAAAATGGACGCAATTGACGCAAGCGACCGGTTCACCGCACCCATCGCAAATTTCCCAGATAGTCTCGTTGATGTGTTTACACCCATCCTGTCGACAAGACGGGTCCGCACAGGTGCCGCAGTCATAGGGACAAATCGTCATATGATTTTCCATTGCTTGCGAGCCGCAATTGCTGCTTCAAATTACCCATGCGCCCTCCTGCCGCCAACTCGGATAACCCCTAGCCTCCGGACCTCCCCAGGCGTGCAGAATGCGCAGAACTAGGTCCATGCCTAGCTGTCTTCATAGAACCCTCCTCTATAGGCTCAGAGCTATTCAACCGATAGGCCGCCTTACGCAAGGAGATCACGATGAAGAATGAGTCTGGACAGACCACCTCGATCTGGATGTCGGAAGATGTGCGAGCCTTGCCTCCCTTGGTCACGGGAGCCCACGCCGACGTGTGTATCGTCGGCACTGGGATCGCTGGGCTGACGACGGCCTATTGTCTGGTGCGGGAGGGCAAGTCCATCATCCTCTTGAACGACGGCCCTCCAGGCGGAGGCATGACTCAGCGGACGACGGCACATCTCTCGAATGCGATCGATGATGGCTATGTCAAGATCGAACGTCTGCATGGTGTATCAAGCGCGCGACTGGCTGCGCAGAGTCATACGGCAGCCATCGACTGGATTGACCGGGTGCGAACGCAGGAACGGATCGAGTGTGACTTCACACGTCTGAACGGCTATCTGTTTTCTCCGCCTGATGACTCGCCCAAGATAATCGACGAAGAATGGCAGGCGGCCCTGCGCGCGGGCCTCACCAATGTGGAGCGTCTCGACCGGCTGCCGGGCAATATGTTTCGCACCGGTCCCTGCTTACGGTTTCCGCGACAAGCGCAATTTCACCCCTTGAAATATGTCTCCGGCCTCGTGCGGGCCATTCAGGAGAGAGGAGGACGTGTGTTTAGTGATGCGCATGTCACCAGTGTGGAAAGCGGAAATCAGGCGCGGCTGAAAACGAGTCACGGTTGCCTGGTCACCGCTGATGCGGTCGTCATTGCCACCAATACGCCGATCAACAATACGGTGACGATTCATACGAAACAGGCTGCCTACATCAGCTATGTGATTGGAGCAACCATACCAGCCGGATCGATTGAACCGGTGTTGTATTGGGATACACTCGACCCCTACCACTATGTACGAATCCAGCGCCGGTCTTTGCAACAGGGAGGCGAGCAGGACATACTCATCGTCGGGGGTGAGGACCATAAGGCTGGACAGGCTGACGATGGCGAGGCTCGGTACGGACGACTAGAGGCTTGGGCACGGGAGCGCTTCCCCATGATCGAGACCATAGAATTTCGATGGTCCGGGCAAGTGATGGAGCCCGTCGATGGCCTGGCCTTCATCGGCCGAAACCCCGGGGATGCGGACAATATGTACATTGCGACGGGCGACTCCGGCATGGGAATGACCCATGGCACCATCGCCGGCATGTTGATCACCGACCTCATTATGGGGCGCGAGTCCGCCTGGGCGTCCCTCTATGATCCTTCGCGCCAGCCGGTTCGAGCAGCCGGAGCATTTATACGCGAATCACTGAACGTCGTCGCCCAATATACCGACTGGGTCACCGGGGGCGACGTGGAAACCGAACATGACATCGCGAAAGAACAGGGAGCAGTGCTGAGGGACGGACTCACCAAAATCGCAGCCTACCGAGACGAACAAGGCGTCCTGCACAAATGTTCCGCCGTGTGCCCGCATCTGAGCTGCATTGTGGCTTGGAACCATTCGGAAAAAACATGGGATTGTCCCTGTCACGGCTCGCGATTCGACAAATTTGGGAAAGTCCTCAATGGACCTGCGACGAACGACCTGAGCCCGTTCAAGGAAGGGCCCGGATAGATTCCCAGGGCGGGTCCTATGCCGGATTGACCTCCGGCGTGCCGGTGTCTCCCCATCCGCCCTTCTTATTGTGGCGGGCCTTCTCAGCCAATTCTTGATAAAGGGCTCGAACGTCCTCGAGGTCCTTCGCGCTGAGTTTTTCGAGATCGAGGAGGGCATTGTGAGCTCCCTGCGTGGCTCGTATCATTTCATCGAGCTTGAGTTGTATCGCCGCGCTGTCCCGATTCTGGGTATTTTGAATCAGGAACACCATGAGAAACGTGACAATGGTTGTCCCGGTATTAATGACCAGTTGCCACGTGTCGCTGTAATCAAACAATGGCCCCGTCACCCCCCAGAGGATCACAATTCCCAGCGCGATCCCGAAGGCCGTCACGCTTCCCAGCACACGAGAGGCCTCGTTCGCAACCCGGCAGAAAAGACCTGAATCTTGAGTCTGCACGCTTTTAGACCGCATCGCACCCCTCCTTATTATGAATGCGTCTCGGGAGATTGAACCGAATGGCCGGCGATTTCCCGAAGCAGCACTTCCAATTCTTCATGCATCAGTCTGATCGACGCTTCCAGGGTTTCCAACATGGAGGCACGCGCGCGCAACTCCGACGCCGCATAGCGGCCCCCCGGACCGAAGAAGAGGTTCTGCCGTTGCTGTTCGTTATCCGACCCGTTTTCGCCCAATCGGCCTCCCTGGCGCCAGGCATTGACGACTTGTTCACGGGGAGTATCTGCCCCTGCCGTATGGGCCCTATGCAGAAAACGCCACACGATAGGCGAAAATAACTGCGGTTCCGGCGGATCGCTCCACACCTCTTGCAGCGCATTCCTGTCGTGCCGAAACTCGACTTCGGAATGGGTGAACAGTGCGGACACTCCGAACCAGGAAGCCAACAGTCCTCCTGCCACGTCCGCAGCATCCCCGGCGGTACTCGCGCCGGCGGCCAAACCCACACCACCGGAAATGATGCCTGCGATCCCCCCAAGCACGATCGAAGCAATGGTCAGGCGCTTCACCCGTGCGTTGTCGACTTCGTCGATACGATCGGCGACCTGGTCAGCCCGATCCCGCTCACAGGTCAGTTCAGCCGTGGAGGAGGCAACCTCAAACAGGGTCAATAGCACCTGGTCGGTCAATCGCTGCCGGCTGATCAACATGTCCAGAGGCTCCTGTCCCGGGGAAGCTTGCAGCGCCGCAATCTCATTCAGCACCGGCAAGACTCCTATCACTTCGGCCACCCGTAAGGCATCGGCACTGAATCGGGACGAGGCCAGAGCCGTCGAGTCGGCTCGAGCCTCATACACTCTCGACGGAGCCGCGCGTGCCCGCTTAGTCATGGCAGGCACGCAACGCTGACTCGACTCGGTCGCCGGACCCTGTTGGGTCGGTGCGACCAGGGTCGTGCATCCCGCGAACGCTGTAGCGAGGGAGAGCGTCATGCAATATCGTCGAAACCAGGAGCCATGATTGGAACAGGTCATATCTCTACACCTCGTCTCTACATTCTTGTGTCACGGATAAGGGAAGCCGCCAGCTCGTAACCTCCCTAGGAGACTTCCTAGCTGTCCCGAGGAATTGAAGGCTGTATAGGTTAAGCCGCGTGACCAGACAGAGATGGACCGGTGGTCATTAGGAGGGATGAGCGAGATGCGCTATTTAGCGTTGGCAGCCGATTATGACGGGACCTTGGCCTCCGCGGGAACTGTCAGCGCGGACACCGTCGCTGCCATTGAACGCCTGGTGGCATCCGGTCGCAAATTGATCCTGGTGACGGGACGGCTCTTGCCGGAGTTGTTGGATATTTTTCCCCAAGTCTCGCTATGCGAGCGCGTGGTGGCGGAAAACGGCGCCGTACTGTATCGTCCGGCGACGATTGAACAGACCCTTCTCGCCCCCGTCCCTCCACCGGCCTTCGTGGAGGAGCTGCAACGTCGCGGTGTACAACACCTCAGCATCGGACAGTCCATCGTAGCGACCCGCGTGCCTTATGAGACGGTCGTCTTGGATGTAATCAGAGATCTCGGCCTCGAACTGCGCATCGTCTTCAACAAAGGCGCCGTCATGATTCTCCCCGCAGAAATCAACAAGGCCACCGGCTTGACCGCCGCGCTGAAGGAATTAGAATTGTCACCGCGCAACATCGTCGCAGTCGGTGATGGAGAAAACGACCATGTCTTGTTGATGTCGAGCGAGTACGCTGCGGCCGTCGCGAATGCCGTCCCCATGCTGAAAGAAACGGCGGACTGCACGACGACAGGAGACCACGGCATAGGGGTCAGTGAGCTGATCGCTGACCTCTTGAATAATGATCTCGAAATGGCGGAACGGAGCGTCTCCCGGCATCACATTCTATTGGGCCGGCGTGAGACGGGTGAAGAAGTCACCCTGCGCCCTGCTCGACAAAATCTCCTGCTCGCCGGCACGTCGGGCAGCGGAAAATCAACGCTTGCCATCGGTCTTTTGGAGCGGCTCGGCGAACAAGGTTATCAATTATGTGTCATCGATCCGGAAGGTGATTACGAAAGCTTCCCACAGGCGATCGTCCTGGGCACCGCACAGGATGGTCCCAGCCTTACTGAAATTCTCACGGCCTTGGCCAGCCCAAACAATCATGTGGTGGTGAATCTCGTCGGTCTGCCGTTGAAAGACCGGCCGTCATTTTTTCTGGGATTACTTCCCAAGCTACAGGAATTCCGTGCAAAAACCGGCCGGCCGCATTGGATGCTGGTGGATGAAACGCACCACCTGCTTCCTATCGGAGGCAATCCCACTTCGCTCGCACGCGCGAAGGAGTTAGCCTGCATGATCTATGTCACCGTTCACCCCAACCAGATCGAACCCTCGATCCTGGAAACCGCGGATACGGTGATTGCTCTGGGGAAATCGCCGGAGAATACGATCAGGACATACTGCACAGCGATCCACCAGCCGGCACCGACCATGGCAGTAACCGAGCTTGAACCAGGTCGAGCCCTCGTCTGGGACCGGGCCGATCACGAACCACCCTTTACCTTGCACATTGTACCGAGCGCACTAGAGCGGCGTCGACACCGGCGGAAGTATGCCGAAGGTGAGTTACCTCCCGACCGCAGTTTTTATTTCAGGGGCCCGACCGGCACACTCAATCTGCGCGCGCAAAACCTCATCCTATTCATGCAGATTGGTGAAGGGGTCGATGACGCGACCTGGTTGCATCACCTCCGACAGCATCATTACTCTGCATGGATGAGTGAGTCCATCAAGGACGAAGCGCTGGCAGATGCGGTGCGTGAGATCGAAGACCAGAGACGCTTACCGGCTTCCGATAGCCGCCGATTAATCCGTGACGCCATTGAAGCACAATACACCCTTCCCGCCGGCGGCAATGACCACTCTTCTTAAATCCCCTCTCTCCTTCCGCTTCTAAAAACGTCATATGACTAGGGTTATATCCAGATGTGCGAGCCTCGCCGTCACGATATGAGCAGAGATATGCAATGGAAGATCCGATACATGCCGCAACGGATCGATGGAGGCATGTTACATTCCACCAAGGAGCGCGTCATGAGATATACAAAGGCAATGGGAACAGCTGCCATAACATTCGCAGGCCTACTGGCGATCTGCGGGCCTGCCATAGCGGCAGATGGAACCACAAAAGGAGAAACCACCGACGAAAAAGGACAACAAGGCATAGGCTTAAGTTCGGGAGGGACATCATTCAATGTCATTATGGGTGGGTCCGAAACCATTATTGGGAAAATCAGCCGCATTCACGGTGAGGAATATTCCATCAAGGGAAATCGCGGACAAGATATCAGCTTGCGGGTAACGAAGGATACGAATGTGGTCTGTGCCGGCGGCAAAGGTGCCCAATTGTCAACGAGCCGCGAAGGCCTGAAAGAGCGCAGCGAAATTCCGCCGACTCCGTACATGCAGGAACAGGCTAAGCATGGGCAAGCCTCTGATTCCGTGGTGATGCCCAAAGGCACTCAAAAGGAAGGGGGCGCGTTGACCAGAGATCCGAGCCAACTGAAAGATGTCGTCGGCTCCAGAGATCCGAAGGCAAATGAAGATGTCGCGAGGGGATCAGGATTCGTGGTCGGAAGCAAGGAAGGCTGTGCCTTCAAAGTCGGAGACCATGTAAAAATCGAGGCATCCGACATGGGGACCGCGACCACGATCCAACAATTGGCGCATGATTCATCGGATTCCCATAGCTCGCGTTGAGCAGCGGGCATAAGGCCAAGCCCCTTGGCCAAGACGTCGGGGGGCTTGAATGCGGATCTCCCCGGCGTCCTCTTTTCAACTACACCCCCTCTGAGAACTAGGATTTCTCCTAGTTCTCACTTACTACCAATCTTCTTACCATGCGTCGAGAGTCGGCCCGCGGTAGTCACACGAGAGGGGAGGGCATCATGAGCGCCGCCATAGTCATCCCTATATGCTGTGTCTGCAACAGAGTACGAGAGAATGTGCAAGCCGAGGGCAACAGAGAGCAGTGGGATACTCTGGACGCTTTCTTAGGGACGCATCATCTATCGAGTGGGGAATATCACCTGACGCATACCTATTGCCCTGTCTGCTCGATGCAATTCAGCAAGCTGCGCAAAACCGATGGCCAGGTTCAGAGAAAAGAACCGGCACGAACTACCCCGGACAATGATGTGGCCGCCACTATTCTGGATGTGTTCTCGGGGCTGCAAAAATGTGATCTCGACATGCTCGTCCGGGCCTGTCCGGGTCTGACCTGGAACCAGGTCTTTTCAGAGGTGGACCGCCTCAGCCGAATCGGGCAGCTTCGGTTGAGCTATCTCGGGCATGGCCAATATTCGATCGAACTTCCGCAGGCAACTGAAATGCCCTTGGTCTCTCAGACTTAGGCCTGCGTCAGGACATTGCCTTCATGCCCAAGATTGATTTCCGCCCTCACGGGCAAATGATCTGATGCCGTTTCGCTCAAGGCGGTACTGTGCGCCTGAACGTTTACAAGAGCAGGCGCTGGTGCGACCCAGATCCGATCCAGCGCCAACATCGGCCATTTGGAAGGAAAGGTTAATGGGGCCGTCGGACGGCCGAATACCCGCCACAATATTCGCAGCGACTTTCCCCAAACGCACCATTCGTTGAGATCACCCATGAGGATCGTCAATTCCCGTCGCTCCACGTCAAGAAGTTCAAGCAGTCGTTGAACTTGTCGCGGGCGTTCTAACGGCCAGAGCCCCAGGTGGGTATTCAATACATGGATGGATCGGCCATGGCAGTTCATGTCCACATCCAGCACGCCGCGTGGCTCGTGTCCACCAATGGAGAGATCCCAGCGTCTCACCTTCTCGACGGGCAGTTTTGTGAGCACCGCATTTCCATAGTCGCCTTCCGGTCGTGACCGCACCGGCCCGGCTACAGCGGTCATCTTCGTCTTGGCCGCCAGCCAAGGCAAAATGTGGGTCGTATCCGGCCTCAACACATCGACTTCCTGTAGCGCGACAATGTCGGCCTCCATTTCCTGCAGCACCCGGAGAATGCGCTGAGGCTCATACCGCCCGTCCTTCCCGAACCCACGATGGATATTATAAGAGGCCACTTGTATGCGCATCTCGATCGGCCCCTTCCCGGTGGGCATTACATGAGGGCGTTGACTGTTCGCCGGTGACCGAACCGGCGATATGACGCCTTGCCGGCAAGCGCCGCGACAGATACCACGCGCCGACCCAGGCGCCCGTGATCAGCACTCCCAGTACAGCAAAGGCCAGAGGACTCGGTTCTCGCACCGCCTCCTCCAGACGATCGATAAAGGCCGACGTCACCACGATGCCGGGAGTCATGCCGAGCGTGGTTCCCAGAATGAAGTCCCGCAGAGATAGAGGCGTGGCGCCGGCCACGAGATTCACCATCGAAAAGGGGGCAATCGGCAATATCCTGACCATGAGAATGGCCCACAATCCGCGTTCGGCGAGGCGTCGGCTCAAGTGAGCGACACGACGTCCGGCGAACCGTTGGACGCGATACCTTCCCAATCTGCGCCCCAGAGCGAATAGGGTGACGGCGCTCAGCAGCGATCCCGCCAAAGCGAACGGTGCTCCGAGCAAGGCACCGAAGGCGATGACCGTCACGACGATGAGCAGCGTAATCGGAATCGCGAGAAACCCACCCACGATATAGCCGCACAGCACGGTTAGGAATCCCACCGGCCCCCGTCCCATGGCCTGCACGGCGTCAACCAGACTCTCGACATGGATGCGCTCGCCCATCGGCGTCCAACGCCATGCCGCAGCCAAGGCTCCGATGGCCGCCAACACCGATACTGCGATAAACACACGGCGTCGGATATATTCCCGTTCTTTACGGTGGATCATGGTGCCTAAGATCTCCTGGGCCACCATGGGACGTTCCGGATCCACCAGTAGATTTTCAGGAATCAGCGCAGCGGCAGTCTCGCTATTGTCGAAACACCCATCTTCCAAGCTTCGATCTCCCCCGCGTAAGGCATCGATCGCACCAGTCAGCGAACCGACGCAACAGATCTGCTCTGCCACCACATCCGCCTTAACCCCGAGGTGCTCACCGATCAACCCGTTACGAAGCGCTGCAATGACGGTCCGTATGTGCGGCTGCCCGCAGGATTCGAGCGCGAGATTACATTCGGTATCGAACCCCATGGAACGGTTCGAAACGTTGGCGGAGCCCAGACAGACGAAATCGTCATCCACGATGAGCACTTTGCTGTGCACATCAACCTTCTCCGCTCCACCCGTCCCAGGGACTGTCGGGGCACAGACACGCAGTCGACCATAATGATCGGCCAACTCCATATCGCTCAATACTCGGGCCCGCAATGTGTCCATCGTCTGGCATTCCAACCAGCCGTCACAATTGTGGCGTAAGACCAGCACCACGTCAGGCCCTTCCGGCTCAGACAAGCGAGCCGCGAGCGCACGACCGATCACATGTGCCGTGAAATATTGGGACTCGATATAGATGGACTCCCGGGCGCTCTTGATCCCGTCGAGATAGGCCTGCTGGATTTCGCGAATCTCGACATGCCCTTCATAGGCAGGTTGCGTGCGCATAATGCCCACGGAGCACTGCTCCACATCCTGCGGCAAAGAAGCAGGCCAGAGTTCCTGCACCGGACGCCGACCCGGTTGAGGGAGCCGCCGTCCAGTTGCATTGAGCCAGCGGGTTCGGGCCAGATCCCCCAAGGCACCGGCCGCTTCGCCGGAGACCATCATCTGGACATCGTGAAAAGGAGCATAGGGGGTTCCATCTGCATCCACCCGCCGGGGGTCTTGGAACGAATGCGCCCTCGTATCCCATCGGGATTTCGTCAAATCCAGTCCGCCGACGAAGGCAATCGTGTCGTCGATGACCACTACCTTCTGATGGTGCGATGCGCCCATGGGATGCTGGCCGTCGACCTGATAGGAGAGCCGACGATGGCCGCTCCATCCCCGTTCGGCCGTCGGCATCCATTCACGCTCCAACGCATAAATCATCGCAAAGTCCCAATTGAGCACATAGACGCGCAGCTTTCGTTTACGTCGCAACAAGGCGGTCAGAAATTCACCGAGCTTTGTGGGGAACTCCGATGATTCGCCGTCCCCTCGTACCAAGTCGATTTTGGTATCGAGGTCCCAACCCACAATTATGATGGAGTGTTTGGCTTGTAACGCCACATCTCGGAATGCTTGAAAATATGCTTGCCCGTCGATAAGAAAGGCCGCTTTCTCAATCTGTTCACGACGCCAGCAATTTCGTCCTGGTACCAGCAATGGGGAGAGATTTATCACGGCCTGTGCCAAGCCCACCCCCGTATGATCATAAAACTCCTTCTTTTTCATTCTGGCACTCCCTCTCAATACTGCAGAGCACATGCCCAGGACAGGAACCATAGCTCAATCGATCCTGAACTTCACAGCTAGTCACTACCCTAGCGACCAGGGTGAGACCGAGAGGTTTCCCTAGTGGCCGGTTCCAGCGATTCAGAATAAATTTAGAACAGAGTCTATGAGTTGGTTGCGGATGGAGGTGAGGCAATGACCATGAAATCTTCCCATGGAGGAGAGCATTCCGTAGGGCAGCATATGGAAGATTGTATCGAAGCCTGCTTAGATTGTGCGCGTATCTGCAATACCTGCGCGGATGACATGATCGGCATGTCGCATCAGGCCGCCCAAGATTTGACAGCCCGTTGCATCAGGCTCTGCCGTGATTGCGCCGACATTTGCTTGCTCGCAGCGCAATGGATGGGCCGCGCCTCCGCGTTTGCTCTCCGCGCCTGCGCGCTCTGCGCAGAACTCTGTGAACTCTGTGCCGGCGTCTGTGAGCAGCATGCTCCGCATCATGCTCTCTGTGGTGACTGTGCCAAGGAATGCCGGCGATGCGCTGAGATCTGTCACAAAATGGTGGTGGAATCGGTGCCGGCTGCTTCCGGTGTGAATTCACAATAAAAGGATCACACCAAAGATCGATCAGAATCCGGCAGCCGGTAAGAAGAGGGGGACCTCAGGATGAATGTGATGTTCACCGCCGTCTGTATCAGCGGCATTCTGATCGCCGGTACGGGTCTCTCATCGGACGAGGTGCCGGCTCCGATACCTCAACCAGGACCCGGGCCGACGGCTCCTCCAAAACCAACCGATCCCCAACCAGAGCCACCACCGACTCCTCAGCCGCCGCTCATGCCCGGTTCACCAAGGAACGACGATCTGACAGAACCCCTGTTCGCATGACGCGCGCACAGAAGAAAGGAGAAGATGGATCATGCCTGAGCATACTTTAGCTCGCCGGATACAATCCGTTCTTCGTGGAATGGTCATGGGAGGGATAGTTGGAGGGATCCTGTTCGGCACGCTCGTGGAATTTCACGCTCTTAGGCTCACTCCAGTGCTCGCTGAGGCTCCAGTTGAGGATTATGATACGGTCTCGGGAATACTTGGAGCGGTGAATCTGGCAGAAAAAAAAGGTACGATCACCACTGATCTGGGGAAGCAAGTGGCATTTCAGATTGTCAAACCCGAGCTTTTCATTAATCTCTCCGTCGGCCAACGAATCACACTCAAGCTTGATAAGAATGGTCGAGCCGTACGAGTGATGGACAATGCCGCCCCTGAGTTACCGCCTCCTTCCTCTCCCAAATAGGACACCCACCGTCGCAAAACAGGACAAACTAGGGGGTTTCACTAGTGGGTGGATCAGTGTGAATCGCAGTACAAGAGTTTCCCAATAATATTGGATACATATATCAGTTTTGCTAATTGGCCACCGTGTGAAGCAATTCTCATAATACCCTCACACCTGGTGGAGGGAAATATTGTGCAACCATGCGCGCTCCTCAGGATGGATCAGACCGCTGTCATGATCATCATTCCCTCGGCACGGAAATGACTGCTACCACCACCTCTCATTGGTTTGCCGGCGGTGGCGATATGGGGGAGCGCATTCGTGCCTACCCATGGAGCACGTCTCCGCTCGGGCCGATTGAACAGTGGCCATCGGTACTGACGTCAACCTTGAGCATCTGCCTCAGCGCCCAGTTTCCTATGGCAATCTATTGGGGTGCCGAAGGATGGCTGCTGTATAACGACGCATGGCGGCCCATTCTTGGTGATAAACACCCCTGGGCGATGGGCCGCTCGGCCCGCTCAGTCTGGCCTGAGATCTGGGACGCCATCGATCCCCTGTTCGAGAGTGTCCGAGCAATCGGTCAAGCCACCTGGCGTGGCGACGAAATATTGCCGATGCAGCGATTTGGTTATACCGAGGAATGCTCTACTTCGACTGCAGCTTCAACCCCATTCGAAGTCAAAGCGGACAGCTTGGCCGATCGCCGCCCCGCCCATTTGATATCGAGAGGGTCGCAAAAAATGAATAGAGCCTCCAGTTGTGCAATGGACTCGATATTGGCCTGAATGAACCGTCTGACATCGTCCGGGATATTTCTGATCGCGTGAGGAATTTCCATCCCGGTCACGCATTCAGTGCACATGCTACATAGGGCTACCTGAGAAGCGAGAACAGGGCAGGCTGTGGATCACAGAGGAGGCTGACCGGTCCGTATTGCGTTCTCCCCCTTTAGCGTCTGACAGGTGCTGGGTTCCTGTTGCACAGCCTTTACGATCGCGCCATACAATTGGTCGCCCGCTGCCTCCTTGGAGACATAACAACTGGCACCTGCCTCTAGAAGGAGAGATTCCACCTGACCACGCGTGGATACCGAGAGACCGACGACGATCATCCCCGGCCAATTGGCTTTGATCCGGCGTGTGGCTTCGAGGCCGTCCATTCTGGCCATGTTCACATCCATGACGATCACATCCGGAGCCAGCAACCCGGCCAGTTCCACCGCCTCCTCTCCATCGGCCGCTTCACCCACCACGGAAATGTCCCGATAGGCGTCCAAGATACTGCGCAGCCCCTGCCGCACCATCGCATGGTCATCGGCCAATAGAATGCGAAGCACCTTGCCATGAGCCGGATCAGCGCCGGATGAAAAACTCCCTTCGCCGAGGCCATGGGACTCTGCGGACAGCAGCGATTCTGCCTCTCTCGGAATCACCGGACTTGCCGGTAGCGACGACGGACCAGGTTGCGCAACCGGCCTGCGATCGGCAGGCCAGTAGGGAATGATTAATGCCGCACAGGTCCCTTGGTCGGGGACGGATGTCACCACCAGGCGGCCGCCCATGGCCTCCGTCCGCTCCCGCACGCTGAAGAGTCCGAACCGTTTACGCTCATCACTCTGTCCGGTCATTTCATCGAGGTTGAATCCACGCCCCTCGTCCTTCACCGTCACGACGAGATGGCCGTCGCTGTTCCTATCGATAGTCACTTCCGCCTGGTTGGTGCCGGCATGTTTCAACACGTTGAACAACAACTCACGCGTCGATTGAAACACGAGCACCGCCTGATCGTCATCCAGGACGACATGCTGGATGTTCTTTTTGACCGTCACCGTCAAGCCATGATTCTGCATTTGCTCCGCCAGCCACCCGAACCCCTCGAGGAGACCGAACTCCTGCAGGGCGGGCGGCGCCAATTCGGCGACCAGCGATCGGGTATAGTTCAGTGAATCGATAATGGCCCGATCGGCTTCCATGAGGAGGGACGTCGGGGCCGTTTCCTTGACATGGGAGGACGTTTGCCGGATTTTTATCCTGATCAGCACGAGCAGCTGCGCCAGGTAGTCGTGTAGTTCTCCGGCCAGCCGGCGGCGCTCACGTTGTTCCGTCAAAGTGAGCTCGGTAGCAAGGTCTCGTAGGCGCAACTGGGATTCGCGCAATTCCCGCGTACGTTCGCTGACCCGCTGTTCCAGTTCTACCGCGATCTTTCGTAATTGTTCCTCCGCGGCCTTGCGCTCGGTCAGGTCGCGCGCCACACGGGCGAAACCGTTCAGCTTGCCCGCGTCGTCGTTCATGGCCGTCATGACGACGTTCGCCCAAAATTTCGAGCCGTCCTTGCGCACCCGCCAGCCTTCATCCTCATGTTGTCCGGCAGCCGCCGCCATCTGCAATGCCTGGGCGGGATATCCCCGTCGAATATCCTCTGCCGTGAAAAATTCCAAATGATTCCGGCCGATCACTTCGTGCGCCTCATACCCTTCGACCAGGCGGGTGCCGGGGTTCCAGCTGATAACGGTCCCGTCGGGACTGAGCAGGAGAATGGAAAATTCTCTAATGCTGTCCACCAGCAGGCGGAATCGCTCTTCACCGTGCCGGACGGCTTGAAGCTTTACCCGCTCGCGCATGCGGTACAGTTCGACGAACACGGACACCTTGCTCCGCAGGACCTCCGGCACGACCGGTTTGAACAGATAATCCACCGCTCCGCTCGCCAGCCCCCGGAACACGTCTTCTTCCAGCTTATCGACGGCCGACAAAAAGATAATCGGAGTATGGCGAGACTGCTCACGCTCCCGTATCAACTCGGCCGCCTCGAACCCATCCACTCTAGGCATACGGACATCGAGCAAAATGACGGCAAAATCGTGGCGAAGCACCTGTCGCAGGGCTTCCTGTCCGGAATCCGCCGTGATGACGATGCGGCCCGGTCCTGTCAGCAATGTCTCCATCGCCACGAGACTTCTGGCGTCGTCATCAACCAAGAGGATTTTTGCCTGAATCTCGCTCATGAGCGACTCCTTAGCAAGGAAGATAGGAGCTGATGGCGTATGGCACGAACAAGGAAGCGAAGAGCTTATAGCCAATAGCATAGGGCGTATTATAGTCAAGACTCGAAAGAAACGAACGTCCCATCATGCCCTGGCCTCCCGCCATAAGCCCTACGCCATCAGCTCTATGCTCCGATTCCGTCACGGTTTTCCCATGGCTTTCTTGCGCCCGAAGAGCCAAATTCTCAAGAGCGCCAGCAACTCATCGGTATTGACCGGTTTCGCAATGTAATCCGACGCGCCGGCTTGCAGGCAGCGTTCACGGTCGCCTTTCATGGCCTTCGCCGTCAACGCCAAAATCGGCAGCGAACGATGGCGGGGGTTTTGCCTGATTTGCCGCATGGTCTCATACCCATCCATTTCCGGCATCATGATGTCCATCAGCACCATGTCGAGGTCCTCATCCTCCTCCACCTTTTGAATCGCTTCACGTCCGGTTTCGCAGCTGGTCACATCCATTCCATGTCGCTCCAGCAGACTGGTCAGAGCGAAGATATTCCGCATATCGTCATCCACGACCAATACCTTCTTGCCGACCAGCGCGTCATCGCTTTGCCGGACCCGTTCCAACATCCGCTGCTTCTCCGGTGGAAGCTGAGCCACCACCAAATGCAAAAACAAGGTCGCTTCATCCAACAGCCGTTCGGGTGACTGCACGCCTTTCAACACGATCCCTTGAGACAGTTCCCGCAGATGAATCTCTTCTTCCTCGCTCAGGTCTTTGCCTGTGAAGACGATCACGGGAAGATTGCGCAAGGCGTCATGTTCACGGATGCGTTCGAGGATCTGGCTGCCGGACATGTCCGGCAGCCGAAGGTCCAATACGACGCAGTCGAAATGCTGTTGAGAAAGCAGATCCCAGGCACGTGTGCCGTTGTCCGCGGGAACGATGTCCACCTCTTCGTGGCTCAGAAGCTCGCAGAGGCTCCGGCTTTCGATCTCGTTGTCCTCTACGAGCAGTAATTGCTTGCGTCTGGGTTTCGTGAAGTCCACCAGGCGTTCGAACGTTTCACCCAGGTCTTCGGTCGTGGTCGGTTTAATCATGTAGGCAAATGCGCCGTGCCCGAGGCCGTGCAATCGTTCCTCTTCCACGGTCAGGATCTGCACGGGAATATGCCTGGTGTCGGGATCCTGTTTGAGGTGACTCAGGACCGTCCAACCCAGCATGTCCGGCAGGAAAATATCCAACGTGATGGCCACCGGCTTGTATTCCCGGGTCAAGCTCAGGGCAAGACGGCCATGGGCGGTGACGATGCCCTTCAGCCCCTTCTCCCGGACGGCTCCCAGGAGCACGCGGGCATAATGCGGGTCGTCCTCCACGATCAAGACGGTCGGTTCGCCGGGCAGGATGGTTTCGCGGTCGTCCGGAATGTCTTCCAAACGGTGGGCCTGTTGCACGAGCAACGGCGTCTGCTCCTGCATCTGGAATTTAGGAAGAATCAGTTCCGGCGCGGCGCCCATATAGGCCTCCGGCAAATACAACGTGAACGTGCTGCCCTCGCCGGGAGCGCTGACCAAACGGATTTCACCGCCCAGCAGCATGGCCAATTCCCGGCTGATAGCCAGCCCGAGTCCCGTTCCGCCGAACCGCCGGCTCGTCCCCGCGTCCGCCTGTTGAAACGCCTCGAACACGATCTTCTGCTTTTCGACCGGAATGCCGATGCCGGTATCACTTACTTCGAATGCCACGACGGTTGGGACGGTGCTGAGCACCGCATGGTCCAAGCTCCAGCCGGCCAGCGCCCGGCGAATTCTGAACGTGACGTGACCATGAGACGTAAACTTGAACGCATTGGACAGGAGGTTTTTCAACACCTGCTGCAACCGCTTGAAGTCCGTGACGATGCTGCGGGGCAATTGGGAGTCAATGTCGATGTGGAAGCTCAGCTGTCTGGCTTCGGCCACGTGGCGGAAACTGCGCTCCGTGGCCTCCCGCACCTTCATGAAGAGCACTTCTTCCGGTTCGACCGTGACCGTGCCGGATTCGATCTTGGACAGATCGAGGATGTCGCTGATCAGATTGAGGAGATCGGCGCCGGCCGCATGAATATTTCTAGAAAACTCCACCTGCTTGGAACTGAGATTGCGGTCCGGATTTTCCCCGAGCTGTTGCGCCAGAATCAGAATGCTGTTCAACGGCGTCCGTAATTCATGTGACATATTGGCCAGGAACTCGGACTTGTACTTGGACGCCAGCGCCAGCTCTCGCGCCTTCTCTTCCAACGCATGCCGGGCCTGCTCGATTTCCCGGTTCTTCCGTTCCACCTCCGCATTTTGCTCGGCAAGCTGTTGCGCTTTCTTGGCCAACTCCTCGTTGGTTTGCTGGAGCTCCTTCTGTTGGGCCTGGAGTTCGGTGGCCAGGTTCTGCGACTGTTGCAGGAGGCCTTCGGTCTGCATCGTCGCTTCGATCGTATTGACGACCACTCCGATCGTCTCCGTCAATTGTCCGAGAAAGGCCACATGGGTGGGAGTAAATTCCGCCAGCGTGGCCAGCTCGATGACCGCCTTGGTCTGGCCTTCGAACAAGACGGGCAACACGATCACGTTGCGCGCCTGCGCCTCGCCCAGCCCGGAACGAATCCGTATGTAGTCGGGCGGGACGTCGGTCAGTATGATGCGTCGCTTTTCGCGCGCGCATTGCGCAACGAGTCCGACCCCGACCTTCATCTCCGCCGGTACGTCTTCCCCTCCCTCGCCGGCATAGCTGGCAAACAGGCGCAGCAATGGCTTGTCCCCCGTATCGCGCTGATAGATCGCGCCGTATTGTGCGTTGACCAGCGGGGCAAGTTCTGTCAGGAGCAGATCGCCTACCGTCGTCAGGTCCCGTTGCCCTTGCATCATCCGCGTGAATTTGGCCAGATTGGTCTTGAGCCAGTCCTGTTCGGTATTCTGATCCGTCGTCGCGCGCAGGGTTCGGATCATGACGTTGATATTGTCTTTGAGCTCCGCCACTTCGCCGCGCGCCTGGACCTGAATGGACCTCGTAAGGTCTCCTTGCGTCACGGCCGTCGCCACTTCAGCGATCGCGCGCACTTGCGTCGTGAGGTTGGCTGCCAAGAGATTTACGCTTTCCGTCAGGTCTTTCCAAGTCCCTGGAACGCCCGGCACGATGGCCTGTCCCCCGAGTTTCCCCTCGGTGCCGACCTCCCGCGCGACCCGCGTGACCTCGCTGGCGAACGCGCTGAGTTGGGCGACCATGCGATTGATCACGTCCTTGATCTGCAGAATTTCCCCCCGCACGTCGACCGTAATCTGCCGCGTCAGATCTCCATTCGCGATAGATGTGGCTACGTTCGACATATCTCGCAGTTGCACCGTTAAGTTACTGGCCATGGCATTGACGCTGTCGGTGAGATCCTTCCAGGTGCCGGCCACCCCCGGCACGACCGCCTGTCCGCCCAGCTTCCCTTCCGTCCCGACCTCGCGCGCCACCCGCGTCACCTCCGCCGCGAACGCGTTCAACTGGTCCACCATCGTATTCGTCGTGTCCTTGAGCTGGAGAATCTCGCCCCGCACGTCCACGGTGATTTTCTTCGACAGATCGCCGCTCGCCACCGCGATCGTGACTTCCGCGATGTTGCGCACCTGCGCCGTCAGGTTGCTGGCCATGGCGTTCACGCTGTCGGTGAGATCCTTCCAGGTGCCGGCTACCCCCGGCACGACCGCCTGTCCGCCCAGCTTCCCTTCCGTCCCGACCTCGCGCGCCACCCGCGTCACCTCCGCCGCGAACGCGTTCAACTGGTCCACCATCGTATTCGTCGTGTCCTTGA
>JAHFEW010000042.1:34902-38246 GCA_023248215.1 Nitrospira sp.
ACCCCCGGCACGACCGCCTGTCCGCCCAGCTTCCCTTCCGTCCCGACCTCGCGCGCCACCCGCGTCACCTCCGCCGCGAACGCGTTCAACTGGTCCACCATCGTATTCGTCGTGTCCTTGAGCTGGAGAATCTCGCCCCGCACATCCACGGTGATTTTCTTCGACAGATCGCCGCTCGCCACCGCGATCGTGACTTCCGCGATGTTGCGCACCTGCGCCGTCAGGTTCCGCGCCATGGAATTCACGCTGTCGGTGAGATCCTTCCAGGTGCCGGCTACCCCCGGCACGATCGCCTGCCCACCCAGCTTGCCTTCCGTGCCGACTTCGCGCGCCACGCGCGTGACCTCGGCGGCGAAACTTCTCAATTGGTCCACCATCGTGTTGATGGCTTCCTTGAGCTGCAGGATTTCACCATGCACGTCCACGGTAATCTTCTTAGAGAGGTCGCCGTTGGCTACCGCGATCGTCACATTTGCAATGTTGCGCACCTGATCGGTTAAATTACCGGCCATGAGATTGACGCTGTCCGTCAGGTCCTTCCAGACGCCGCTCACGTCCCGCACCTGCGCCTGCCCGCCGAGTTTGCCTTCGGTCCCGACCTCGCGCGCCACCCTGGTGACTTCGGCCGCGAAACTCCTCAGTTGATCGACCATTGTATTGATGGCCTCTTTGAGCTGGAGAATTTCCCCGCGCACGTCGGCAGTGATTTTCTTGGAGAGATCTCCATTGGCCACCGCAATCGTGACATAGGCAATGTTCCGCACTTGATCGGTTAAGTTGCTGGCCATGGAGTTGACGCTGTCCGTCAGATCCTTCCAAGTCCCGGCCACTCCTGATACAGCAGCTTGGCCACCCAGCTTGCCTTCGGTGCCGACCTCGCGCGCCACCCGCGTCACCTCCGCCGCGAAACTGCGCAACTGATCCACCATGGTGTTGATGGCTTCCTTGAGCTGGAGGATCTCCCCGCGCACGTCGGCCGTGATCTTTTTCGAGAGGTCGCCATTGGCCACCGCTGTCGTCACATCGGCAATGTTCCGGACCTGCGCCGTCAAATTGCCGGCCATGAGGTTCACGCTTTCCGTGAGGTCCTTCCACACCCCGCTCACGTCCCGCACCTGCGCCTGCCCTCCGAGCTTCCCTTCCGTCCCGACCTCCAGGGCGACCCGCGTGACCTCGGCGGCGAAGCTGCGCAACTGATCGACCATGGTGTTGATGGCTTCCTTGAGCTGGAGAATTTCCCCGCGCACATCTGCCGTGATCTTTTTTGACAGATCGCCGTTCGCAACGGCGGTGGTGACCTCGGCAATGTTCCGCACCTGAGCGGTGAGATTGCTCGCCATGGAATTCACGCTGTCCGTCAGGTCCTTCCAGACGCCGCTCACGTCCCGCACCTGCGCCTGCCCGCCCAGTTTGCCGTCCGTGCCCACCTCACGGGCGACGCGCGTGACCTCGGCGGCGAAGCTGCGCAACTGATCGACCATCGTATTGATCGTGTCTTTGAGCTGGAGAATTTCGCCACGGACATCTGCCGTGATCTTTTTCGAGAGGTCGCCATTGGCTACGGCAGTGGTGACTTCCGCGATATTGCGCACCTGGTTCGTCAGGTTGCTGGCCATGGAGTTGACGCTGTCCGTCAGATCCTTCCAGGTGCCGGCTACCCCCGGCACGACGGCTTGGCCACCCAGCTTGCCTTCGGTGCCGACCTCGCGAGCCACCCGCGTCACCTCCGCCGCGAAACTGCGCAACTGATCCACCATGGTGTTGATTGCCTCCTTCAGCTGGAGAATCTCGCCCCGCACGTCGGCCGTGATCTTTTTCGAGAGGTCGCCATTGGCCACCGCTGTCGTCACATCGGCAATGTTTCGGACCTGCGCCGTCAAATTGCCTGCCATCAGGTTCACGCTTTCCGTCAAATCCTTCCAGACCCCGCTCACGTCCCGCACCTGCGCCTGCCCCCCGAGCTTGCCGTCCGTGCCCACCTCACGGGCGACGCGCGTGACCTCGGCGGCGAAGCTGCGCAACTGATCGACCATGGTGTTGATCGTGTCTTTGAGCTGGAGAATCTCGCCCCGCACGTCCACGGTGATTTTCTTGGAGAGGTCGCCGTTCGCCACGGCCACGGTCACATCGGCAATGTTCCGCACTTGATTCGTCAAGTTGCTCGCCATGGAATTCACGCTGTCGGTCAGGTCCTTCCAGGTGCCGGCTACCCCCGGCACAACCGCCTGTCCACCCAGCTTGCCGTCCGTGCCCACTTCACGAGCGACCCGCGTGACCTCGGCCGCGAAGCTGCGCAACTGATCGACCATGGTGTTGATCGTGTCTTTGAGCTGAAGGATCTCGCCGCGCACATCCGCCGTAATCTTTTTCGAGAGATCGCCGTTGGCGACGGCGATCGTCACTTCGGCAATATTCCGCACCTGGTTGGTGAGGTTGCTGGCCATCGAGTTGACATTGTCGGTCAAGTCCTTCCAGGTGCCTGCCACGCCAGGCACGACGGCTTGGCCACCCAACTTGCCTTCGGTGCCCACCTCACGGGCCACTCGCGTGACCTCGGCGGCGAACGCATCGAGCTGGCCGACCATGCTGTTCACGGTTTTGGCCGTACTGAGAAATTCACCTCGAAGCGGATGGCCTTCCGCTTCCAGCGCCACGGATTGAGTCAGATCGCCTTTGGCCACTGCCCCGATGACGCGGGCCATTTCCGTCGTCGGACGAACAAGGTCATCGATGAGGCCGTTGACCGCCTCGATGTTTGTTTTCCACTCGCCCCTCGCTTCAGGTACCGAGGCCCGCTCAGATAACTTCCCCCTTTTTCCCACCGCATGGCTGACCCGTTTGAATTCTTCCGCGAACATCGCGTTCAAATCGATGAGGCCGTTGATTTCATCGGCGATTTTTCCAACCATGCCCGTCCATTCGGCCGGCAGCCGTACCGAGAAGTCTCCTTTTTTGACCGCCTGCAGGATCTGCAGAATGGCCTTATCATGACTTTCGTCATGAACGGTGGCGGGGCCCTGCCGATTGCCTGATCGTGAACGCGACTTGCTGTTCATCTATTTCCTCCGTCTTCCTCTGTCCAGCTTTTTACATGCCCCGGCTACGGGGATGAGAGAGCGTTATTCACAAAATTTGCCCATGCCGCCGACCTCAGCAGTCTCATAGAATCCTGTAGTGCGAAGCACTATAGACTTCGCGATCAGACTCAAAGACTAGGGGAACCCCTAGTATCTAGTTGCAATAAATAGCGATAGTCTCTATCCTTTCCTCCTCACGCTTTGGAGGGAGGGGCCATGCGAGGACAACTATTGGTGGTCGCGGAACCAGATCGTCAGACCTTGACG
>JAHFEW010000198.1 GCA_023248215.1 Nitrospira sp.
CTCCGCTCACGGGGCGCCGGTGAGGAGATCTCTGTCATCGTGACGTTTCAGAACACGATCGATCCACAGTCCTTTCACGAGGCCGATAGGCGGCAGCGCCGCTCCCAATTGCTGCGCACGCTGAAACGGGAGGCCGACGGACTGCCCGCGCAGGTCCGGCGATTCGCCGAGGAGCGAGGCGCGAACCATGTAGCCCCTTTGTGGGCCGGCCATGCCCTCGCACTGTCCGCCCAGCCTGAGCTGCTCCGTGAACTCGCGGCGCTGCCCGGCGTCGAGTCGATTCGAACCGATAGGGTGGTGCGGGTGTTTGCCGGCCAACGTGGCGGAGGAACGGTTCAGCCCCTGCGGAGCGGACTTCCTTTTTTACGGAAGCCTCGGCTCGATCTGAACCGCGCGCCCCCCGTTGCGGAATCGAGGCCTCGTGAGACCGTCATGCAGGCGACACCGGTTTCGTATGCCTCCACCACGACGCCGGAATGGAATCTGGCCGTTGTGAAGGGACCGGATCTCTGGGCGTTGGGTTTCAAAGGCGCGGGAGTAGTCGTTGCCGGTTTGGACACCGGCGTCGATGGAGAACATCCGGATCTGACGGCGCAGTATCGCGGCGGCGCCAACAGCTGGTACGACCCGCACGGCGAACATGCGACTCCGGCCGATCGGGACGGCCACGGGACGCATGCGATGAGTCTGGCAGTCGGCCGTGCCGGTGGCGGGACCGCGATTGGGATGGCTCCTGATGCTCAGTGGGTGTCCGTCAAAATGTTCAACGATGCCGGATTCTCGCGAGAGAGTGTCATGCATCAGAGCTTACAGTGGGTGCTGGATCCTGACGGAGATGTCTCGACGGACGATGCGCCGGATGTCGTCAATCTCTCGTGGGCCGTCGCAACCGTAAACGTCTGCAATCGCGTGTTCCAAGACGAATTGAATGTGCTGCGGGCCTCCGGAATCGCCGTGGTCATGTCTGCCGGGAATTCAGGGCCAGGCGCCTCCACCAGTATCAGCCCGGCCAATAATCCCGGCCAACTGTCCGTCGGTTCTGTGGACAGCCTCTTCACTGTCTCGACGTTCAGTAGCCGTGGCCCCTCCGCCTGTGACGGAGGGCTGTTCCCGGTTCTTGTGGCGCCGGGAGAAACCGTCCTGGCTGCGGATCTGTCGTTCGGAGGTATGCCGCTCTATGCCACAGTCGCCGGGACGTCGTTCGCGGCACCGCATGTTGCGGGTGCGATGGCGTTGCTCATGAGCGCCGTCCCCACCGCCACGCTTCCGGTATTGGAATCGGCGCTGAAGGCCTCGGCGGTTCCTGTGGGGACGGACGGAACTCCTCCACAGGCAGAGCCAGGCATGATTGATACGCTGGCCGCCTATCGTGCGATCCTGGCTGGGGTCGGTTCCGGGGGTGTCAAGGACAGAGAGAAACCGGGAGCAAGAGAGGGTTCAGAACGCTATGGATCAAGGCAAGCTCTTGAGGACACACATCGACCTTGAGATGTGATGACAAGACTCTCGCGGGCCGATGTGCGCGTGGTGTCAGGGATGGGGTCATTCGATGGATAAGCAAGAAGAGTATCTAATGATGCTGACAATTGGGCTTCTGTTTCTCTTGGCGATTGCGATAGTGATGGCTTTGTGGCGTGCAGCCGATCTGGCACTCGGCGCCGCCTAGGAATCATGCATGTGAGCAACGTGGGAATCCTGTCATGAAGATATCGTTGACGAAGTGGGAAGCCCGATACCTCGTGGGTGAAATTGCCGTGGCGTATCTCTGCGTTCCGTTGGAAGATCGGGTTAATCTTCGATCTCTCAACCGACTGTCGAATGGATTGATTCTGCAATTGTTGCCGTGGATGGAGCGGTCCATACACCTAGCGGATTGTTGTGAAGATAGGCAGGATTTCGGCGAAACAGGTCTGCTGGATCTCGATATATCACTCGAATGATGAAAGGAGGAATGGAGCCATGAGTGAAAGGATAGGAACTTGCCGTCGGTCTGTCAGCGGCGCAGATGGATTTACTTTGCTCGAGTTATTGGTTGTGATGGTCATCATCGGCCTGTTGGCCGGGTATGTCGGCCCACGGTACTTCTCCCAAATCGGCAAGTCGGAGATCAAATCGGCCAAAGCGCAAATGGACGCGCTGGAGAAGGCGCTCGATCAATATCGCCTCGACCTAGGGAAGTACCCTTCCACGGAACAGGGACTTGTCTCGCTGGTATCCCGGCCGGCCAACGAACCGAAGTGGGACGGGCCGTACCTGAAGAAAGCGGTTCCGGCGGATCCCTGGGGCAGCCAGTACGCATACAAGTTCCCCGGAGAACATAACGAGTTCGATCTCTTGTCGTTCGGCAAGGACGGACAGCCGGGCGGGTCCGGCGCAAACGAAGACATTAAGAACTGGTAATGGAAACCGTCTCCCATGCAATTTCAGGTCAGGGCTCTGCATCACTCCCATTCCGGCATCGTGGCGATGCACGTCGAAGCGGCGACGCTGGACGATGCGCGGGTTCAGGTCGAGCAGCGAGGGTATCAAGTGCTCCGCGTGCAAGCCGGCCGCCTCTCGCGCTGGTTCACGTTCACGCGATCCCAGCCGTTCCCTGTTGTGTTGTTCAGTCAGGAACTGGTGTCCCTGTTGCGCGCGGGACTGTCCTTGATGGAATCCCTTGAAACACTGGCGGAAAAAGAACGCCATCCCGAATTCAGCCGGCTTCTTCAAGGGATTCTGGGAACATTGCGCGAGGGGCACACGCTTTCGACGACACTGCAGCGCTTCCCGTCCAGCTTCTCTCCCCTGTTTGTGGCGACCGTCCGGGCGAGCGAGCGGACCGGCGATCTGGCCGAGGCATTGACGCGCTATGTCGCGTATCAGGGCCAGGTGGATGGAGTCCGGAAAAAGCTGGTCAGTGCCTCGATCTATCCGTTGGTGCTCTTAGCTGCGGGCGGCCTCGTGATGTTGTTCCTGCTGCTTTATGTGGTGCCGAAGTTCAGCCATCTCTACGAGGATGTCGGCGGCAATCTTCCGTTCATGTCCCAGGTCTTACTGGGATGGGGAAAACTGCTTGAACAGCACGGCTCAGAAGTCATGACGGGGCTCTCGATCGGACTGGGCGCCGTGCTCTACGCCATCACGCGCAAGACCGTGCGGGATTGGGCATGGGATCGGTTGCGTTCCGTTCCTGTGCTGGCGGGGCATGTGCTGGTGTACGACCTCGCCCGGTTTTACCGCTCGCTCGGGATGCTGCTTCGAGGAGGCATTCCGGTCGTGCAAGCGCTTGGGATGACGTCCGGCGTATTGCCGGTTTCACTGCGTGCCAAGCTTGCTGCCGCCACGAACGATATTCGGGAAGGAAAACCGATGTCGTCCGCGATGGACCGGCACGAGCTCACGACGCCCGTCGCACTCCGGATGCTGCGCGTCGGTGAACAGAGCGGCCAAATGGGCGAGATGATGGAGCGTATCGCCGGTTTCTACGACGAGGAGATTGCCCGTTGGGTCGACCGCTTGAGTCGCCTCATTGAGCCGGTCTTGATGGCGGTGATCGGCATCGTGATCGGAACGATCGTCGTCTTGATGTATTTGCCGATTTTCGAATTGGCCGGGAGTATCCAATGACACCCGCTCGGATGCTGAAGGAGCCGGATGAGATGATCGACGGGTTAGCCAGTTTTCCCCTGGAACGCATCCGCGCGGCGCGTGAGGAGGCACTCCGAACCAATCGGGGTGTCGTAGAGGCGCTGGAACAACACGCGGGCCTTCCGCAACCGTTGTTCGTCTCGACCCTCGCGGTCACCTTCAACTATCTCTGCCTCAGCAAGGAAGAGTTGGTCCGCCTGACGCCGGATTTTCATCTGATCTCGTATTCTGAGGCGATTGAGCAGGGCTGTGTCGCTGCGCGGGATGCCGACCGGAACCTCATGGTCGTGTTTTGGGACCCGTTCGTATTGGATCGCCGATGCTGGCTGGATGAGCGCATTACTGATCCCCTCACGCTATACCTCGTGCATCGCGAGGAGTTTGCCGCGTATCTGGCGCAATACGAACAATCGCTCCGTGCCATGGATGGGTTGGTCAGCGGCCCGCACCACGAGGAACGAGCGATGGGCGCGGTGGCGGAGTTGTCGATCCAATCGATCAGCGGGGATACCAGTCCTGTCGTGAAGCTGGTGCACTCCACGCTGTACGACGCGCTGAAGGGCGGGGCGAGCGATATCCATCTTGAAACCGGGGCAGGCGGGTTGAAAATCAAATACCGCATCGACGGCGTGCTGATGCCGGTCGGAAGCGTGGATGGCCTTGATCTCGCCGAGCAGATTATCTCGCGGATTAAGGTTATGGCCGATCTGGATATTTCCGAACGGCGGGTGCCGCAAGACGGGCGGTTTAAGGTGTCGATCCAAGGACGGGCCGTCGATTTCCGCGTCTCCGTGATCCCGAGCATCCATGGAGAGGATTCAGTCATCCGGATTCTGGACAAGCAAACGCTCTCCGATCGGATCCTCGGTCTTCGTCTTGACAGTCTCGCCTTTGATCCGGACTCGATCACGCACCTCCGGCGCCTGGCAAACGAACCGTACGGCATGATGCTGGTCACGGGGCCGACGGGGAGCGGCAAGACCACGACACTCTATGCGATCCTGACGGAAATCAATAACGGCAGGGACAAGATCATTACCATTGAAGACCCGGTGGAGTACCAGTTGCCTGGGGTGCTGCAGATTCCGGTCAATGAGAAGAAGGGGCTCACGTTTTCTCGCGGGCTGCGGTCTATTCTCCGGCACGATCCTGACAAAATCATGGTGGGGGAGATCCGGGACTCTGAGACTGCTCAAATTGCGGTGCAATCGGCGTTGACCGGGCATCTCGTGTTCGCCACCGTGCATGCCAACAACGCGCTCGACATTATTGCCCGCTTCATTCACATGGGCGTGGATCCCTATAACTTTGTGTCGGCCTTGAACGGCGTGGTCGCCCAACGATTGATCCGGCTGGTATGCCCCCAGTGCGGGGAACCAGACGATCCCTCGATCAAGACGTTGACCGCGTCTGGATTGACGGTGGAGACAAGCCGGTCCTTCAAGTTCCGAATCGGTCGTGGATGCCCAGCTTGTCTTGGCAGCGGCTACAAAGGGCGCCGAGCGATTACTGAAATCCTGCATCTGGACGATGAAATTCGCGAGCTGATCGTGGCAAAAGAGCCGATCCGCCGGATTAAAGACGCGGCACGAGCCAAAGGGATGCGCTTCTTGCGCGAGGCCGCGCTCGATCTGGTGAAAAACGGCGAGAGCACCTTGGAGGAAATCAATCGTGTCACCTTCATGGCGTGACCAGGTTCAGGCTCTGCTGACCCCGGCCGACCTCACCCTGGTGCGGTTTGCGAGGGGGTGGCGGCCGAAGGCGATTGCGAAGAGCGTCGTCCCTGTGACGGAGAGCCACGAGTCCGGTATGCCGAACTGGACCGGCGCGCTTCTGACGTTGGGCCAGGCCTTGTCGTCGAACGAGTGGGCGGACGCCGATTTGTCCGTCATTCTCTCCAACCACTTCGTGCGGCACCAGGTCATTCCCTGGCGGGATGAGTTACGCGATGAGTCGGAACTCATCGAGTTCTCCCGTCAGTCGATGCGTAAAACCTATGGACGGCAGGCGGCACAGTGGTCGATCGCGATGAGTCTCGACCGCGCCGGGCAGCCGTATGTGGCGAGCGCCATCGATAGTCAGTTGCTGGATGAACTGAAGGCGATCACAACGGCTCAGGGGCGGCGCCTGGTGTCCATTCGTCCGCTCCTCATGGAGGCGTTCAATTGGGCGAAGGAGTGGCTGACCAATTCGTATCAGTGGTTGGTGATTGTGGAAGACGGGATGATCTGTGCGTCGCTGGTGGGCAAGGGCGGCTGGGTCGTGGTGCGCTCGTTGCGAGCCCGATCGGATTGGCCCAGCGAGGTGGTGGCGATGCTGGAGCGGGAACAATTTGTCGTGGATGAGGCCGAAGCGGCCAAGACCGTATTGCTTCATGTTGTGAACGGGGAACAGGTGGAGTTGCCGGCCAATCAGTGGACCGTTCGGCATCTCCGCTCGTTCCAAGCGAACCGTGCCGGCGCATCGGTGCTGCAATGCGTCCTTTGATGCTGGATTATTGTGTGCGCCGACCGGTGATCACCCTCCGCGGGATCGCCTGGTTGCTCTTTGGGATCCTGATCGTGGCCGCTGTCGTCGGGTCGTATTGGGATGCGCTCGATATGGTTCAACGTCAAGAGGATCAACTCGAATTGCTCAGCGACCAGCTGAAGCGGAAGGTTCGTGCGCGAGAGCAACGCGTGGCGGATGCGAAGCGGCTCGATCCTGAGCTGGCGGCTGCCAAGGCCGTACTCCGGCGATTGGCTCTCCCATGGGAGGATGTCTTCATGGCGCTCGAACAAGCGACACGCGCGCATCGCGATCGTATTCGGGTGCTGGGCGTCCAGCCGGATGTGGACAAAGGGGTGGTGATGATCAGCGGGGAGTCGAAGGATTTCGATGTGCTCATGGATTATCTGGAACGGATCGAGAAGAGCGGGGTGCTCACGCGCGTGCGCCTCGTGAATCATCAAATACAAAAGGATGTCGCCGGTCGTCCGATTCGGTTTTATGCCGTGGGCGAGTGGAAAACCGCATCATGAACCACAAAGCGCTTGTCCAATCGCAGTCGCTCCAAGTGCGTGGCGAGACATTGCCGGTTTCGAACCATTCGACTGCGCCGGCGAGGCCGGCCGCCTCCCCTGTGGCCCTTGTCGAAAGCGGTCCGGTCCTCCGCGCGCTCGGCCGTTCTCGGTGGGCGCTTCGGTTATGGGCAGTAAGAATCGGGCCGCTTGGCCGGCTCGGCCTTGGGTTCGCGGCATTGGGAGTGGTGCTGTATCTCGCGGCCGTGCTTCCCAGCCAATCGGATGTCTCGCGTGGACAGGAGGAGGCGTCCTCGCTGCAGGATAAAATTCGCCGTGAAATCGAGCAGGCGGGTCCGACGCTTTCTGGGCCGGCTGAAGAACTGGATCGGTTTTACACGTTCATTCCTCCAGACAGCGGGGTGTCGAACGCGTTGCGGAAAGTGTATCGCATCAGTGCGGAGCAGGGGCTCCAGTTGGAACAGGCGGAGTATCGGGTGGCGGCGGAAGGGCAGGGGCGCGTATTTCGATACGAGGTCGCGTTCCCGGTTCTGGGGACGTATCCCCAAATTAGACTGTTTCTGCGCCGGGTGTCGGCCGAAATCCCGTCCGCGGTCCCGGACAAGGTGAACTTTGAATATCAGGACGAGAAGTCCGGTCAGGTCCGAGCCAGGATCAGTCTCCTGCTCTATTCAAGGAAAGATTCATGATCCCGATGGTTAAATCGAGGAGGATGTTGGCAGTGGCCACCTCGGCGATCGTAGCCCTGCAATGGCTGGATCCGAGCACGGACGTTCATGCAGCCGAGGGGGGCCAGTCTGTCTCGGAGAAACGAGCCGAGGCTCACTCGGCCTCGGGACACCAGGGCAAAGCGATTCAGGTCAGCGCAGATCTGACTCATGACATCGACCGGCTTGAGAAACGGGGAAGCCAATCCGACGTGTACGATCTCTTCTCTCGGCCGGTTCCACCGTCATCTTCTCTTCGCTCGAAGGGCAAGGCCGGTGGCAAGGAGGCACCTTCTCTACAACCGCCCCAAACAGATTTGGACAAAACGGAGGTGGTTTCTGAAGAGCCTGTCGTGATTACTCCATCCGCGGTGAAGGCAACGGTGGCTCCGATCGCGGATCCTGTTGAGAGTCATCCTTCCCCTGTGGCGCCTCCGGTGATCGCGTCTCCGCCTCCGCCCCCGCCACCAAAACCTCCGGCTCTCCCGTTTTCTTACATGGGGAAGCTCGAAGAGGGAGACCGGACTGTGTATTTCTTGGTCAAAGGGGACAAGCTCTACATGGTGAAAGCCGGGGAAGACGTCGATGATGCGTATTCGTTTGACGGAGAGGTCGACCACCAATTGCAGCTCACGTATAAGCCGTTACGCATCGCGCAAACCTTAACCGTAGGACGATGATTATGAATGCCACTGTCATGTCTCGATTTTCTCGGCCGATCATCGGAGCCCTGTTGGCTCTTGCGCTAGCCGGCTGCGCCACTGACAGGTGGCTCCAGGACGACGCCCGCACTGACTTCAACATGGGGCGCATAGAGCAAGGTATGGCCAAACTGGAAGAGGCGGCCCGCCGTGATCCGGAGAATCTCGTCCTGCAAGCCGAACTGAAGCGATGGAAACGCACGTGGGTGGAAAATCTGCTCACAGCAGCAGATGCCGCTCTCGAAGTCGCTCGATTGTTGGAGGCCAGCTCCGGCTATCAGCGAGTCTTGGAGATCGAGGAGAACAACGCCGGCGCCCGTCACGGTCTCGAACTGGTGGAGCAAGCCTATCAGCACGACAACGCGGTGCATGCGGCGAAAGATTTGATCAAGCAAGGAGACCTTGTAGAAGCCCAGGCGCGACTCCGCCAAGTCGTGAGTGCGAAGCCATCTCACAGGGAAGCGAACAAGCTCCTCGGCGAAATCGAAGAGAGGCAGGCACAGGAGGACGCGAGAAAAACATACAGCAAGCTGAAGCAAGAGAAGCCCATTAACTTGGAATTCCGCGACGCCAAGCTCTCAATGGTCTTTGAAGGATTGTCCCGTTCCAGCGGCATCAATTTTATCGTGGATAAGGACGTCAAAGGGGACATGAAAACGACGATTTACCTCAAGAATCTCTCCGTGAACTCCGCTCTCGATTTGCTGGTGGCGCAACAAGGCCTGCGGAGAAAAATGCTAGCCGACAACACTGTCCTGGTTTATCCGAATACGCCGGAGAAACGAAAGCTCTACGATGAGCAAGTCGTCAAGACGTTCTATCTGACCCATGCCGACCCGAAGCAGGCGATGAATCTCTTGAAGGCCATGCTCGAGTCGAAAGTGTTGTTCATGGATGAAAAGGCGCGATTGGTCGTCATGCGCGACAGTCCAGAGGCTGTGCGCATGGCTGAAAAGCTGATGGGATCGCTTGACATGCCCGAAGCCGAGGTCATGCTGGAGGTCCAGGTCATTGAGATTCAGCGCTCCAAGCTCATGGAGCTGGGAATCAAGTATCCCACGCAGTTGACGCTGTCGGCCACCGGAGGAGCCGCAGGGGCCGCAGGGGCCGCCGCGCTCACTCTCGACAATCTACTCCATTTGACAAAGGATCAAATACTGTCGACACCGCTTAGCGCCACAGCGGATTTCAGGAAAGAGGTGACGGCTGCCGACATTCTCGCAAGCCCCCGCATCCGGGCGCGCAATCGAGAGAAAGCTAAGATTCTCATCGGCGATCGGGTGCCGGTGATTACCAATGCCGTCACGCCGACGGCCGGCGGCCCGCCCGTGGTAACGGGCAGTGTGCAGTATATCGAGGTGGGGCTCAAACTCGATGTCGAACCCGTCATTTATCGCGACAACGATGTGGCGATCAAACTGACGCTGGAAGTCAGCAGCATCGTCAAGGAAGTCTTGAACCCGTCGTCCGGCACGCTAGCCTATCAGATTGGAACCCGCACGGCCTCCACCTTGCTCCAGCTTAAAGATGGCGAGACGCAGGTGCTGGCCGGGTTGATCACCGATGATGAACGGCGATCGTCGAACAGAATTCCCGGTCTCGGCGATCTGCCGGTGATCGGGCGACTGTTCTCGTCTCAACGCGACGACAACAAGAAGTCGGAGTTGGTGCTGTCGATTACCCCACATGTCGTTAGAGCCATGCCGCGCACCGACCCCCGCCGTGCAGAGTTCATGTTCGGGAGTGATTCCATGCGGGGGAGTTCATTGGCGCTGAAATCGTCCGATGATTCCACTGGGAGCATGCTTCCGCCGCCTCAGGCGGGAGAGCCTTCGCTAGTCACTCCTCCCATGATGACTCCTGCGCGGCCCCTTGCGCCGCCGGATCTGTTCACTCCGCCTGCGACGTTCGATCCCGGTGGGCCGGCGCAGAAAGGAGACCCGCCTCCACAAGAACCGATCGATTCTTTACCAGGAACCGAACGCGGCGCGCCGGAGAATTAGATGGATGGATGTAATGGGCAATCGTGAATACGGATTTACATTGATCGAGATGGTGATCACGGTGGCGATCGTGGGGGTGCTGGCGACCGCCGTGCTTCCCATGGCCAATCTCGTGTCGAAGAGGCACAAGGAACAAGAGCTGCGGTTGTCCTTGCGGCTGGTTCGTGAGGCGATCGATGCCTATCGACTGGCTGTGGACGAAGGCCGCATCATAAAAGGCGCGCTTGATTCAGGCTATCCAAAGAGCCTCGAGGTATTGGTTGAGGGCATCGAAGATGCCAAGAATCCGAAGAGGACGCGCATCTATTTTCTTCGCCGGCTCCCTCGCGATCCGACGTTTACCGATGCATCCGTGCCCACTGCCGAAACGTGGGGCATCCGAAGCTATGAAAGCCCGCCGGATAATCCCAGTTCAGGCAATGATGTCTTCGATGTGTTTTCAGTATCACAGGATGCCGGTTTGAACGGCATTCCGTATTCACAATGGTGACGGGTGATGTGGCGTAAATCTAGAGTTGCGCGCGCACAAGGGTTCACGCTGATTGAGCTCATTGTGGTCATGGCCATTGTGGCCTTGCTTATTACCATCGTCGCTCCCCGGTACATGCGGAGCCTTGAGAAGTCGAAGGAAGCCGTGCTGAAGGAGGATCTCTGGGTGATGCGCGATGCGCTCGATAAATATTATGGGGATCTTGGGAAATATCCCAATTCCCTAGACGAACTCGTAGAGCAGAAGTATCTGCGCACGGTTCCGGTCGATCCCCTGACGGACAGCACATCCACCTGGCAGGTGATCCCTCCCGCCGACCCGGAGTTGGGCGCGATCTATAACGTGAAGAGCGGCGCTTCCGGAGCCAGTACGATGGGGACATCGTACAGCGATTGGTAACGCGTATGTTGAAGAATGGTCCGCGAGACGACCGATATTGCAAGCCGACGTGGCTGGGATGCGAAGCAGGCCTGACGTATCTCGGCGTGCTCATTCTGACGGCGATGTTGACGATCAGTATCGCCGCGGCCGGAATCCTCTGGCATTTCGCTCAACAACGGCAGCGGGAAAGCGACCTGCTGTTTATCGGGAATCAATTCAGGACAGCTATCGGCCGATACTATCTCAATCAGGTCGGTCCCCAGAAAGAATATCCTAAGCGCCTCGAGGACCTGCTCCGCGACCCACGCCATCCCGGAACGGTCCGGTATCTTCGAAAACTTTATGCAGACCCGATAACCGGCTCGACGGACTGGGGTCTGCTCAAAACACCAGATGGCAGCATCATCGGCGTGTACAGTAAGTCGAATCGCAAGCCCATCAAGGGCAAAATGCTTCGTCCGATTGATCGCCATTTGGAACGCAAGTCCAAGTACTCGGAGTGGAAATTCGTCTACTTACCGGGTCAGGCACTGGGAAATTCGCCGGCAAGCCAAGCCGTGAGTCAGAACCCCATCGGCAGTCTGATCACAAGTCCGGATGTGCAGAACACGGAGCAGCCTCAACCCGGCCTGTTTGGAACTCAGTCTCCGGCTGAGCCGCAGGCTCTTCCGAACGCACATCCACGAACACACTGACTCGATGGGTATCGTCGTATGAAGTTCCCCGACTCCAACATTGTCCTTTGTGGGCGCATAGAAACCGTGCTTTCCGACGGGGAGCTGCAGGAGGGTGGCGGGATTGGGGGCACGGGGATCGCGGTATCGGATAGCGACGAGTCTGGTCGCGGGCTTCGGCAGCATCTTCGTGTCGGGCAGGGAGGTGGCAGCACCGGGACCCTGACTCTGGTGGGATTCTCGGGGGTGACGGTGCAGGTGACCAGCCAGACGAAGTTCAACGGTGCCGGGCTTCCCACCAAGTTGAGCGATCTGAATCCCGGGGACCCTGTCAAGGTCCTGGGACAGCGAAGCATGGACAGCCACGTCATCGCTACGGAAGTGGAACGCACAACTGCAACTGCGCAGGCCGTCCTACAAGGCCCCGTGGCCTCAGTGAGCAACCCCATGGTGGTGATCCTGGGGGTAGCCGTCGACACGACGTCGATCCCGGAGAACAAGTTTAAGGGGGAGGACGGAACCTCAATTGGGCGTCAGGTCTTCTTTCATGCGCTGGCAACGGGCATGGTGGTGAAGCTGGAGGGGACTCTGGTCGGGGGCGCCGGCATCTGGACCGAGGCCGAAGCAAGGAGAAAATTAATGGAACTGCGTGGTTGGAAATGGAAGATTAAGGAGACCGATGATCTGCATCGCGATCGAGTGGCCCTTATGAGGGTCATCGAGTACGAAACGGTCAGCGAGTTCTCTGAAGGGCGGGATCGGGGCAGCAAAGGCAAGGCCCTTTCGGTGAATATTGGCCGAGGAGGAATGTTGGTTCTGATGGATCGAGAGCCGACGATCGACCAACCGATGAAGATTTTCATGCCCACGCCAGTCGGACCGGTCAATATTCCGACGCTGGTCGATGTTAGGTGGACTAGGAGACTACCGTTTCTGACCGGGAAGACTCGTGGCGTCTATTTTGCGGGTCTGAGGTTTATCTTGTGAGCCCGCTGCTCTCGCCGGCGCCGACCGATGACTTTGGCCCACGCAACTGAGCCAACCAAGAGCCAGAGTACTGTGGCGACCCAGTCACCCTTGGTGTGAGTCACTGTGCCCCAGGTTTTTCATTCCGGGAGCGAC
>JAHFEW010000043.1 GCA_023248215.1 Nitrospira sp.
TAGGTCGTGACAAAAAGATTCGCAACTCTTGTGCCCCTTCCCATATTGATGCCTCGGAGCGGTTGGTGCTCAACGCAAGATAAGGCAGCTTCAGGAGAAATCCGGAATGAGCGGACGAACATCTCGCCTACGCGAACAAATGCCAGTATTCATTCTGTATCTGGCGAGATACGTGAGGAGTATCTCATCCGATTCAGTGCAGAGATGACAAGGATCGTCGGCTGTATCAGCGCACGACTATGCAAATCAGCAGGAAGGTAAAGACTGAGCGAGCAGCTCACCGGACAGAATCAGATTACACATCGACGTAGCGGGATTGGGACGGAATCAGAGGGGTCTATAGGTCTAGCGACCACTGGCGGGCGGGCTATTTCTTTTCCCTTACTGAATTCTGTGGGGCTTGTTTTCCGAGGAGGCGTCGGAAGCTTTGTAGAGACCAAAGCGCGGAGGACAAAGCTGGCGACCCCGGCAGAGGACTGGCAAGGGGTCGAGTCTATGCGGCAGATGCGAGGGGACGTGCAACTGACGATCTGGCTGAGAAGGTGGCCGGTGCGAGGGCTGATGATAAAGGCTCCCGAGCCCGTTTCTCAGATTCGGGAAAACGGTCCCCGCAAAGTGCCGCGTGCGACGAATCAACATCATGGCTCAGCCTTACTACCAGGCGATACATTCCGTAGCGACTTCAGAATCAGTAAGCTCGGTCGTCTGCATATTGTCCATGGCCGCCACGATCCCGGCGTACACTTTTGCCGCGGCTGCAGACCAAGCTGGGTTGAATGACTCGCCCCGAAATGCCGCTTCGGCGGCTTTCTTTTCATCATAGGTCAGGGCGCGTGGTTGGTCCGCGTCTGGGTCCTTCGATTCTACAATGTCTCGCCTGCATTCATCTTCCATCATATCCTGTCGCATGGGGTCCTCCTTTACGAGTCGACGTTCAAGGCTGACTAGTCGGATGATAGAGCAAGCTTAGTGCCAGTCAGATCGTCTATCGCAGGTGTTCCACTACAACATATCGCACGAGACACTCCGGTGAATAGTCCAATATGGCGGCTCGTTCTTTCATAAAACATTTTCATAGAGTTACACACTGCATGCCTCTCGTGATACCCCTAGGGGCGGCATATTTATACCCTGGTAATTCCTGAAAAAACCCGATCTTGGATCGGGGTAGCGGAGTGGTTCCTGTGACAGGAATCCCATGAATGTGACAGTCGGACTCATCATGGGCATTGGCGAAGGGTAAAGGGGAGATATAAGAGGTGGCCGCCCGAACCCAAACGTGTTTGGAGAACGTCTTCCCAAGAGCATTCGTTCCTATCGCCACCCGGAGTATCTACTTCGATACAGTCCGGTATCTCTTCAGATGCGATGCTCACTGCACAAGGGCACGCGACTCCTCGAATATCAGGCAAAACGTCATAGTGGGCCGGTAGAGAGGTAGGCGCATTCTTTGCTGTTCAGTGAGTGAAGGGCTTAGGCGTTCGTGAGACGAGAGCCTGTATCTGAGCAATTGGGAATGGAGGGGACGAGATGACGCAATCGACCAGCGCACGAGGGGTTCGAGGGCGGCCAACCATAGGTGTGAATTGGAGATGACGAGCGCGAGATCCAACAACACCTGGCGCGCTACCGGACCGCTGCGCTTAGTGGACTGGGAATGGTCAGAATGCATACCGCTGGACTGGAACCGTTCGCGCGAGACGTCGAGAATCCTGCGCAGGGCGCGGCGCAGGAAGCCATCAAGGCCATCGGGGAGCGAAGCAAGACCAGGTGAGTGTGAACGAAGAGCGCGTCAAGGAAGCGGAAGGCTTGTGGTGAGCACCTCAAGGGCTGGGCAAATGATAGGACTCGCGGAGAGGCATTACTTGACGGTGAAGTTCACCACCATTCCTTTCACGACGTCGCTTCCTTCCGACAAGGAGTCTTTCCTTTGGCCTCTGTGCAGCGGACAAAGCTGGAGACCCGAGCGGACGACTGGCCATGGTCGCGTCTATGGCGGCAGATGCCGAGGGATGTATTACTGACAATCTGGCTCAGAGGTGGCCGGAGTAAGGGCTGCTGATAAAGACTCCCGACCCCTTTTTATTTTCTCGACCCCTTTTTATTTTCTTTTTATTTTGCGACCCCTTTTTATTTTGTCCGGCGTGAGGTGGCGGCCGGCGCCGGACAAGGTAGAGGCCAAGCGACCGCTGGCCGAGTTCGTCGCGCGCTTCGGCAGGTCCGCACCGGAAGCCGTCGCCTGCCTGGAAGACGGGTTCGAGGACGCGATGGCGGTGATGGCGCTGCCGGAGAAATACCGGCGACGGACAAGAACGACAACTAGGCGGGAGCGACTCAACGTGGAGATACGGCGCCTGGAGCGGGTCATCCGCATCTTCCCCAACGACGACTCGGCACGGCGCCTGATCGGCCGCGGCTGGCTGAATGGAACGATCTCTGGCGGGAACGCCGTTCCCTCGACATGGATGAATTCGCGGAATGGGCTGCTGCACGCGCCGCCGCCAATGACAACCACGTCGTGACCATTGCCGGGTCGGCGGCGGAGGAGATCATGGTTTCCCACTCCCTTGTTGTCTTCAACAAGAATGAGGGGCTTGATCCGGCTTGCCCACAGCAGCCAGTTTTGAAATGAGTCCGATGAGCAAGTTATCCTTGAGCAATTCTCGTGTTATATGACACCGTTCCGTATACCCCGCAGCTGCCGGATCGCCACTCGAGGATACCGAAGCACTCTTGGCATAGCAGTCTCCTGCACAGTTATACTTCGCGATGCACCCCTGGCACTTCGGCATTTCGTGGACATTGAGTCTCCCTAGCCGATCAATCGCCTCCTGATCCACGATGAATTCCCCAGCCTCCTGATTCCACTCGCCATACTGAAACAACTTGGCTCTCGGATCCGAAGGTTGGAGGACTTCGTTGCACGATGTCACAATTCCACGTGAGGTGACCAAGAAGGTGCTCGCATTACTGGCTCCACAAAAGGTCTCCCGGTGTTTCGTGGCGGCACCGGAGTAATACAGCTCGATCCCAAATCCTGCCGCCACTCTCCTTGCCTCACGGAAGTGATCCACGAACGTCTGCGCATCGATACGGTCAATCTGCCCCTGAAGGTTCGTGACCCCTGTCACATCGAAGACCGGCTCAAAGTGGATACTTTTGCACTGCAAGTTCTCCCCGACGAACAGCACAAACTCGGCCAGCGTTGAACTGCCTGCTGCGGTTACCGTCGATCTGATATCGTACGTCTTCCCACGCTCCTCCAGCCCTTTCATGGTGGCGATAATGCGATCGAAGGACCCACCCCCATTCGGCAGCACCCGATTCTCATTGTGCACGTCCCGCACACCGTCCAACGAGAAGGTCAGATGGGTGCAGTTCTCTGCAATATAATCCAGCCTTGTTGGGGAGAACACACCATTGGTGCTTAAGGATACGGTGGGCGTCAAACTATGCAGGCTGCACTGCTCCTTAAAGTATTCGATGATCTTCTGAAACACGCTCCAACTTGCCGTGGCTTCGCCTTCTCCCAAGAAACTGATGGACGGATTCACCTGTTGAACTGTGGCATTCTTCACAATCAAATCGATTGCCGCTTTCGCCACCGTCCAGGGTATATCCAAGTCTTCCAACCTTCCCCCTTCGGCATAACAATACTTGCATCGCAAGGTACATTTCTGAGTATTTGAAAAGGTCGCGCTGGTTGGTGCCCATCGGGTACTGGGATTGGGGAACGTCTCTTGCCGTCCCTCGGTAATCTGGAACACGCCCTGGCTGGCTAGGTGATCGACCAGAGATTGTTCGTTGGGTAACAATGCCTCCTTACGGAAGTATTTCCTGACCGTAGACGCACCAAATTCGTTCAGAATCATGCTGACATTCGCACGGGGACTGTAAAACAAGTACCCGTCTAGAAACGAGACAAGGAAAGTATCTCCTGCTCCTTCGATCCGCTCTTCAACGAAGTTCTCCGAAGTATGAATGGCACTGCGGCTTCGTTTTTGTGGCATGAGTAAGGTGTTTGGCATAGGAGATCCCTTCTCAGGCATTAGGGTTGATTGGTGTCCGCGGAGCGAGACGGGGGCCTGGCCGCATTCATTTTCGTACGTATTTCGTCCACAATAGCGAGAAAATCATCGATGCTCTTCATCCTGTTGACGTCCAATCCTTGCACAACCTCTCGAAAAATTGGATTGGACAACAGGTCGAGTATATTGGTTCCATCCTTTAGGTCACACACACACTTCAATTCACATGAGCACTTTCCATCACAGACACACTTCAATTCACATGAACAGTCCGGGTTCTCATGGAATCGGAGTACGTTGGCAAGAGCAATAAGACCGACGGGATCAATAGTACGAACCGGTTTATCAGGCATAAATACCTCCTATGGAAATTTGAAGGTCGCCCTGTCTCGCTCATTGTCCATGTGGTGATTTTTCCGATGCGTAGTGTAAGAAACTGGTCATTAATGTCAAGCGGGATAAAGGAAAGAATAGAAAAAACGCGTCTGTCTGGATTGTCACGCCGCGGCAGCGACCGCAAGTCGCCACGGGCACTGCTGTTTCATCATGGCATTATGAATCGTCAGCAACTTCTGCATGTCTGAGCCTTTGGTGTCAGGTCGTGCATTCACGCATCGGTCAGAGGAACGGTCTGCGGAGACATGCTAGCGCTCGCCTCCTGCCGGCAGACCGCCGGTTGCCAGTCACACTCGCCCGATCCCCCGGCAACAGAACCAACTCGACCGAATCGCGCGCCGTTCGTCAGCCGAGGCGTTCGCAAGCAGGTCTGTTCACCGGCCTGAAGTAGAACCGAGCCGCACGCGGTCATCCCCCGTATAGATCACAAACCGTTTGCCGCGGAGAAAGCCGACGAGCGTCAAGTTGAATTCCCAGGCGAGCTGGGCAGCCAGGCTGGAAGGCGCCGAGACGCAGGCTACGATGGGAACGCCGGCGACCAGGGCCTTCTGGATGATTTCGAAACTCCCTCGGCCACTCACGAGCAATATCGATTCCTTCAGCGGAAGCCGTTTCTCCAGCAGGGCCCAGCCGATCAGCTTATCCACCGCATTGTGGCGGCCCACGTCCTCCCGCAGCACAATCAGCTTGCCGGTCGTATCAAACAAACCAGCCGCATGGAGCCCGCCGGTGCGGCTGAATAGGGGCTGGGCAGATCGCAGAGCGTCAGGGAGAAGGCAGAGGACCTCCGGTGAGACTCGAAGATCCGGATTCGGACGTGTGATGCCGCGCACCCGTACTGTATCGATCGAGGCTTTCCCACAGAGTCCGCAACTCGACGACGCCATAAAATTGCGTCGCAGCAGGGCCGGCTTGATCGCGACTCCAGGAACGAGATCTACACGGACCACATTGCGTTTGCGACCCCTGGTGACGACTTGTCGAAGGCCGGTTATCTGTTCGACCTCCTTGATCACGCCTTCGGTCAGCAGAAATCCAGAAGCCAATTCGAGATCATGTCCCGGCGTGCGCATCGTCACGCTGATCGGACGGGTACCGATGCGAATCTCAAGCGGTTCCTCTCCGACCAGGTAGTCCTCAAACCGGGAGACCGTGCCATCCTGCCATTCGGTCACCCCGGTTATCTCTACCGGACGTGCAGGCATGGAGAGAGGTTGGGTGTTGCCCTTTGGGCGAGCGGCCGGACGTTGTTTGTTCGAACGCTGTTCAGCCATTCCCATTGTTTCTGGTTGTCGCCTTATCCCTTGGCCTCACGCGCTACGTCTCATCAACCGCAGACCGGAATAATCTCAACCGTGGCGTTGTAATCCGGGATGCCGCAGGGGTCGAGGCGCCCGGCCGGAATGATTGCGTTCGCTTCAGGCCAATAGACTTGCACGGACCCGGGCTTCACACGTTCAACGACGACCCGCCCGCGATATTCGCCTTGTTCGTTGCGCAAGACGACGAGATCCCCTCCAACGACCTTCAGGCGGGCTGCATCCTCCGCTGCCATCAGGATCGAATCTCGGGTTGCGCCGATCAAGGGGTCCACGTCGGCCCCGACCATACTGTTGAACTGCTTGCCACGCCTAGTGGTGAGAAAGAAGCGACCGGCCGGTGTTGTCTCTTCCGGCAGATCGATCGGGGTGAACCGGCCTTTGCCGTCGGGCGTCCCGAACCGGCCCGCCAGCAGGAGCGGTCCCCCATACTGGACCTGATCCCCCTTTTTATAGAGGCTGCCGATTCCCCTGTATGTGGGGCAGACCCGCTCTATCTCAAGTCGGATGTCGTGCGTGTCGCGCCAGGGGAAGATTTTTGCGGCGCGCGCCGGATCGAGCCGGCGCGCGACCTGTACGGGAATTTCCCATTCGTCTCTCGCTTCGCCGGGCCGGGGCCCCGGTATTTCCGGGCTATAGATGATCCGTCGCTCCGTGCTCGTCTCGGTGCCGCCGCCTCGTTGCTCGTAGCGCGTGCGCGAGGGCAGCAAGATGACGAGGTCCGCCGGATCCTCCAGCATGGTGGAACTTACGACGATGTCCTGATGGACACGAAGACCGATTTTGCTCAAGGCTCGCCGCACCCGATCCGGTTCAGGCAACGTTTCCAAGAAATTGCCGCCGCTCTGCCAAAGGACATCCATCTCGCTCCGTTCTGCCGCCAGGATCATGTGGGCTGCCCCCAGGCCTTTCCACGAGGGCGGACGAAAACTCCAGAATTCCGGCATGGCGAACAACGCCGCGTTCACGTCGTTGACCGGGTAGTCCATTGAATAGGCGCTCGGCATCGCGCCCATCTCGGCGCCGCCCTGTACGCCGCTGTGTCCGCGGATCGGCATGAGGCCTGTGTGAGGCCGACCCACATTGCCGCGTGCCAGCTGGAGGTTCACGATTGCCTTGACGTTGTCGGTCCCATAGCGATGTTGGGTCACCCCCATGCTCCAGACGACGATCGCGTGACGGGCTTTCCCAAACGTCTCCGCGAAGCGGTACATGTCGGCGCGCGTCACGCCCGCGCCCCGTTCGAGGCTCTCCCAGGACATGGCGCGCGCTTTCGATTCAAGCTCATCCCAGCCGGCGGTCCGGGCGGCGATGAAGGCGCGATCGACCCAGCCTTTCTCGACAAGATGTTTGAGCACGCCGTAGAAGAACGGAATGTCGCCGCCGACATGGATGTGAAAGAAGGCATCGGCCAGCTTCGTGCCGAACAAGGCGCTCTCCGCCACCGAGGGAATCCAATAACGTTCCATGCCCGGTTCGACAAAGGGATTCACCACGAAGATCTTGGTGCCGGCTTTTTTCGCATAGTAGAGGTATTTCAATGTCACCGGCTGATTGTTGGCGGTGTTGGCGCCGACAAAGACTAGGAGATCGGTCCCGATCCAATCTTTGTAGGAACAGGTGGTGGCCGAACAGCCGACCGTTTCCTTGAGCGCCGCGGTGCTCGGCGCATGACAGACCCGCGCGCTGGTGTCCACGTGATTGGTGCCGATGAAGCGGGCTACTTTTTGATGGGCGTAGTAGGCTTCGTTGGTCACGCCGCGAGCGGTCAAGAACCAACCGACGCGATGGGGATCGATAACATGCAGCCGCTCGGCAATCAGACGGATGGCCTCCTCCCAGGAGACGCGCCGGAAGCCTTGGTCCCCGCGATGCCGGATCATCGGGACGGACAAACGCCCCAGTTTCCTTAGTGCCTTACCTTTCATGGAGCGCAGCGGAGCTACATCTTCGAGCCGGTGCCAGTCCATCGCCGGCATCGTGTTGAGCCGCAGGAGCTGCAGCCGGACCCAGCAGAGGTGCAGGTCCTTCATGGTCCAGTCATGCAGGCCGGTCGTGCCGAGCGAGCACCCGTCACAACAGCCGTCACGCAGGATGCGGTAGGCGTAGCCGAGGCTGTCGCGGTTTTCCCAGGCCGCGTCGAGAATGTCTTTGTAATTGTTGGGATGCTGTTGATGGAGCCCGAAGGGGATCAGGCTGACCCAATTTCTCTGACCTGACCGTTTCCCTGAAACATGCTCGTCGGCCATGACTCAGGTTCCTTACTCGCAGGGGGTTATTGTACCACTCCCTTTCTCGCGGGATACTCAAAAAGGCTGCGTTAATGATCCCGCCACAGTATTGTTTGCGGAGGTTTTCAACGTGCTGCCGGCGGGCTAGGTTTCTCCCTTCTGACTCCGGTATAATCTCACGTTCTGCCCGATCCCATGGTCTGAGTCTGGTCCAGTTCACGCTCGGTCAACTCATGGTCGGCTGGTGCGTTGTCTCCCACGGCGTTCGATACGAGAGACGCTTCACGAGTTACGCTTCTATAAGGAGTCTGGAATGACTGAAAAAGACGAGAAAAAGCGCGCGTTGGACCTGGCCTTGGCCCAGATCGAGAAACAATACGGCAAGGGTGCGGTCATGAAGCTTGGGTCCGATGAGCGCCCCGCGGATGTCCCGGCGATCTCCAGCGGCTCGTTAGGGCTGGACATCGCGTTAGGCGTGGGGGGATTTCCGCGCGGCCGGGTGATGGAGATCTTCGGCCCGGAGTCTTCCGGCAAAACAACCTTGACGCTGCATGCGATCGCCGAGGCGCAGAAGGCCGGTGGCGTGGCGGCGTTCATTGATGCAGAACATGCGCTGGATTTGACCTATGCAAAAAAGCTGGGCGTGCAGACCGACGACTTGCTGGTCTCGCAGCCGGATACCGGGGAGCAGGCACTCGAAATTGCTGAAACGCTGGTCCGAAGCGGCGCGATCGACGTCATTGTCGTCGACTCCGTGGCGGCCCTGGTGCCGCGGGCGGAAATCGAAGGCGAGATGGGTGACGCCCATATGGGGCTCCAGGCGCGGTTGATGTCCCAGGCGCTCCGCAAATTGACGGCGGCTATTTCCAAGTCGCAGACGACCCTGATCTTCATCAACCAGATTCGGATGAAGATCGGCGTGATGTTCGGGAATCCGGAGACGACGACGGGCGGCAACGCGTTAAAGTTCTACTCGTCCGTGCGCCTCGATATCCGCCGGATTGAATCGATTAAAGATGGGCAGGATGTGACCGGCAGCCGGGTTCGGGTCAAGGTGGTCAAGAACAAGATGGCGCCGCCGTTCAAGCAGGCCGAGTTCGACATCATGTTTGCGGAAGGCATTTCCAAAGCCGGCGAGTTGGTCGATATGGGGGTGGAGAAACGCGTAGTGGAGAAGGCCGGCGCCTGGTATTCCTATAAGGGCGAGCGGTTGGGACAGGGGCGTGAAGCCGTCCGCGATTTTCTCAAGACGAACCCGGCCATCGCGAAAGAGATCGAGGGGAAGATTCGCGACCTGGCCGGTCTGCCTTCTCGAAATACTGAGAAAAAACCCGAGGCAAAAGAGGCCAAGGACGAAAAGGCCGACCGGAAAGCCGACAACCGTCAGGAAGAAAAACGCGGCCACGGTGCCAGAGTCACGACATAGGTGGCGTCAGTGCCGACAGGAACCAGCACCAGACGGCGTGCGGAGTCGACGCCGGATTATCTTGACCTGGCAATTCGCTATCTCGCGCGAACCGACAGGACCAAGGCCCAGGTCGAGCGTTATGTGCAGGAAAAGGGCGCGAGCCAGACGCAGGGACGTGCGGTCGTCCGTGAGTTGGAGCGGCGGGGTTATCTGAACGACCAGGCCTATGCGACGCGATGGGCGGAGACCAGGCTGTCGCGACATCCGATGGGCCGTGAGCGGCTCAAGGCCGAACTGCTCCTGCGCGGGTTTGAGGAAAGCGTGACGGAGCGGGCCTTGCGGAAGGCCTTCCATTCGATCTCCGAGCAAGAGCTGGCCTGTCAGGCGCTCGAAGGACGCGCGAGTCGCACGCGTCCCATGCAATGGGTTCGGTTCCTGCGGCAGCGCGGGTTCGATGACGACACAATTCAGCAAGTCACTCAAGTGAATTTGGGGACGGGGTTGGACGAGTTATGAGCCAGAACGTGAATGATCTGCGGCGGGCCTTCATTCAGTACTTTGAACAGCAGGGCCATCGGGCCGTGCCGAGCGCTCCGTTGATTCCTCAGGCCGATCCGACGCTGCTCTTTACGAATGCCGGCATGAATCAGTTCAAGAGGGTATTCCTGGGCGAGGAGACCCGTGCGTACAACCGCGCCGTGTCGGTACAGAAGTGCCTGCGGGCCGGCGGCAAGCATAACGATCTGGAAAATGTGGGGTACACGAGACGGCACCACACCTTTTTCGAAATGCTCGGCAACTTCTCCTTCGGCGATTATTTCAAGGAAGAGGCCATCCGGTTTGGCTGGGAATTTCTGACGTCCGTCGTCGGCCTGACCAAAGAGCGGATGTGGATCACCATCTTCCGCGAGGATGACGAGGCCGATCGCCTCTGGAGAAAGATCGGCGTGTCACCGAGCCGCATTGTGCGTTGTGGCGAGAAGGATAACTTTTGGCAGATGGCGGATACGGGCCCTTGTGGTCCCTGCTCCGAACTCCATTTCGATCAAGGCCCGTCGGTGCCGGGCGATGCGACACCGAATGGAGAGGGAGACCGGGTCATCGAGATCTGGAACCTGGTCTTCATGCAGTTCAATCGTGACGGTGCAGGCACCCTGAATCCGCTGCCCAAGCCGAGCATCGACACCGGCATGGGACTGGAACGATTGACAGCGGTGGCGCAGGGGAAACTCAGCAACTACGACAGCGATTTGTTCGCTCCCTTGCTGGCGGCGATCGGAACGCGGGCCGGTGCGCAGTACGGTGCGAAGGAGCAGGCGGACCGGTCCATGCGGGTGATTGCGGATCATCTGCGGGCGATCACCTTCCTGATGGCCGATGGGGTGTTGCCGTCGAACGAAGGCCGCGGGTATGTGCTGCGCCGGATTCTTCGTCGGGCTGCCCGCCATGGCCGCTTGTTAGGGATCACTGAGCCCTTTCTCCATGGCCTGACGGCGACGGTCGTGGAACAAATGGGCGAGGCCTATCACGAGTTGCGCACGGCAGCCGGCACGGTGGCGGAGGCGACCCGCGGCGAAGAAGAGCGGTTCATTGCGACGCTCGATCAAGGACTGCCGATTCTCACCGACATGCTGACCAAGGTGCGAGCGGCCGGACTCAATACTCTCTCAGGCACGGACATCTTTAAATTGTATGACACCTACGGCTTCCCAATGGATCTGATTGCGGAAGCCTGTCGTGAGCAAGACATCCGGCTCGACGAGACCGGCTTTGAGGCGGCGATTGAAGAGCAACGGACCCGCGCCAGGAAGACGGGCGGCTTCGAGACCGAAACCGCCCGCCCGGCCTTACGTGAGCTGGCGGCTCGTGTGGGGACCACCTCATTCGTCGGGTATGACCAGCTGAATTCCGAAGGGGTCGTGCAGGCTCTTCTCAAGGGTGAGCACCTGGTTAAGGAAGCTCGCGAAGGTGATGAGATCGAAGTGGTGCTCGATGTCACGCCCTTCTACGCGGAGGGCGGCGGACAGGCCGGTGATCAAGGTATCTTGACCGGCACCGACGGGAGCGTGGAGATTCGTGAAACGACGAGGCCGGTGCCGACGTTGATCGTCCACAAAGGCGCGGTCCGTTCCGGCTCGGTTCGCGAAGGGGAACGGCTACAACTTTCGGTGAACCGTCGCACCAGGCAGGATGCGGCCCGCAACCATACGGCAACCCATTTGGTCCATGCCGCGCTACGTGATCTTCTGGGTCCGCACGTCAAACAATACGGTTCTCTGGTGGCGCCGAATCGGCTGCGATTCGACTTTGCTCATTTCCGACCACTGGCCTCACGCGACATCGACGAGATCGAGTCCATCGTGAACGAGCAGGTTCGTTATGACCAGGCGGTGCAGACGGATGTGATGGGTGTCCAGGAAGCCGTGGCCGGCGGGGCGCTGGCCTTTTTCGGCGACAAGTATGGCGATCAGGTGCGGGTCGTTCACATCGATACGTTCAGCAAGGAATTGTGCGGCGGGACACATTGCCGGCGCACTGGAGAGATCGGCCTGTTCCGGATCGTCTCGGAATCAGGAGTGGCCGCCGGCGTCCGCCGGATCGAGTGTTTGACCGGCAGCGGAGCATCGGATTCGGTCAAACGCTTGGAAGCGGATGTCCGTGAACTATCCGACCTCCTGAAGGTCGCCCCGGCTGAGGTCGTCTCACGCGCGCGCAAGTTGACCGAGCAGTTGAAGGAAAAAGAGCGGGAACTGGCGGACGTGAAGTTGAAGATGGCGAGCACCTCGTCAGGCGATGCGCAGGCTCGCGAGATCAACGGGGTGCAGGTCCATGCGCAGCGCACGGATGGACTCGATGTCAACGGCATGCGGGCGCTGGCTGATCAACTGCGCGACAAACTCCGCAGCGGAGTGGTGGCGCTGGGCGCAGCGAATGATGGCAAGGTGTCATTGCTCGTCGTGGTGACCAAAGATCTCGTGGGTCGTCTCAAGGCCGGCGAGCTCATCAAGGAGATGGCGATCGACGTCGGTGGAACCGGAGGCGGACGTCCAGAGATGGCTCAGGCAGGCGGAAAAAATCCCGAAGGGCTTGGCACCGCGTTGGAAAAAGTTTTTGGGTTGGTCCAGAAGGCCTTGGAGAGGTAAACTGATGAAAGGCCAACGGATTCTTGCCATCGACCATGGCTCCAAGCGGATCGGGTTCGCCCTGAGCGATGAACTGGGGTGGACGGCTCAGCCGCTGGAAACCTTTCATCGGCGGAATCCGGATGCCGACATCCGGCATATCCAGGACTTGGTTCGTGAGCACGAGGTCGGCCAAGTTCTCATCGGGATGCCACTGCGACTGGATGGAGAAATTGGCCCGGCGGCCAAAGTCGTCGAGGCGTTTATTCAGCTGCTGGAGCCGGCCCTGTCGGTCCCGGTGATCACCTGGGACGAGCGGATGACAACCTGCGCGGCAGAGGACTTGCTGATCGCGGCTGATGTCGGCCGCCGGAAACGGAAGGGCATTGTCGACCGCATCGCGGCGGCGATTCTGTTGCAGAGTTATTTGGCGAGCTTGGAGAAGCCGGCCGCTGCTCCTGCGGGAGACGAACTGAACGAATTGGAGACTTCCGATCCCTGGTCCTTGAGTGAAGCACGAGTCAATGAGACAAATGAGATCGATCAAAGGGCTGATCCTGGTGGCGGTGATTCTCGCGGGGATCGCGGGGTATCAGATCCTGCGCTGGGCTCAAAGTCCCGTCGCTAGCGGGCAACCCAAGCCTCCTTCCCACATTGTCCTCATTCCCGAAGGCAGTACCTTCCAACAGGTCGCGAATATTTTGAAAGGTGAGCAGCTGATCCGCAGCCGCTGGGCCTTCCTGCTGCTCGGCAAAACGCGTGAGATCGATCGAAAAATCCATCCTGGGGAATATGATCTGGACGGGAGCATGTCGCCGAAGGAGATCCTCGCCAAGCTGCTGGCCGGTCGGGTCGTCCTGCATCCTGTGACCATTCCAGAGGGTTATACACTTGCACAAATTGCCGATGTTCTGGCGGCACAGGACGTCACGGACTCGAAAGAATTCACGAAGCTGGTTCGCGACCGCCCCTTTATCACGACCCTCGGTATCGAAGCCGATTCGCTGGAAGGTTATCTCTTTCCCGAGACCTATTCTTTTGCTCGTGGAACGAAGGCGAAGGAGGTCATCAAGACGATGGTGGACGGCCTCAACCGTGTGTGGGGGACCGACCTGCAGGAGCAGGCGGCTCGCATGAAGCTGTCCCTCCACCAAGTGTTGACGCTGGCTTCGGTGATCGAGAAGGAAACCGGGGCTAAGGACGAGCGTGAACTCATTGCTGCGGTCTTTCACAATCGATTGCGGAAAAAGATCCCGCTGCAGAGTGATCCGACCGTCATTTACGGTTTGCCTGCCTTCGACGGGAACATTCATAAGCGCGATCTCTCCAGCCTGAGTCCGTACAATACCTACCGTGTGCAGGGCCTCCCGCCAGGACCGATCGGTAGCCCTGGTGCCCATTCGCTTCACGCGGCGCTGTTTCCCGCCCAGGCGCCCTACCTCTATTTCGTGTCGCGTAACGATGGGACCCATCACTTTTCCTCCACCCTGGCCGAGCATAATCAAGCCGTGGAGAAGTATCAGAAGCAGCCGTTCCGTAAGCGTGCCAGGGGGAGTCTCGTGGCCCACGGCGCCTAAACGCTTATTCAGCACCTCACCGCAGGCCGGTCACAATCTCAGCTATTGATCGTAGAACGTGAAAGGGACATTCGTATGGGTGATATGCCGTGGAATGAGACGTTACCGCGTTATCTTGATCACACCGTGCTGCGCCCGGAAGCCACGAAGGCTGATGTGTTGCGGCTCTGCGCGGAGGCCAAGGAGCAGGGGTTCGTCGTCATTTTTGTTCCTCCCTGTTATGTGGATGAGGCGGTCGAAGCCGTCGCGGGGACGGAGGTCCAGGTCGGGATTCCGATCGGGTTTCCTCTCGGCGGGCACTCGACCCACGCGAAGGTGACGGAAGCCATCGAGGCGGTCGCGCATGGCGCCAGGGTGCTGGACATGGTCATCAATGTCAGCCGTCTAAAATCCGGCGACTACGACTTGGTGCGGAGCGATATGGCCGCCGTCGTCCAGGCGACGCCGGGGGTGAACCATAAGGTGATTTTGGAAACCTGCCTGTTGACACGCGAGGAGAAAATCACGGCCTGCCACTTGGCCGTCGAAGCGGGCATGGACTATGTGAAGACCTCGACAGGATTCAACCAGGCTGGTGCCACAGTGGAGGACGTCCGTTTGATGAAAGAGGCGGTCGCCGGTCGCGCGAAGGTCAAGGCGTCGGGTGGAATCAGAGATTGGAAGGCGACGCGTGACTTGCTGGAGGCAGGCGCCGACCGGATCGGCACCAGCGCAAGCCTGAAGATTCTGGACGAGTGGCGTGCGCAGCGCGTCGTCGGGCGCTGACCGACTATGCAGATATGGAATGTCGTCGTGGGTGGTAGAGCGCGTTGTCTTTGTCCCAGCGCTCGTTCTCACGGCGGTGCCGCGTGAATGTCTTGCTCGTTTCAGCGAATTTGATATAGTGCGCTCATGATGACTCGTATCGTCCTGCTGGTCTTGGATGGGTTCGGCATCGGTGCTTTGCCCGATGCGGATTCCTATGGCGATGGCGGCTGCAACACCCTCCAGCGGTTGGCGGCCATTTCCAAAGGACTGGCCCTGCCGAATCTCGAACAACTCGGCCTCGGGCACCTGGGACAATTTCAAGGCATCCGACCGATGGTTCAGCCGGAAGGTTGCTTCGGGGTTCTCGGCTTTACCACAAAGGGGAAGAATTCACTCTCCGGGCATTGGGAGTTGGCCGGCTACCTGATCGAAGCAGGCGAGCGTCCTTGCGAGACGTTCACGGGCGAGTTGGCGACGGCACTGGAAGCCGCGTTGGGCCAGAAGACCCTGGGCAACTGCAGGGCGGTGAGCCTCGAGCCGATCGCCGAGTTCGGTGGGCAGCATCAGAAATCTGGCACGCCGATCGCCTGGATCGATACGACGGGCACCATTTTTCTGGCGGCGCATGAGCAGGTGGTTCCGGTGGAAGAACTGTATCGCTTGGCACGTGAAGCCAGGAAGTTGCTGAAGCAGCTCCTGCCCATCGTGCGAGTCGTGGCCTGTCCTTTCGTCGGACAGCCGGGCAGATTGACGGTGACGGAGCGGCGGCGGGATTTTGCGGTGGAACCGCCTGGTCTCACGCTGCTTGATCACTTGAGCCGGGCCAGCCAGCTCGTGATCGGGGTGGGAAAGGTCGGCGACCTGTTTAGCGGACGCGGGGTGACCAGGTCTGTTCCCCTGTTTCAGCCGGAAGCGGTCATGGATGAAGTTGTGGGAATGTTCAGCAAGGTGCCCCGTGGGTTGATCTACGCCAACCTCCCGGTGATCAGCCCCGATCTCCACACCACGGTGTCGATGTTGCAACAATTCGATCGCCGGCTCCGCGACCTTCAAGAATGCCTCAAGATCGGCGATGTCTTGATCATCACCGGTGATCATGGCTTCGATTGCGCCAGACCAACACCGGGACATTCGCGAGAGTATGTGCCCTGTCTTGTGACCGGCCCTCGCCTCGCGCGCGGCGTGGATCTGGGGACCAGGACGACGGCAGCAGACCTTGGCCAGACGATCGGAGAAGCGCTCGGAGCGACCAGGCTACCCTGGGGCGACAGTTTCCTCGATGCCCTGAGGTCCCGTTAGAGACGTGAGGGAAAGGATTAATTGTGTCGTTTGACGCCACGCTGAAAACACTCGGCATCGAGTTGCCGACTCCTCCCAAACCAGTGGCCAGTTATGTGCCGGCAGTCCTCGTTGGTGATCTGCTCTATCTCAGTGGGATGTTGCCGTTTCGCGATGGTCAGGTGGTCATCACGGGGAAGCTCGGCCAAGATGTCACGGTGGAGCGCGGAGCCGAGGCGGCCAGACTTGCGCTGCTCAATGCCCTGGCGGTGGTGAAGCACGAACTGGGTTCATTGGATCGCGTGCAGCGGATCGTGCGTGTGGTGGGCCATGTCGCGTCTGCCGCAGGGTTTGCGCAGCAGCCTGCGGTGATCAACGGGGCGTCAGATTTGCTGGTGCAGATTTTCGGTGAGAGTGGTCGCCATGCCAGAGTCGCGCTCGGTGCGGCGGAGTTGCCGTTGCATGCGGCGATTGAACTCGAATTGTTGGTCCAGGTCAAAAAATCCTAGACGTTTCTTGCCCGTTCCTTTCTCGAGTCCCTCCACTCGCCTTGACATCAAAAAAATCCGCTTGTTATAGTCCGTGAGTTCCTTGGCTTGACGCCGCACCCCCCATCCGGCCCTTCTGCCTCAGTTGCGTGGGGTTTCCGTGCCACGTGCGGGGCGCTTGTCTGACATGCACTCGTGTAGGCCGCGTTCAGGTCTCCTGGCCTGGCTCACTCGCAGGTTGTTGCTAGGGAGTACCATCCCATGAAATCCATTGCTCGCGTGATCGTCGGCTTCGCGTTTCTCGCGGGGCCGTATTTTTCTGGAGTGGCCCAAGCGGAGGTGCCGGCGCTCCATCCCAATGCCGCGGTGCCGGGAGCGACGCTCTCGATCACCGGGAAGGGATTCGGCCCCTTTAAATCGACGCGTTACAATCAGGTGACCTTCCAGGGAGCGCCCGCCCTCATCCAACGCTGGGAACCCGATATCATCGAGGTCCGAGTGCCGTCCCAGGCCACCAATGGCCCGGTGGATGTCATCATCGGCAAGAAGCACCTGAAAACAGGGGCGTTCACTCGCCTGCAGCCGACGATTCAATCCTTGGCGCCGGCGGAGGCCGAGCCGGGGACGATTCTGGAAATCACCGGCGAACATTTCGGCAATACCGCCGGGCCGCGCGATCCAAACACGATCTTTGGCGTCAATAGCGTGGTGGTCGGCGACGTGACCGTGCGCGTGCGCAAATGGCGGGACGACAAAATCGAGGTCGAACTACCGGCCAATGTCCAGACCGGCGAAGTCGTCATTCGAATGGCCTCGTCCGACCCGCTCGCTGATGGATCCTGCTGCGCGCCGGTTCGGCAGGTGGTGAGCAATGCGATGCCGGTGAAGGTTCTGGCCTCGGTGCGTGTGGATCCGGTGAGCGGTCCAGTGGGAACCAAGGTCGTGTTATTCGGAAAGGGATTTGGCACGACGAGAAGCCCCGAGGACGGGGTCACGTTCGGCGGTCGCCCCGCGACGGTGTCCCAGTGGAGCGATACCGCCATTGTGGTGCATGTGCCGTTGGATGCGCAGAGCGGTCCTGTCGTCATGAAACGAAACGGCCAGGAGCGCACCGTCGGAACCTATACGGTGCAGATCCCCCGCGGAGGGGGCCTCACGCCGTCTCAGGCCCCGATCGGGACGTTGTTGAAGATTATCGGGGAAAATTTCGGGTTTTACTCCGAGGCCGGAGCGACTCCTTATAATTATTTGGATTTTTCGCTGAGTGAAAATACCGTGGAAATCGGCGGCGTGCCAGCCATTGTCTACAGGTGGGGCAACGACCGAATTGATGTTTGGGTACCCTACAGCGCAAAAAGCGGTCCGGTGGTGGTGAAACGCGCCGCTAATACTCCCAAACCTGACGGCACCTGCTGCGCCGAGCACAAATTGCTGGAGATTGAGGTCGGTCTGTTCACATTGGTCACCCCGAAAATCGATTCCTATAATCCGACCTCAGGAGGATTGGATGACGTGGTGACGATTACGGGAAGCGGGTTCGGGAAGTTTCTCAAAACTGCGGAGCCGAGCAAGGTGATCACAGACAGCGTCTATGCGAGGACGGCTCCGGAGTTGGGGGAGAACGTGTCGCGCACCGAGGTATTGTTCAACGGGGTGGGAGCGATTGTGCTGTCCTGGACGGATAGCGAGATTAAGGTCCGCATCCCTCACCGCAATGTTTATGGAGTCGGCAAGGCGGGCGAGTTCAATCCCGATCTTTCGTCGGGGCCGTTGGTGGTCCGTCGCGGATCCTGGGATCTCTTGCCGGACGGATCGTGCTGCACGCCGAAAAAATGGGTGACGCTGGAGGCAGGGACGTTTACGATTCAATCCACGGGGTTGCCCGATGCGAGCTACTGGCGCAATCCTAGCACTGAGAATACTCACCACCAACAATGAGGCGTGGGACATTGCCCACTTTGGCGTTTGCATTCTGCCTGTTTGTCGCCCTACTGGTTTCCGGTACGGTTGAGGCCGTTTCTCCGGAAGCGAAGGTCACCGTGGCCATGCAGAAAAGCGGTTCTGAGGCCACGCTTCTGGGGATGTTCTTCCACGATCCTCAACTCGGCTGGGCGGTCGGCTCGGGCGGGACGATCCTCAAAACGACCGACGGCGGCCGTAAATGGAAGAAAGTGTCCAGCGGAACCACGGCGCTGCTGACGGCCGTGTATTTCCGTGATGCCCGTCGCGGCTGGGTTGTGGGTGCCAATGGAACGGTGCGGTCGAGTCAGGACGGCGGAGAGACCTGGAGCGTCATGGTGGTGTCTACCCAGGCGCCGTTGTATGGGATTGCGTTCGTGTCGCCTCTAAAGGGCTGGTTGGTCGGCGGCAATGGCACGATTCTTCAGACGACGGATGGGGGAGAGAACTGGACGGATCAAGCCAGCGGCACGAGCGCGGCGCTGCACTCCATCGCCTTGACGAACGAGCAACATGGGACGATTGTCGGTGCGTTGGGAACGATCCTCACGACGTCTGACGGCGGCGGGACCTGGTCCCCACAAATCAGTCAGAGCTCCGCGACTTTTTTTGATGTGGCCTTTGCAGACGAGGCGAACGGCTGGGCGGTCGGGAATGCCGGCGCGTTGTTTCAAACGACCGACGGCGGAACCCATTGGATCGATCGCACGCTACCCTGCGGACGAACCTGCAACAAGCTCACAGATCTGATCCGTGTGCGCTTCACCGATGCTCAGCAAGGCTGGATCGTGGGAGAACATGGCCAGATTCTGAGAACGAGCGATGCGGGGTTTAATTGGGTTGAAGAAGCCAGCCCTGTGAAACGCTCCCTCATGGCCCTGAGTTTTCCACGCACGACCGCCGGGTGGGCGGCAGGCGAGGGGGGAACCATCATCTCGATCAGCTCCGGCCGACGGTAGCCTCCTCGGTTCGGCCTCGCGCGTTTATCCCAATCGTCCCAACCGACTCTGCACAATACTGAGCGCAGTAACCGCCGCGGTGTCCGCACGGAGAATGTGCGTGCCCAGACTGACGGCGTGACATCCCTGCATGAGGGCCAGTGAGAGTTCTTCCTCGGCCCATCCCCCTTCAGGGCCAATGACCAGGGCCAGGCTTTCTGTGAGGAGGGCGGGCAGGGGCACTCTCGACAAAGCCAATGCCTCTCGGCGTTCTGCCAAGATCAGTGAACAGGTGGCTGTGGAGGTTGAAAAGAACCGCCGCGAATCCAGTGGTTCCAACACATGTGGGGGCTGCCACTGTTCGGATTGTTGCGCCGCCTCGGTGGCGATACGCTGCCAGCGGGACACCTGAGTTGCAATCCGTCCGGATTGCGGTCGCACGACGCCATGTTGTGAGACCAGAGGAAGAATCGTCCGGACCCCCAACTCGCTCGCTTTCTGCACGACCCAATCCATGTGGTCGCCCTTGAGTAGGGCCTGCGCAAGCAGCAGGGGCGGACCGGTCTCAATCGGACCATGCAGTTGGTCGAGAATCTGGACCGTCAAGCCCTGTTGTGCCAGCTCCGTCACCCGCACACGATACCGCCGTCGATGCTCATCGGTGAGCCAGAGGAACTCCCCCGGTTTCACACGTAAACTGGCCCGCAGATGATGGCAGAGATCGCCGGTGAGCGTGATCTCGGTTCCATGAATGTCAGAGGAGGGGATGAAAAATGCCGGCATGGTGGTCGGCGGATTCAGGCGGGCAATGTGTCGGTCTACTCGAAGAAGGTTTTCATTTTGTCCAGGAATCCTTCGCCCTCGGTGTCCTTCGTATAGCCACTTTCCTTGGCGAATTCTTCGAGCAATTCTTTTTGTCGCGAACTGAGCTTCGTCGGAATGTCGATTTTGACGTTGAACATTTGGTCTCCGGTATGACCGCCTTTGAGACTCGGAAATCCGAGTCCCTTCAGCCGGAGGACTTTGTCCGGTTGCGTGCCGGCAGGAATCTTCATGAAGGTGTTCCCTTTGAGGGTCGGCACCTCCACCCGTCCGCCCAGGATTGCAGTGACCAGATTCACGGGAAGATCGCAGGCGATATCCTGGCCTTCGCGGCGAAAGAGAGGATGGGGTTTGACAGTCACGGCGACATACAGGTCTCCCTGCGGGCCGCCTTGGACTCCATGCTCGCCTTCATTCGCCAGGCGTAGTCTCATGCCCGATTCGATACCGCCGGGAATCTGCACGGAAAGCACGCGTTCCTTGCGGAGACGCTGCCGCCCACCGCAGACCGGGCAAGGCTCGGTAATGATTTGTCCCACCCCTTCGCACTGGCCGCAGGGGCGGCTGACGCTGAAAAAACCCTGCTGGAACCGCAACTGGCCTTGCCCTTTGCAGGCCGGGCACATCTTGATGGCGGTGGCTGACCGCGCGCCGGTGCCTTTACAGTCGGAGCAGGTTTCCCATCGGGGGATTTTGAGTTTCGCTTCCTTCCCGAATACGGACTCTTCGAACGTGAGATCGAGGTTGTACTGCAGATCGTTGCCGCGTTCGGCCCGTGCGCGGCCGCGTGGCTGGCCGAAGAAATCCTCGAAAATGTCGTTGAAGATATCGCCGAACCCACCCTGTCCGCCGAAGTCGAAGCCCTCCGCCCCTTGCGGCCCACCCGCATGGCCGAAGGTGTCGTACCGCCGCCGTTTGTCCTGGTCGCTGATGACTTCGTAGGCTTCGTTGATTTCTTTGAACTTTTCTTCCGCTGTTTTTTTGTGTTCGGGGGACGCGTGGAGATCCGGATGGTGCTGGCGGGCGAGTTTGCGGAATGCCTTTTTGATCTCGTCGTCGGAGGCGGTCCGTTCAATACCGAGAGTTTCGTAGTAGTCGCGCTTGGCCACGTGGAATTGTTGTCCGGTCTACTGTGCGGCACGACCGAGTTCCACGCAGTGGTGAAACCCGGTCGTGCGGACAATTACGAGTGAGTTACTTCTTGTCCTTATCTACTTCTTCGAACTCCGCATCCACGACCTTCTCGTCGGTCTTGGTCTGCGAGCCGCCGCCGTCTCCGGCAGAAGCGCCGGCATCTGCGCCGGTACCTGCCCCCGCTGAGGCTTTCTTGTACATTTCTTCGGCGAGCTTGTGAGAGGCCGCCGTCAGCGTTTGTGTCGCGGATTCGATGGCTCCTGGATCGTCGCCTTCCATAGCCTTGCGCAGTCCGGCGATGGCTTCGGTGATCTTGGCTTTGTCGTCTTCACCAATCTTATCACCGTGCTCGCTGAGGTTTTTCTCGGTCGTATACAGCAGAGAGTCGGCCTGGTTGCGGGCTTCGGCCACGCGGCGACGTTTCTTGTCGTCTTCCGTATGGGCCTGGGCGTCCCTGACGAGCTTATCGACTTCATCCTTGCTGAGCCCGCTGGAGGCCGTAATTTTAATGGACTGTTCCTTCTGCGTGGCCAGATCTTTGGCCGCGACATGGACGATACCGTTGGCATCGATGTCGAAGGAGACTTCGACCTGCGGCATCCCGCGCGGGGCGGGCGGAATTCCGACGAGATCGAATTGCCCCAGCAGCTTATTGTCGTTCGCCATTTCACGCTCGCCCTGGAAGACCCGAATGGTCACGGCGGTCTGATTGTCGGCGGCGGTGGAGAACACTTGGCTCTTCTTCGTCGGAATCGTGGTGTTCCGCTCGATCAGTTTCGTAAAGACGCCGCCGAGCGTTTCAATGCCGAGTGACAACGGCGTGACGTCCAACAACAGCACGTCTTTCACTTCGCCCTTTAACACACCGCCTTGCACGCCGGCCCCGATGGCGACCACTTCATCCGGGTTCACGCCGCGATGCGGCTCTTTCCCGAAGAAGTCTTTGACAACCTGGATGACTTTCGGCATCCGGGTCATGCCGCCGACCAGGACCACCTCTTGAATATCCTTAGCGCTCACGGCTGCGTCGGCCAACGCCTTCCGGCAGGGCTCGATGGTCCGCTGAATGAGGTCGTCGACGAGTTGCTCCAGCTTGGCACGGGTCAGCTTGAGCACCATATGCTTGGGACCGCTGGCATCCGCCGTAATGAAAGGCAGATTAATTTCGCTTTCCTGCGAAGAGGAGAGCTCAATCTTCGCCCGCTCAGCCGCTTCCTTGAGCCGCTGCAGCGCCATGCGGTCTTTGCGCAGGTCGATGCCTTGATCCTTCTTAAACTCCTCAACGAGCCAATCCATCACGCGCTGATCGAAATCATCACCGCCGAGATAGGTGTCGCCGTTCGTGGACTTCACCTCAAACACGCCTTCGCCGATCTCGAGGACGGAGACGTCGAAGGTGCCTCCGCCGAGGTCGTACACGGCAATGCGTTCATCTTTCTTCTTGTCGAGACCATAGGCGAGCGAGGCCGCCGTCGGTTCGTTGATGATACGGAGCACGTTCAAACCGGCGATCTGCCCGGCATCCTTGGTGGCTTGGCGTTGACTGTCGTCGAAGTAGGCCGGAACCGTGACCACCGCTTCGGTGACCTTTTCGCCGAGGTAATCCTCGGCGGTCTGCCGCATTTTCTGCAGAATCATCGCCGAGACTTCCGGTGGGCTGTAACGCTTCCCGCGCAACTCGACGTGCGCATCCCCGTTATCCGCCTCCACCACTTTGTAGGGGAGCCGCTTCATGGCTTCCTGCACCTCGCGACTGCGGAACTTGCGTCCCATGAGTCGTTTCACAGAGAAGATGGTGTTTTCGGGATTGGTGATGGCTTGCCGCTTGGCAATTTGTCCCACCAAGCGCTCGTTCTTGTCGGTGATGCCCACCACCGACGGGGTCGTGCGACTTCCTTCCGCATTGGCGATGACGACCGGGTCTCCACCGCTCATGATGGCGACGCAGGAGTTCGTCGTGCCGAGGTCGATTCCGATGACTTTGCCCATGGGTTGGCTCCTTCGCAAAAGATATCAGTATGTGAACGTGTCAGCTGTTTTCGTGACGGCTGTTCGGCTTGCCTGCGGCTCGGTCCCTAATTCGGCGCTCCAGTTGAAACAGTCACCATCGCGGCTCTGAGGATACGATCTTGGAGGAGATATCCTTTTTGATACTCTTCTACCACGTGGTTCTCGGGGATGGTGTTCGACGGTACCTGGGCGACCGCCTGCTGAGTAGCCGGATCAAAGGCCAGTCCGACACTCTCGACGGCTGTGACGCCAAATTTGGTGAGTGCGCCAACGAGTTGTTTGAGCGTCAATTCCACTCCCTGCGTCAGCGCATCGACAGAATTCGCCCCCTTGGACGAATTGATGGCCCTCTCCAGGTTGTCCACCACCGGCAAGAGCTCCTTGAGGATCTGTTCATTACCAAATTTGATCTGATCCCGTTGGTCCCGCTGCGCCAGCCGTTTATAGTTGTCGAATTCCGCTGCCAGCCGTAAATACTTCTCATTGAGAGCTTTGCACTCGTCGGTCTTGGCTTCCAGCGCTTGCTGGAGCTCAGAGGTTCCTTCAATGGATCCCTCGACAGAACCGTCTAAGTTATCGATACTCTGTGTCTTCTGGTCGTCTTCAGTCATAGTCTGCACCTACACTGGGGAGTGAGATAGCCACCCGAGAACCGAAGTCAACGGGGAATGAGAAGAAATCATCGTTTTTTCCGATCGGTACATGCATTCGTGAGAGGATGAAGAGCGAAAGGAGGCGATGAGGACCTACGTCAGGCAGTTCCGATGGTACAACAACTCCAATCCTTCAAGCGTCAGGAAGGGGCGGACTTCTCGGATGGATTCAGTTTCTTTGGCGATGATCGATGCGAGCCCGCCCGTGGCAATGACGGTGGTGGAATGTCCCAGTTCCCGTTCCATGCGTCGGACGATGCCATCGACCAGACCCACGTACCCGAAGAGGAGGCCGCTCTGAATGCCCCCGATCGTATCGGTGCCGATCACGGTCTTGGGTCGGATGATTTCCACTTTGGGCAGTTTTGCAGTACGGGAAAATAGGGCATCCGCTGAAATGCCGAGGCCGGGTGCGATCACGCCGCCGAGATATTCGGCCGACTTCGTCACGGCGCAGAAGGTCGTGGCTGTTCCGAAGTCGACGATGATCAGGTCGCAATGGTAACGCGCATAGGCGGCGGCGGCGTTGACGATGCGGTCGCTGCCGATTTCTTTCGGGTTGGCATAGCGCATGATCAGCCCGGAGTCGGTCTCGGGGCCGACGATGACGGGGGTGTGATGAAAATAGGTCTGCACCATCGACTCGAAGGTCCCGGTGAGCGCCGGCACCACGCTGGAAAGAATGCAGCCGGTAATCTGGGCCGGGGTGAGTCCTTCATTCTGGAGCAAATTGAGCAACAGAATGCCGTACTCATTATCGGTTCGCCGGGATTCAGTGGCCAGGCGCCAATGACCGCGCAAGGTGGAGCCTTCGAACAGGCCCCAGACCACGTTGGTATTACCAATGTCGATCGCCAGCAGCATCGTTATTCTACTCTAGCGCAATCGGGTGCGCAATTTCACCCTCGCAGGTGCACGACCTCCGCACTTCTGATTTCTAGAAGCGAGGGAGGGAACGCGGGGCCGGCATTCGGCGTGAGACGCAGACAGAGACAGCCGTCCGAGCCGATCGATTCGGCGATGCCCTGCACCACGCCCTGTTCCTCCAACGTCACACGGACTCTTTTGCCGAGCGTGGAACAGCGTTGCGTGAATTCGCCGATCATCCCAGTCGGGCCGTCGAGGAAGAGACGATCCATGCGTTGTTCAAGCCGGAGGAAGAGGTCGGCGAGGATCGCCACGCGGTCGAGTGACCGGCCACATTCTGCGGCGAGCGAGGTGGCGCCGGCTTTGAGTTCCTCGGGAAAACTGTCGAGATTGGCATTGATGTTCAAGCCGATTCCAATGACGATGGCCATGGTCTTGTCGGGGGCGGACGTCTGTTCGCAGAGGATGCCGCCGAGCTTCCTCTCGCCGATTAACAGATCGTTCGGCCATTTCACGGAAACGACGAGACCCGTGTGACTTGAAAGACAATCGGCCACTGCGAGCGCGGAGAACAGAGGAATCCAAGAAAGCCAGGGGCCTGCGCGTTTGGCTCCCGGCTCCGGCACCACGATCACCGAGCTATAGATATTGCCTTGGGCCGGCGAGTGCCAGGTCCGTCCCCGTCGTCCACGGCCGGCCGTTTGGCATTCGGCGATCATTGCCATTCCATGAGGAATGGATTGACCGGCAAGTTGCTGCAGGTATGCCAGCGCGTCGGCGTTGGTCGACGCCGTCGACGGCATGTAACGCAGCATCCTTCCGAAAGAGTGGGTCAGCAGGGAGGCTCGAAGACGGTCTATGTCCAGCCGATCGGCGGGTGCCAGGGGGGGACCGTTAGCGGGTTCGCCCACGGCGTCCTCGTCGTGCGGAGAGATCCATGCTGAGGTTGGCTGCGGGAGCGGAGTGCGTGAGGGCCCCCACTGAAATGAAATCTGCGCCGACCCGGGCCATGTCTTCGACGGTCTGCAGCGTCATTCCTCCCGAGACCTCGACCAGGGCGCGCCTCTTGATGAGATCGACGGCCTTCCGCACGAGGGCAGGGGACATATTGTCGAGCAAAATGATGTCGGCTTCGCCCGCCAGCGCTTCCTTCACTTCTTGCAAGCTCTTGGCTTCCACCTCGATGCGCAGACCGTGCGGTGCGCCGGCGCGAGCCAGTCGGCAAGCTCCAGCCACATCGACGCCTGTCGAGCGCAAGACTGCGAGATGGTTATCCTTGATGAGCACGCCATCGCCGAGAGAAAAGCGGTGGTTCTTGCCGCCGCCCAGGTGAACGGCCCATTTTTCAAGCGCCCGGAGTCCGGGCGTCGTTTTGCGCGTATCAAGAATCTTGGTCGGATAGCCGCGAACGGCGGCACAAAACTGCGCGGTGAGCGTGGCGATGCCGGAGAGCCGCTGTAGGAAATTCACGGCGACACGTTCTGCCATCAGCAGCGATCGTACATCGCCCTGCACCGTCATGACAGGAGTCTCCGCCGAGACGGTGATTCCGTCCTGGATGTTCTTAGTGATGTGCAGCGAAGGGTCTACGGTCAGGAAGACCTCCCGCGCGACGGCTAGGCCGGCAACAGTCATGCGGTGATGGGCGACGATCGTGGCCCGTGCTGAAATGGCACGGGGAAACAGGGCGTTGGTGGTGACGTCGCCGTGGGCCAGGTCTTCGTCGAGCGCCTGCTGCACTGCGTTTCGAATGGTCTGGGTATTAAGAGGGCTGAGTGCGTTTTCGCTCAAGGATATAAAGACCTATCTGGCCCAGCGCCTGCTGAAGTAACTGAGTCATTCGAGATTCGCGCTCGAGGCGATCACGGTGCTCGGTCAGCACATCAGGCGGAGCCTTGGCGACAAACTCGGGATTGCCGAGTTTCTGGTTTGTGCGAGTAGCTTCTTTTTCGAGCAACGCAATCTGCTTAAGGACGTTCTCTTTAACCTTCTCAAGATCGGCATCTTCCATGGAAGTCGCCAATTCGACCAATCCGCGCGTCAAGGTAAGGAGATGAGGCATAGATATTTGGGTAGTGCTTCCGACCCACAGATCATTCACGTTCTCCATATGGTCGATGAGTTCTTTATGTTTCTTGAAGGTCGCATAGGCTTGATCCGTTTTCCCGTGAACCCTAAAATGGAGGCGTTTTCCGGCCGGATAACCGAGGATCGCACGCTCCTGATTCATCAGGCCTCTGCATTCTTCCAGCAGAGAGAATTCTTGCTCCGCTTCTTTGGAATCCCAGTCGGGCTGCATGACCGGGTAGGGTTGACGGACAATGCTGGCTCCCTCATGCGGCAGGGTTTGCCAGATCTCCTCCGTGATGAACGGCATAAATGGATGGAGGAGGCGCATCATGGTTTCAAAGGTCTCGGCCAGTGTATGCCTGGTCGCCTTCGCGCTCTCGGAGGCATTGTCCTTGAGAGCAGGCTTGATCATCTCAATGTATTTGTCGCAGTACTCGTGCCAGATGAATTGATAGAGCGCGCTTGAGGCCCGATCAAACCGATACTGCTCCAACTCCTGAGTGACCGTGTGAATAGTGGCGTTCAGACGGCTGAGGATCCAGCGATCAGGAAAGGACCGCTGAGCTGGCGGGACCTCGACTCGTTCGCCGTCCAGATGCATGAGAAGGAAGCGGGCCGCATTCCAGATCTTGTTGGTAAAATTGCGATAGCCCTCGATGCGTTCTTCAGCCAGCTTGACGTCGCGGCCTGGTGACGCCATCGCGGCCATGGTAAACCGCAAGGCATCGGTGCCGTACTGTTCCATGACATGCAAGGGATCGATGACGTTGCCCTTGGACTTGCTCATCTTCTGCCCTTCGGCATCGCGGACCAGCGCATGGATGTACACGTCGCGAAACGGCACCTCGCCCATGAATTTCAGGCCCATCATGATCATGCGCGCGACCCAGAAAAAAAGAATGTCGAGCCCGGTCACTAGGGTTGAAGTGGGGTAGAAGGTCTTCAGTTCAGGCGTCTGGCGAGGCCAGCCCAAGGTTGAAAAGGGCCAGAGGGCAGATGAGAACCAGGTGTCCAGCACGTCGGGGTCCTGTACCAACGCATCTGAATGGCCCTTGGCGCAGGCGGCCGGTTTGGTTTTCGCGACAATCACGGACGCGTCGGACGGAATTAAGGGAGCCCCATCGGATAACCGACGCAGAAACGGGCTTCCATAACAGGTTTCGCAATACCAGGCGGGGATCTGATGGCCCCACCAAATCTGCCGTGAGACACACCAGTCCTTGATGTCCCGCATCCAGCCGAGATAGTTGTTCTTCCAGGCTTCTGGAATGATCCTGACCCGACCGTCCTCGACCGCTTGAATCGCCGGTTCGGCCAGCGGCTTAATTTTGACGAACCACTGATCCGACAGGAGTGGCTCAACCACCGTCTTGCAGCGATAACATTTGCCGAGCGCCATTTTGTGGGGTTCAGATTTCTCTAGCAGGCCTTGATCGGTCAGCAGCTGTTCGATCCTGGGCCTGGCTTTGGCGACGGGAAGTCCCTCGACCGCTTGGATTACGTTGGGATCCGCCAGCGCGCCTTCCACATGAAGGTTGGCATGGATATCCATGATTTTGATGCGAGGCAACCCCTGCCGTTCTCCCGCTTCAAAGTCATTGAAGTCGTGTGCCGGCGTGATCTTGACTGCTCCGGTGCCGAATTCACGGTCCACCAGGATCGAATCACCCACAATGGGGATCGTTCGTGTGGTCAGGGGAAGTTGAACTCGTTTGCCGATGAGATGGCGATAGCGCTCGTCTTCGGGATGCACGGCAACGGCGGAGTCGCCGAGCAGGGTTTCGGGGCGTGTGGTCGCGATCAGGAGATATTGCGACGGGTCATCAGCGAGGGGATAGCGAATCGTATAGAGCTTGCCGGTGATCTCTTCGTGCTCGACCTCAATGTCGGACAACGCGGTCAGGCAACGTGGGCACCAGTTGATCAGTCGTTCGCCGCGATACAAGAGGCCATCTTCGTGAAGTCGGACAAACACCTCTCTGACCGCTTCCGAGAGCCCCTCGTCCATGGTGAAGCGCTCGCGCTCCCAATCGCATGAGGCGCCCAACCGTTTGAGCTGGGAAATAATGGTCCCCCCAGACTTCTCTTTCCATTGCCACACGCGCTTGAGAAACGCGTCCCGTCCGAGCGCCTCCCGCGAGGTGCCTTCCGCCTGCAGTTGCCGTTCGACCACATTTTGGGTAGCAATACCCGCATGGTCCATGCCTGGCATCCAGAGCGTATTGCGTCCCTGCATGCGACGCCAGCGGATCAAAATATCCTGAAGGGTGTTATTCAGCGCATGGCCGACATGGAGCGAACCCGTCACGTTCGGGGGAGGGATCACGATGGAATAGGGCTGTCCGGGATCGGTCGGACTGGCGTGAAACATGCCGGCGTCAATCCAGCGCTGGTACCAGCGATTTTCGACGTCGTGCGGACTGTAGGTCTTGTCGAGTTGTGAGGTGGACATAAGTCTTGGACGCGTCTGAGCCGCGACGCGGGCGCATCTTAACATGCGCTGCCTGGGCTCACAAGATAACGGCGACTCGTCTGAAACGGTTCAAAAGGTTGTGGCGGACTGAAGCCCTGTGTTATACATCCCGCGGTTCAGTAGGGTGACCGACATCGCCAGTCCGAGAGTCCATAACCGTTGGAGGAGACATTATGCCGAGGGGACGAGAGAAGGATCGGAAGGTTCGCAAGAAGCATCGGAAGAACGTGGCGCGTGTGAAGGGGCTGGCCAAGACCCGTCGTGCGGCGGCGAAGAAAGTGAAGCGAGGATAGGCGAACGAGACGTTAGTCGGGAGAGCTCAACCGCTTGATCTCTGCCCGTACCTGAGTTTCCGCCATCTCCGGAACGATCCGCTGGACCGCTTGCTGGATCGGATCCTTTGCCATTTCGTGCACAATTTCATCGGCCGCCTGCCGCGCACAGTTCGCGGCGACGCGCTCGACTTCCTTCTGCACCAGCTGGTCGATTATTCCAAGGTGTGTTTGCAGGGCCTCTGGCAGGTGTTTCTTTACCCCGGTTTCCGTGAGGTCACCCAGCAGTTTCCCCGCAGACTGCTCCACCAATGTAGGTGCCAGGTCTGAGACGGCCTGGCGAACCGTTGTCTCGACGCCGGCGAGATGGGTCGGGATCTGACGGCGCAATTCCTCTTGAATCAGGTCGCGCATGGCGGTCCGCAAACGTTCCGGGGCGAGCGCCTCTGCGAGCTGTCTTGTCACTTCTGTCTGCACGGCCGATCGCACGGCGATGCCCACTTGTCCGGCGACTTCCCGGGCAATGGCCGGCGGCAGTAGTTCGTTGATCTTCCGGTCGGCTTGTAGCGCGACCGATTGCAACAAATGATCGAACAGTCCCTTCATCATCGCGTCCCCGTCGGCCCCGGCCGAGGCCGACGCAGCACTGGAAGGGGAGGGGGTGGCAGCTTGAGAGGGTAATGGGGACATGGGCGTCGGCTCCTTCTCCGTCTCATTGTGGGTGGCGTCATCGGCGGAGGCATTCCGCGGCGAATCGTCATCTTCATCGTCGGTGGCCATGGAGACGGGTGGCCAGGTGCGTGCCTTCGCAGGTTTTCCGCTGCCCTGTTTTCCCGCGCCGTTCAGTATGCCGTTGATCGTGTCGAGGAGCTGTTCACTCTGGAAGGGCTTCTTGAGGAAGGCCCGGACACCGAGGGTGCGCAGCTTGCTCTCGTCCACCCGGTCGGATGCATCCACGATAGAGACGATCAGCGTTTCAGCCAAATTGTCTTGTCGGCCGATCTCTTTGCAGAAACCGGAGAAGGTCATGTTCTCGAGATGAAAGTCCGCGATGACGAGAGCGGGGCTCAGCTTGCGGGCCGCCTCCAGGGCTGTCGGGCCATCGTGAAATCCGATGACCCTGTAGCCTTCGGGGGCGGAAATTTGTTCCACCATGCGACGCACGGCGGGACTGCTGTCGATCACAAAGATGGTGGATCCCATCTCATTCACCAAGGTTTCACCGCTAGTGCGACGCTAACAAAGGCCTTTCGACCTGTCAAAGAAAACGCCGAAATCAACTGACCTTTGAGTTGGCCGTCCTGGTCACTCGTCGTTCGTCTCTCCTATGAAGCACGAGCAAATGGCGTATAGCCAATGGCACATAGTCCGGAACGGAGTCAGGCCCTGGGGTCTGACCTCAACGATAACCAGTCTCCATCGGCCATAACCTCAGATCCCTGACGAGATACACTTCACGGCGGTTGAACAGAGCGCTGGCGGACTTTTTCAACATCCTGCTAGAATCCAATCGCCATGCCAGAAGGATCCATGACTGAGGCCTGCCGCAAGTCGTCGAATTGGCACGACATGACTCGTCGCACTTGGGGCGAGGTTGGTTTGGATGGGCATGGAGTAGACCACGAATGTCCTCGAGGTCGGCAAGGGCGGACATTCTTGCGCGCAGGTTCGGCGAGCGCCTGTCGATGCCTCGCAATTTCTGTTCAATCACCCGTAGCCTGAGGAGCCACACGTCACGATGACCCAGAGTCGAATTCAAGTCGTTTTTTTTGATGCCGCCGACACCTTGTTCCACATCCACGGGTCCGTTGCGGACGTCTACCTGCAGTACGCGGAGAAACACGGGTTCAAGAAGACAGGGGAATCGTTAGGAGCGATCAAGTCGGCATTTGGGCGTGCATTTCGCGAGGCGCCGCCGCCGGTGTTTGCCGCCACGGAGCCCGCGGCAATCAAACAATCGGAACGTTTGTGGTGGTTCGACATCGTGCACAATGTGTTCTATCGCGTCGGGATGTTCGAGGCCTTCGACGAGTTTTTTGAAGAGGTGTTTGCGGTGTTTGAACGGCCGGATTCGTGGCGGCTGTTTCCGGAGACCCTGGATGTGCTCAAGACGCTGAAAGCTCAAGGATTCGAGCTGGGTATCATTTCCAATTTTGACTCACGGTTGTTTTCTGTCTTGCGTGGGTTAGAGATCGCCGAGCTCTTCGATACGATCACCATTTCGAGTCTGGCCCATGCCGCCAAACCGTCCGCACGTATTTTTCAGCAGGCCTTGGACAAGCACGCGGTCGATCCGGCGGATGCGCTCCATGTCGGCGATAGCGAGCGGGATGATGTGAAGGGCGCGCAGAGTGTTGGGCTGACCGGGGTGCTGTTGGCGCGCGGGGAGCCATCGCGTCCTTCGAACGGGACCACAATTGCCAGTCTCAACGACCTGCTGCCTCTCCTCTCACGTCTGCAGTAACAATGGGACAAGATCTTTTGCGCGGCCCTGAAGCGCCGCGTCGACGATTCCGGAATGGGGGGTGGGGTCGAGGTTGATCTCCACGACGAAGGCGCCGGCCTGTTTGGCGATCGAGGCAAACCCTGCCGCCGGATACACCAGGCCGGACGTGCCGATGATGAGGCACAGGTCGCTGGTCTGCAGCGCGGCGTCGCTCCGTTGAAGATCTTCCGCGGCGAGTGATTCTCCAAACCAGACAATGTGAGGGCGGAGAAGTTCGCCGCAACTTGCGCACGAGGGAAGAATAGCGATCGGCACGTCTCGATTCTCAGCAACGCGTCCGCACTGGGTACAGCGAACCATCCAGATGTTGCCATGAATCTCGGAAAGTTTGCGCGAGCCCGCATCGCGGTGCAGTCCATCCACATTCTGCGTGATCAACCAGAAGCGGTCGAACCGCTGTTCCATCTGTGCCAGGGCATCGTGTGCGGGGTTGGGCCGTTTGGTGGCGATCAGTTCCCGCCGCCAGTTGTACCATTCCCACACGAGGCGGGGATCACGTTCAAACGCCTCCGGCGTGGCCAGGTCTTCCGCGCGAAAATTTCGCCAGAGTCCGTCGGTTCCGCGAAAGGTCGGCACGCCACTGTCGGCGGAAATGCCGGCGCCGGTGAGCACCGTGACGGATCGTGCCAAGGAGAGTTTGGTTCGGATGATGTCGAGGGTGGATCCGCTTCCCATGGTCGTCTGGTGAGAGAGGGTGGTCACTGTTTCTGACGCGCGGCTGCATGCTATAGTACGCGCCGTTCGAACGCAACGAGTGAGGAGTCTCATGAAGCAGATCATGATGGTCGGGGCTGGTTCGGTCGGCGGCTTCTTTGGAGCCCATCTTGCCAAGAATAATCCCAATGTATCGTTTCTTCTCAGGCCCAGGACCCTGGAAGCCGTAAAGCGACAGGGTCTGACCATTAAGAGCGCCAAGGGGAATTTTACGGTTCATCCCCCGGCTGCGTCCGATCCACGACAGCTGGCGATACCGGATCTCATCATTCTGGGCGTGAAGGCCTACGATCTTGATGAGGTGATGACACAGCTGGAGCCGGTGCTGACCGAGCGGACGGTCATTCTCACGCTTCAGAACGGCATCGATACGGAAGATCGAATTATTGCTCGTGTGCATCGCGACTGCGTCGTCGGCGGTGTCGCCTTCATCTATTCGAAGATCGTCGAACCCGGTGTGATCGAACATTACAAGCGCGGCGGTGTGGCGATCGGCGAACTCATGGGCCACAAGAGCGAGCGTCTGCTGCAGATCGCGGAGATCTTCAAGCAGGCAGGCATTTCCTGCCAACTCAGCGACGATATCCGCAAGAGCAAATGGGAGAAGATGTGTTGGAACTGTGTATTTAATCCCGTCACGGTGTTGATCGATGACAAGGTCGCGAAGGCGCTGGACCATCCGGAGATGATGGGTGTGATCCGGCAGATTGTGGGCGAGGTTGCTGCCGTGTCCGCGGCGTTGAAGGTCCCGCTTGCGCCGGACATGGCCGAGAAGGTCGTCAAGTGGACGCAGGAGCTCCGCGACATCCATACCTCGATGTTCGATGACTGGAAAGCCAAACGTCCGACCGAGATCGACTATTTGAACGGCTACATCGTGCGCATGGGGCGGGAATTGGGGATTCCCACACCGGTGAACGAAGCGCTGACGGCAATGGTCAAGACCATCACAGAGAGAGAACCGGCGGGTCCAGGCATTGTCCGCATTGAGGGCGCCGTCGTCCAGCCGGTGTCGTTCACCCGTGCGGCGCTGGCGCAGCTCCAGCAAGAACATCATGTCGAGGATGTCAGCCAGCTGATGCCGTCGATGCGGGGCCGGGCGATCCGTGTGAGAGGCCTGTTGGAGATCCCAGCCCTTAATGTGGATGCAGACCATGTCACGTTTCATTCTGTCGACGGCAAGTATGCTGCGACCCTCACGCTGCAACAGGCGCGAGACTTCGGGTTGTTGCTCTACGAGCTCGACGGTCAGCCGCTCCCTGACGCCAAAGGTGGCCCCTATCGCTTGGTCACGCCGGGGCTGGGCGATCTCTGCGCCAATGTGAAAGGTGTGGGACGGATCGAAGTGCGGGCGGGATCGGGGAAGGATACGCGGCCATCTGTCAGGCCTCCGGAATGCACGGCCGACGGGCAAAGCTAAGCCCGTTCACGTCGTCGATGAACGGAACACCTGAATAGATTTCCATCGCTCCGATCGATAACGCCAGAGCATCAGAGCCATCCGCACAGTCCAGTCCGCAATCATCGCCAGCCACACATAAAACACGCCCATCGTCAGCCAATAGCCCGTGACGAATGCGATGGGGATACGCACGCCCCACATGCCGATCATCGTGGCGATCATGATGAAGCGCGTGTCGCCGGCGCCTCTCAGCGAGCCGGCCAACACCATCGTCAGCGCCAACGGCACTTGCAGCAGCGCCACGATTTTTAGAAACACCGTGCCCAAGTCGATGACGGCGTCGTCGCTGGTGAATGCGCGGAGCAGAGCGTAGGGAAAAAAGAAGAAGACGATCCCCATCGCGGACATGATGAAGGTGGCCATCCGGTTCGCTTCCCAGTTTTCGAGTTTGGCTCTCGTGTATTTGCCGGCGCCGATGCTTTGCCCCACCATGGTAGCTGCGGCGATGGCGAAGCCGTAGCCGGGCAAGAACGAGAGCGATTCGATTGACAATCCGACCTGATGGGCGGCGTAGGAGACCGTGCCGTAGATCAGCACGATCTTGGTATAGAGCAGAATGCCGGCTTGCTGCACGATTCGCTCGCCCGAGACCGGAGCACCCACCTTCCAGATGGTGCGAACCAGATCGAGCCGAAGCCGTTTCGACGGTCGAAGGATCGGCCGGCAGCGGGAGAACAGATACAGCGCCCCGGCTGCCTCGGCGATCCCGACGGCGACGGCCGCTCCCTTCACGCCGAACGCCGGGAATCCCCATCGGCCATAGATCAGCGGATAGGCAATGGCGATGTGAAGGATGTTGACCATGATCATGGCGTACATCGGTGTCTTGGTGTCACCGGTTCCCTGAAGGATCGACGAGAGAACCGCGAGGAGAACCGTGAAGGGGATGACCAAAAAGATAAGGGTTGAATAGGGCAGCGCGAGTGCGAGGACCTCGGGCTCTGCGCCGAGCAACTCCATGATCAGTCTGTTCGCCGAGAGGCCGAGTACGGCCAGCGCGAGGGACACCAGCACTGACAGCCCCAGAAAGTGGCGAGCGGCCTGGCCTGCATCTTCATAACGACGGGCGCCCCACTGTTGTGCGATGATGACGTTCGTTCCTACCGAGAGGCCTGAGACCAGTGTCGTCGCGATAAATGCGAGCAGCTGGCCCAAGCCGACGGCGGCGATGGGAATAGCGCCCAACCCTCCCACGAGAAAGACCGCGACGATGCCTTCGGTCCGTTGCAGCAAGCTGCTGACTGTCACGGGAAGGGCCAGCGTCATCACTGACCGTCTGATTTGTGCGACGCCGTTGGCCATGGGGCGTCATCCTACCAGAACTCAGTGGCGTGCGTGGACGTCCCCCTGCCCAGCGATGGGGCTGGACAATCTGATCACTGCTTCGGTAGCCTGCAACATCCTATGTTGATATTGCCCGAGCCTGCCGCTCGTTCTTCCTACCGGCTGTCAAAATCGCGATACCTCTCCGGCCTGCAGTGCCACAAGCGTCTGTACCTGGAAATTCATGCCCCGGCTTTGGCCACGAAACCAGATGCGGCCACGCAGGCGATTCTCGCAATGGGCACGGATCTCGGGGAACTTGCGCGGCAACGGTTCCCAGGGGGCCGCTTGGTCACAGCCGGATACCGCCAGTCCCAGGAAGCCTTGGAGCAGACGGCAGAACTCCTTCTGGATCCTACCGTGCCGGCCCTGTTCGAGGCTGCGTTTCAGTTCAATCAGGTCTTGATCCGCGTCGATGTCCTGGAACGTGTCGGGGTGAATGAGCTAGGGCAACCGACATGGCGCCTTGTGGAAGTGAAATCATCTACCAAGTTGAAGCCCACGCATCTGGATGATCTGACCATCCAAAGCTACGTCCTGGAAGGGGTCGGCCTGGCGCTCGTGGATATCTGCCTGATGCATGTGAACACGCAGTATGTCTTCGACGGTCGACAACTCGATCTTGCCCAACTCTTTGGGCTACGCTCCTTGAGCGAGACGGTGCGCCCACGATTGCCGGAGGTTCCATCGCGTCTGGCCGCGATGCACGCGATGCTGGCGGAGATGTCCGCGCCGGCCATTGCACCGGATGAGCATTGCCAAAGTCCCTACGAATGTCCGTTCTGGGCCCATTGTACGCAGGAGAAGCCGCCCCGTTGGATCTACCACCTGCCTGGGAGCGGCAAGACAGTTACCCTCCTTCGGGAGCTTGGAGTCGAGACCATCGATGACATTCCCGACCATGTGACGCTGACGCCGGTGCAGCGTCGCGTGAAGGACAATCGGGAATGGATCGGCGATGGTTTGCGGGCGGCGTTGGCAAACATCCGGTATCCCGTTCACCATCTGGATTTTGAAACCTTCATGCCGGCGGTACCGAAATTTATCGAGACGAGACCCTACCAGGTGATTCCGACTCAGTGGTCCAATCACATTGAACAGAGTGATTGGACCTTGAGCCATACTGAGTATCTCTGTCGGGATGGACGTGACCCACGCGAAGAGTTGACGGTGAGCTTGTTGGATTCGCTGGGGCAGGAGGGGAGTATCTGTGTGTATTCGAGTTATGAACGCTCGATCCTTGAACGGCTCGCCGAGGAGTTCCCGTCACTCCGGAAGGACCTCAAGCGCGTCATCGCGAGATTGTGGGATCTCCACGTGGTCATCAGGGACCATTATTACCATCCCGCCTTCGACGGCAGCTACTCGATCAAGGCCGTCTTGCCGGCTGTGGTGCCGTCGTTGAGTTATGGGGATCTTGCCATTCGCGACGGGGGAGTGGCGGCCTGCGAATACTCTCGTATGATCTTTGCCGTCAGTGATTGGATCGAGAAGGCACAGATCGAAGAAGCCTTACTGCGGTACTGCGAACGGGATACCCTGGCGATGGTCGAGCTGCGGAGGGAGTTGAAGAAACGAGCCGGTTAACGCCTGCCCCTGGTCCTGATCCATTTCACCATCTGCGCGCACGTCGTTTCAATTTTCTCGTCCGCCATCAGCGCGACGCCACCGAGGGCCAAGAGCGTCATCACCAGTGCGAATTCAGTTTGTTCAAACATGTGGCCCTCCGGTGTGGACCAGAGACTAGCCTGGACCAGCAGAAGCGAACAGACCACTAGAGGTGGGGGCTGTCCCTGCCCTCTGTAGGTGCTGATGCTATAGGGAGCCGGGGCGGAGGGGATGTTGAAGGAGATTCGTCAGGCCGAGCGCAGCTTTCTGCCCGCCACAACCACAAATAGGCGCGATACGAGATATAGTCAGAAGTTGTGGAACGGGGTGAGTTAGGTGGCGTACCTTTCCGGGTGAACAACATCCGAACACACCGGCTGGCAGGCCGGGGAAAGGCACGCCGGTGATGACGATAGT
>JAHFEW010000099.1 GCA_023248215.1 Nitrospira sp.
GGCGGCGCGGCGATCAGTCCCTCTCTCAGTAACACGCGCATGGCCTCACGCGCATAGCGGACCTTTGATTCTGCCAGAATGTACACCTGGTCTCTCGTTCTGGCAATTGTCGCCAACCCCTGCTCCTGCGCCTTCAAGGCCGTGGCGAGCGCCAACCGCACCGGCACCTGCCATTCGTCCATGGTGGGCAGAATGCTGTCCTCATGGATTCCGCGTTCCCTGGCGCATTGCGCCAATTCGCGAGCCGCCGCCATCGCCATGCCGTCGGTAACGGCCTTGGCTCGCACGTCGAGCACGCCGCGAAAGATGCCGGGAAAGACCAGCGAGTTGTTCACCTGATTCGGAAAATCGCTGCGCCCGGTGGCAACGATGCGCGCGCCCGCTTCCTTCGCTTCCCAGGGCCAGATTTCCGGAACGGGATTCGCACAGGCAAACACGATGGCATCCCGCGCCATGGTCTTCACCCATTCGGGTTTGATGATGCCGCCAGCCGAGAAGGCCACGCAGACATCGGCCCCCTGTAAGGCTTCCGCAATGCCGCCACGCAGGCCGGTGGGATTGGTGTGGGCACAGACGTTCCATTGTTCGCTGAACGCGGGGTCCTGCTCGTATTCCCGCCGATGCCTCCCCAAGATACCTCCGGCGTCACAGGCCACGATGCGGGACGGGTCCGCGCCGCTGGCCGTGATAAAGCGATAGGTCGGGACATTCGCCGCCCCCATGCCGATCATGGCGATGCGGACCTGGCCGATGTCCTTCCCCACCAGGGTGAGCGCATTCAGCAAGGCCGCAAGGAGCACGGTTCCGGTTCCCTGCTGGTCGTCGTGCCACACCGGAATGGGACTGGTTTCACACAGCTCGCGCAGGATCCGAAAACACTTGGGCATCGCAATATCTTCCAAATTGATGGCGCCGAACGAGGGGGCGAGGAGTCGCACGGTCCGGATCAGTTCATCGGGATCTTTCGTATTCAGACAGATGGGCACTGCGTCCACCCCACCCATATATTTGAACAGCAACGCTTTGCCTTCCATCACCGGCAAACCGGCTTCCGGCCCGATGTCTCCCAATCCCAAGACTCTCGTGCCGTCAGACACGATGGCGATCGCGTTGGCCTTATTCGTATATTCATAGACGAGCTCGCGATTGGCTTGAATCGCCTTGCAGGGGGCGGCCACACCGGGGGTGTACCAAATAGAGAAATCTTTCAGCCCTCGGATTGCACACTTCGGCAACGTCTGCATCTTCCCCTTGTAGTACCCATGCAGCCGCAACGCCTCTTCCGCCGGCTTCATCGCCTTTGCCAACAGCTCTGCGTTGTCCATCATCGCCCCCTCTCCCTCCCCGGCGCTCAATCCTCTTCAGGCCTGCATCGTCCGTTTCAGAAGTGTGCGTACCTCCTGCAACGGCCTGCTGTTGACCACATCGGCCTTTTCGAGCCACCCTCGTCTGGCCTGTCCGATCCCGAATCGTATGTTTTCAAGGTCCAGGGTGCTGTGCGCATCCGTATTGATCGCCAGCAGGACGCCCTCTTCCTTTGCCATCTGACAGTAGGTGTCCGTCAAATCCAGTCGCTCAGGGTGGGCGTTGACCTCGAGAAAACAACCGCGCTCCCTGGCTTTCCGTATCACGCGAAGCATGTCCACCTCATAGGGCTCACGCTGATCGATCAGGCGTCCACTCGGGTGGGCCAGGATGGAGAAATGCGGATGGTCCATCGCTTTTAGAATGCGCTCGGTTTGTTGTGCCTTGGAGAGGCGGAAGTAGCTGTGGACCGCGCCGATCACGAGATCCAATCGGCCGAGCACGTCGTCCGGCAGGTCCAGATTCCCATCCTCAAGAATGTCGACTTCGATACCCTTCAGCAGCCTGATCCCCGACAACGTGGCATTCAACCGGTCGATTTCATCCATCTGCATCAGCAGCCGTTGGGGGTCGAGGCCCTTGGCCATCGTCAAACGCCGGGAATGGTCGGTGATGGCGAGATATTTCAATCCACGATGTCGGGCGGCCTCCGCCATCTCTTTCAGACTGTGGCGGCCATCGGTGGCTTTTGTATGGGCGTGCAAATCGCCCAGCAGGTCTTGCTGCTCCACGAGATGCGGAAGGCGTCCTGCTTTCGCCGCTTCGAACTCTCCGCGATTCTCTCTCAGTTCAGGCGGAATCCAGGGGAGGCCGACCGCGGCATAGACCGATTCTTCCGTCTCGCCGGCCACACGTAATTCGCCGCGAAAGACGCCGTATTCGCTGATCTTGAGCCCGCGTTGCTGCGCCAATTGCCGAAGCACGACACTATGGTCCTTGCTGCCGGTAAAATACTGCAGCGCTGCGCCATAACAGTCATCGGGGACGACTCTCAGATCGACTTGCAGTTGGCTTTTAAGCCGAACACTCGCCTTGGTCTCGCCCTGCGCAAGGACTTCCTCCACTTCGGGGTACGCCACAAACCGCTCCATCACGGACCCGCTCTGGCGAGCCGTGACCAGAATATCCAGATCGCCGATGGTTTCTCTGCCACGACGATAACTCCCGGCCGCCATGACTCTGCTCGCTCCGGGCGATTGCCGCAGGTACGCCACCAGCGCCTCTGCATACTGAGCCGCAACGGCAAGCTTGAACCGCCGATCTTTACGCACCCGCACCGTCAATGCGTCGAGTATGTGCTGCTCGGTTTTCTCGCCGAAGCCGGGAAGCGCCCTTACTCGCCCTTCCTGCGCCGCCTTCTGCAACTCCGGAACGCTGTGGATGTGCAACTCGCGAGAGAGCGCCTTCACTCGCTTGGGACCGAGACCGGGGATCTGCAGCAATTCCGTCACGGTGGCTGGAATCTTCTTGTGATACTCCTCCAAGACAGCCGCGGTGCCTGTCTCGACAATTTCTTTGATCTTCCCCGCCAGGTCTTTCCCGATACCGGGAAGGCTGGTCAGGTCTTCGCCCTTCTCCACCATGTCCGCCACCTCACGGGACAGATCGCGGAGCGTCCGGGCAGCAAAGCGGTAGGCCCGCACCCGAAATGGATTGGCCCCTTCGATTTCGAGCAAGTCGGCAATTTCCTCGAAGACTGCCGCGACATCGGCATTATGTACGGCCATGGGCTCCTCGCTGATCCGCCAAGAGATACCGAACCCGTCCATCCTCACCTGTTCGCGTCCGTTTCCTATGCGGCGAAACGATCCGCTTGGCCAGCTCCTGTTCTTTCTCCAACCTGAGCTTCCGAAACCGCTGGGCTTGGATCTTGGGCAGATTCTTGAAGGCTGTTTTGTGTTTCACTGACAGCTCGCCATGTCCACACCAGCCCGTTTATTCATCTAGCAATGAACGGGCCTGGCCAGTGACAGGAGGGTCTTGCCCCCAGTGAATGGCCGGGACTCAATCGACGAGAAGCCGAACATCAGGAAATGTCGCCTGCTTCCCCAGCCACCAGAGAGGAGCTGTCGCAGAACGCCTCGATTCTTTCCCTGCTGCCGGCGCCACACGTGTGGCAAGCTCGGCATAAGCAGTACCTGGGAGCCCAATCAGTTCCACCCGTCGCAACTTCAGCGATGGCACTTGGCTTGCTGAACACTACAGCTGCAGGTTGTGGCCTGACACAACGGAGGCAAGAGGATATGGCTGGATGGATCGACCGCTGGCGAGCCGCGACGGTGGCGATTGGTCTTGTTCAAGAGGGCACAGTGAGGTCCGCCGCCGGCCGAGTCTCAACCAAGAAATTCTTTGCGGTGGCAGGCACCGGAGTGCTCTTCTCTCTAGAGGGGAGCCGTGACAGAATCACATGGCTGGTCACGGCCAAGCATGTCTTCTTCGATCCGGCCGGGAACTGGAGGCCCTCCACCCTCAGCATGCTGTTCTCGCGAAGCTCTCGCGGGAGGATGGCCCAGGAGGTGAAGATCCCCCTGCAGCTCAGACGCGCCGGGCGCCGCTGCTGGTTTCCTCATCCGAATGCAGCAGTAGACCTCGCCTGTCTCCCCCTTCCACGGAAGATGCGACCGCCAAGACCGGCGGGTCTCCCATCCATTGCCTGGGAGGACATTGCCAAAACAGCGGATCTGTATGAAGGGGTGCCGGTGGCTGTACTTGGCTATCCCGCGGCGTTAGATAGCCCCGACTCAGCACGAACGATTGTCCGGCAAGGGATCGTGTCCTGGGTCTCACCGACCAGACCAGGGTCACAGGTGTTTCTCATCGATAGCCATGTGTTTCCCGGCAATAGCGGAGGACCGGTCTTCAGGCTCCCTGCCGCAGTGGATCGGCAGGGGCAGCGGGCGGGGGGAGGAGCCGTCGCGTTACTCGGCATCGTGACCCAGGCCAGGATCCAAAGCTTTCCCCTGCTTGCCGGCGGCAAACAGGTCGAACTCTACCTGCAAGGCAGAAGGGCTCCCGAACCACTCCTTGCTCCAAGTTTTCTAGGACTGGGGCTGGTCGAGCCCGCATACCGAATCAAACAACTTCTCGTCTCGGTCTCCACCGCACATGAGCGACGAAAGCGGCGGGCTTCTTGACCGTTCACCGAGCTAGTTCAGCTCTGCTATACCGGCTTTTTCTAAGAGGCGCTTTGCTCCTTCCGGCGTGCGCATTTTCCGGCGATGCTCAAGAATGAGGGGATCGATATGTTCGCCGCACATGACGCAACGCCACCCCACCATGTTGACCTCGCGAACCTCTTCCCGAACCATGAGACCCCCGCAGCGATGGCATTGGTCTTGTGCAGTGCCTGTGGGGTGCGTAACCATATATCTCACTCGCCTTTCTGCTGAAGGTGAATCTTCATCGTGTGCTTCGTTCGAGCCGCGAGCCGCCAAAAGGATTCACGATTGTTTGGCCTTTATGATCACGCCCTGCAACGCACCACAGCCGGCACCGGCGCACTCTCGTTCTTGGCGCGATTGTCCACGGCCGTTCCCTCGCCCCTGGTGAATAATGCCACAGCCGACTGCTACCTTGGCTCTGCACCGTTCTGGATAGACAGCGGGATTTCCTCTGTTTGTCCCTCCACCCCTCGCAATCCCCTATGGTCTACGCCTTGCAGAACCCATGCTCAATACCGAGCATCACAATGTCCTGGAACCCGATCATCAAATCGAGACGAGACTGGGAAATAATTCCGAACCTCCACGACTATGAGGCGGTTGGTGCCGGATTTTCATGGGACAAGGCGCGCGCCGAATTGAATGGGCTGCCCGCCGGGGAGGGACTCAACATCGCCCATGAAGCAGTCGCGCGTCATGCGATCGGTCCTCAGGCACAGCGGACGGCGATCCGCTGGCTGGGAAAAAGCGGGAAGGTTGAAGACTACTCCTACCGGCACCTGCACGAGCTGACCGATCGCTTCGCCAATGTGCTGCAACAGCTCGCGGTCGCCAAGGGAGACCGGGTGTTCGTCCTGGCCGGTCGTATTCCCGAACTCTACATCACCGCGCTCGGCACGCTGAAACACCGCGCCGTCTTCTGCCCGCTGTTCTCCGCCTTCGGACCGGAGCCCATTCGCGCGCGCCTGACCATCGGCCAGGCCAAGGTGCTGGTGACCACCGAATCGCTCTATCAGCGCAAGGTGGCCGCCATCAGGAACTCCCTGCCTCACCTGGAGCATGTCCTGCTCATCGGCGACGGGCAGCAACCGACGACCCTGTCGGGCACGCAGAACTATCACCGTCTGCTGGAGCAGGCCTCCCCAGACTATCGAATCCAACCGACCGATCCGGAGGACGTCGCTCTCCTGCATTTCACCAGCGGCACGACCGGAACCCCGAAGGGCGCCATTCACGTTCACGAGGCCGTCGTCGCGCATCACATGACGGGCAAGCTGGCCCTCGATTTCCACCCCGGTGATATCTTCTGGTGCACGGCCGATCCGGGCTGGGTGACCGGCACGTCATACGGCATCATCGCCCCGCTGACCAACGGCCTCACCAGCATCGTGGATGAAGCGGATTTTGACGCCGAGCGTTGGTACAGGATCTTGCAGGACCAGCGCGTCTCAATCTGGTATACGGCGCCGACGGCGATCAGGATGATGATGAAAGTCGGCGTGGATCTCGTACGGAAATACGATCTGCGCCACTTGCGCTTTCTCGCCAGCGTGGGGGAGCCCCTCAATCCTGAAGCAGTGGTCTGGGGCCAGGAGGCCTTCGGCCATCCGTTTCATGACAATTGGTGGCAAACCGAAACCGGCGGCATCATGATCGCGAACTATGCGGCGATGGATGTGCGGCCCGGTTCAATGGGAAGGCCGTTACCCGGCATCGAGGCCGGCATCGTAAGGAAAACGGAATCGGGAGCCGTAGAGGTCCTGGGACAACCGGGCCTGCAGGGTGAACTGGCGCTGCGACCTGGCTGGCCGTCGATGTTTCGCGGGTATTGGAATGAGCCGGAGCGGTATAAAAAATGTTTCGCAGGCGGCTGGTATCTGACCGGCGATCTGGCGAAGAAGGACAAAGACGGGTACTTCTGGTTCGTGGGCCGGGCCGACGACGTGATCAAAACCTCAGGTCATCTGATCGGCCCCTTCGAAGTGGAAAGCGTGTTGATCGAGCACAAGGCCGTGGCGGAAGCCGGAGTGATCGGCAAACCGGACCCGGTCGCGATGGAAATCGTCAAGGCCTTTGTCTCGTTGAAGGATGGCTTTGAGCCGAGCGAATCCCTCCGTCGCGAGTTGCTCGGCTTCGCACGGGCCAGGCTCGGCGCAGCCGTGGCGCCGAAAGAAATCGACTTTCTCCCGACCCTGCCGAAGACCAGGAGCGGGAAAATCATGCGACGCCTATTGAAAGCCCGCGAACTCGGGTTGCCGGAAGGTGATACCTCGACGTTGGAGGCGTAACAAAGACGACGGGATCCTTCTCAGGAGCGGAACGAATACCCTTGAGCAGGTGATGTGATCGGCTGAGCAATCAAGAACGAGGCGGCATGGAATTTAAGGACTATTATAAGATCCTCGGTGTGGAGCGCACCGCGACAGCCGACGATATCAGAAGCGCATACCGCAAGCTGGCGCGCAAGTATCACCCGGATGTGAGTAAAGAGCGAGGGGCTGAAGCGCGCTTTAAGGAAATCGGCGAAGCCTACGAAGTGCTCCAGGACCCGGAGAAGCGCGTCGCCTACGACCAACTCGGCAATCGCTGGCGGGAGGGGCAGGAATTCACGCCGCCGCCCGACTGGGGTGCGGGTTTCGAGTTCACCCAGGGCGGATCTTCCCCGACAGAGGCGGCCGACTTCAGCGACTTCTTCTCCACCCTGTTCGGCAACTTCTCCCGCCATGCCGAATCCGCCCGTGCTCGTGGCGAAGACCATCATGCGAAGATCTTCATCTCGCTCGAGGATGCGTTTCACGGCGGGACCCACACCCTCACCCTGCGTGCGCCGCAGGTGAATGCGCAAGGCCGGGTGGTGCTACGGGAGCGGTCGCTCAACGTACAAATCCCCAAAGGAGTCCGGGAAGGCCAGCACATCCGACTGGCTGGGCAGGGTACGCCGGGAATCAAGGGGACCTCCGCCGGTGATCTGTACCTCGAGATCCATTTTCATCCCCACCCCCTCTATCAGGTGCAGGGCCGAGACCTGTCGCTCTCATTGCCGATTGCACCCTGGGAAGCGGCCCTCGGAGCGACGGCCAAAGCGCCCACCCCGACCGGGGTGGTCGAAGTGAAGATCCCGCCCCGCTCGCAGAGCGGGCGTAAGCTGAGACTCAAGGGACGCGGCATCCCCGGCGAGCCAGCAGGCGATCTCTATCTCGTCCTTGAAGTGGTACTTCCGTCAGCGGACAGCGAGCGTGCCCAGGAAATCTATCACACCATGGCGCGGGAACTGGCATTCAATCCTCGCCAGGCTCTGGGGGTCTGAATGGAGAGGCCACAGGAGACTCTGACAGGAAGCGTGGTCGGTGATGAAGGCGTGCTGTCGATCGATGAGTTGGCAAGGGCCTGCGGAGCAGAGACCCAATGGATCATCGAATTGGTGGCGGTGGGCGTACTGGAGCCGGAGGGTCCGGAGACCTCGAGGTGGCGATTTCGCGCGGCGGATCTCACCTGTGCCCGCCGAGTGGCCCGCCTGCAACGGGATTTTGATGCGAGTCTTGATGCGGCCGCGGTGATGCTCGATCTGCTCGAGCAGATCGAGCAGTTGCGCACTCGCCTGAAGCAGGCCGGCCTGGATGTGGATTAGGCCTGCAGCGCCAGGGACGCAGGGGGTGGCTGACGCGCAGGCGCTTGCGGGACGCTTCGGCATTCAAATTATCCTGACCGCGATGTTGCGGTGCGGGAGGGCGTGAAATGGCGCGACGATCCGGGGCGCTCGGCGCGCAGCCTGTTGAATGTGCGCGAACTCGGGTTGCCCGAGGGTGATGTCTCGACGTTGGAGGGCAGGTCATGACGGTCCCCGTGACAAGAGAGCAAGGCCTTGAGTGGCTGCGGCAGATGATCCGAATCCGCCGCTTCGAGGAACGGGCGGCGGAACTTTATCAGCTCGGCAAAATCCGTGGTTTTCTCCACCTGTACATCGGCGAGGAAGCCGTCGCCGTCGGGTCTATCCCGTCGTTCACGCATGAGGATGCCATCGTCGCCACATACCGTGAGCATGGCCATGCCTTGGTCCGCGGCACATCGATGGATGCTCTGATGGCAGAGTTGTACGGCAAGGCCACCGGCTGCGCACGTGGCCGAGGAGGTTCGATGCACTTCTTCGACGCGGCGCGACGCTTCTACGGAGGCCTGGCCATCGTCGCCGGCGGTCTGCCGGTGGCGGTAGGCTTGGCGCTGGCGGACAAGATGCAAGGTCGCAATCGTGTCACCGCCTGCTACTTCGGCGACGGCGCCGTAGCCGAAGGCGAGTTTCACGAATCGTTGAATCTGGCCGCCCTGTGGAAGCTGCCGGTGCTGTTTCTGTGCGAAAACAACCTCTATGCAATGGGAACCGCCCTGGCCCGCCATCAGTCACAAACCGACATCACGGCGAAGGCACAGGCCTATGCCCTTCCCGCCGAAGCAGTCGACGGGATGGACGTGGTCGCGGTCGCGGCGGCCACCAGCCGTACCATTGATTTCGTGCGGAGCGGCAAGGGTCCCTATTTTCTGGAGTATCGAACCTATCGCTTCCGCGCCCATTCGATGTATGACGCCGAGCTGTACCGGACCAAAGACGAGGTCGCGGAATGGAAGCGCCGTGATCCAATCACGACCTTTGAGCAGACCCTGCGCCAAGCGGGGCTGCTGGCCGACACCGACCTAGAACAGATGGAGTCCAGGATTGCGGCCGAAGTCGAGGAGGCCGTCGCATTCGCGGAGGCAGGCCCCTGGGAGCCGATCGAAGATTTGAAGAAAGACGTATACACGCATCCGTGAGGGGAAAGGGGTGAGGCGTCAGGTGAGCTCAAGAGCAAGGCAACGGAAGAGGCTCTCCTAACGCCTAACGCCTGTCGCCTCGCGTTACAGTTATGGCCAAGATCACCTATCGAGAAGCCGTGCGGGCGGGGTTGCGCGAGGCGTTACAGCGCGATTCTCGGGTCTTCCTCATGGGTGAAGATGTCGGAAAGTACGGCGGCACCTACGCCTGCAGCAAAGGCTTTCTCGACGAATTCGGCCCGGAACGCATCCGCGACACACCACTCTCGGAAAGCACATTCGTCGGCGCCGGTATCGGAGCGGCCTTGGGCGGCATGAGGCCGATCGTGGAAGTCATGACCGTGAATTTCAGTCTCCTTGCCCTCGATCAAATCCTGAACAACGCCGCGACCCTCCGGCATATGTCCGGCGGCCAGTTCAGCGTCCCGCTGGTGGTTCGCATGGCGACCGGCGCCGGTCGCCAGGTGGCGGCGCAACATTCCCACAGCCTGGAGGGCTGGTACGCGCACATTCCCGGCATCAGGGTCCTGACGCCCGCCACCGTCACGGATGCGCGGGGCATGCTGTTGACGGCGCTGCAGGAACCGGATCCGGTTTTTATTTTCGAACATGCCTACCTCTATTCCATGGAAGGCGAATTGGAGGAAGGGCCTCCGGCCGTCGATATCTCCCGCGCCGCCGTTCGTCGTACCGGCAAAGACGTGAGCCTGATCACCTTCGGCGGCAGTCTGTGGAAGACCTTGGCTGCCGCCACGAGTCTGGCGCAAGAAGGCATAGAAGCAGAGGTCATGGACCTGCGCGTGCTGCGCCCCCTCGATATCAACAGCGTCCTCACGTCTGTCCGAAAAACCCATCGCGCAGTCGTCATCGACGAGGCCTGGCGTACGGGAAGTTTTGCGGCTGAAATCTCTGCGCAAATCATGGAAGGGGTCTTCTATGACCTGGACTCCCCTGTCGCGCGGGTCTGCAGCGAGGAAGTCCCGATTCCCTATCCCAAACACCTGGAGGACGCCGCACTCCCTCAGCCTGACAAGATCGTGCAAGCGGTTCATACCCTTTTGGGGAGATAACGAACGAGATGCATCTGCTCCCCCAAACCCCTCACCCCTCAGGCGGGATCACCAATGGCTGACTTTGTGATGCCAACTCTTGGCGCAGACATGACCGAGGGCACCCTGGTGCAGTGGAAAAAGCGGGAAGGTGATCGCGTCACCAAGGGCGAGGGCATCGCAGAGGTCGACACGGAGAAGGCCGTGATCGAGGTCGAATCACATACCACCGGGGTCATCGAGCGATTGCTCACCAAGCCTGGCGATAAGGTACCGATCGGCACAGTGATGGCTGTCATTCGCGAGGAGGGCCGGCCCACCACAAGCCCGGCCCCGGCGCAGGAAGTCGCACGTCCCGCAGCCGCCCCTCATCTTGCTCATCGAACAGACACCGTTGTCCCTTCACCGTCCCAGACCGGCCGGTTGCGCATTTCACCCGCGGCCAGGAAACTGGCCGCCGAGCGAGGCATCGACCCGGCGCACATGCAGGGAACTGGCCCGGACGGGGCCATCACATTGGAAGATATTGAGCGGGCTGCCGCTGTCGCACCAGGGGTCACGAAACCGGCCATTGTCGCCGACCGCCAGGCGCGCATGCGGCAGACCATTGCCGCCGCCATGGCACGATCCAAGCGCGAGATTCCCCATTACTACCTGAGCACGACGATCGACATGGGGCGGACGGTGACCTGGTTGAAGCAAGAGAACGAAACACGCCCGATGACAGAGCGTCTACTCTATGGCGTGCTCCTCATCAAAGCAGTGGCCATCGCGCTTCGTCGGGTTCCCGAATTGAATGCGCTGTGGAAGGAGGGAGCGGCAGTGCGCAGCGAGGGGATTCATATCGGCACGGCCATTTCCCTCCGCCAGGGTGGGCTGGTCGCACCGGCATTGCATGACGCCGATCGGCTCAGCCTCAGCGACTTGATGACAAATTTTCAGGATCTGGTGAAACGGGCTCGTGCCGGCTCCTTGCGCAGCTCGGAAATGTCCGATCCCACGATTACCGTCACCAGCCTGGGGGAGCAAGGGGTGGAAACCGTGTTCGGAGTGATTTATCCTCCCCAGGTCGCCTTGGTCGGATTCGGCAAGCTGGTTGAGCGGCCCTGGGTGATGAATGGCCAGGTCGTGGCGCGGCCGGTGATCATGGCCTCCCTGTCCGCCGACCACCGCGTCAGTGATGGCCATCGTGGCGGAATATTTCTGGCCGAGATCGATCGCCTGTTGCAGGAGCCCCACACATTATGAGCCAGCCAATGGATGGAAATGAGATGCGAAGCCTGACCCTTCGCCTCCTGGGCGAGATCGCACCGGAAGCGGACCTGACCTCGCTGCAACCGGATGTCAGTTTCCGCGATCAACTCGATCTCGATTCGATGGATTTCCTTAACTTCGTGGTGGCGCTGCACAAGGAATTCCAGATCGACATCCCGGAAGCCGACTATCCCAAATACATGACCTTGAACGGCTGCCTCGCCCAACTCTCAGCCGCACGATCATGACAGGCGCACGATCGTCGCCAGCCGACTCGTACATCCTGAAAGTCCTGGTCGGATCGCATGCCCATGGTCTGGCCGGTCCCAAGAGCGACAAGGATTTTCGCAGCGTCTTCGTCATGCCCACCATCGAGATGTTTCGTGTCGGCTTCAGGTACCAAGGCACGAGGATGCTGAAGGAGGAAGAGGACGAGACCGCCTGGGAAGTCGGTCATTTTCTCCAGTTGGCTCTGCAGGGCCATCCGCTGGTGCTGGAAACGCTGGTCGCTCCGGTGGTGACGATGGACGATTGGGGCGCGGAGCTTCGACAACTCTTCCCCCAGCTTTGGTCGGCTCAGGAGGCCTATGACTCGTTCATCAATTACTGCGAGAACCAGCGCAAGAAAATGCTGGAAAAGAAGGATGGCCGACCGGCCAAATACGCGGCGGCTTACGTGCGGGTCTTGTTCAATCTCTGTGAATTGTTGGAACGGGGCACCTTCAGCATCAGGATCGCGGACACGCCCGTCGGTGAGACGGTACGCAAGATCAAAGACGGCGACTATCGTGTCGGCGAGGTGATCGACCTGGGAGAATATTGGACAGAACAAGCCACTCGCC
>JAHFEW010000179.1 GCA_023248215.1 Nitrospira sp.
TTATCCTGACTACAGCACTGGTGGGCGCCGGACTGCCGGCCTATGCTGCCGATTTAGAAATGCAGGTCGTGGACAAGAATTGTTGGATCGAGATTTTCGAAGACGATCATTTCGATGCGGATGACCCGCATGTCGTTCTGCAAGGGCCGAAGGAGTATGCCACTCTGAAGAATCTGGCCGGGAAAGATTGGAGCAATGATATCGAAAGCGTGATTGTCGGTTCCAACGCCACCGTGCGTGCCTATGAAGACAAGGACTTCAAAAGCACAGAAATCGCGTTTGCGCCGGGACAACGCGTGGCCAACCTTGGAAAGCTGGATATGGCGAACGATATTGAATCGCTGAAAATCGCCTGCGGTAAGTGATGAGCCGTTGCAGGCACAACTCGCCTTCCTGTGGGGCATGGTTAGAGATCAGGTAAACGTGATGGCGACCCAGCACAGAGATATTTCAAGGAACCGGCTGGGTTCGCCCTGATGATCGGCGCGGTGTTTCCGCTGTTCAAGGAGTGGTGAGAAGCGGCCACCGTATCCGGGCAAGATGCAGGCTGATCGATCGATGCCGACCCATCAATTGTCCACCGACGCATTGGCGCCGAACCAGCGTTCCACCACTTCCCGCAATTGACCGGCATCGAAGGGCTTCAGCAAGTAATCCTGTGCACCGATGCTGACCGCTTGTACGGCACGGTCTTTGGCTCCCGAGGCTGTGACCATGATGATCGGTATACTGCTTCGTTCCCGGATCTGACGGAGTACCGCGAGGCCGTCAAGCTCGGGCATGCTGATATCTAAAATCATTCCATCGAACGGGGTCGCGACGAGGCGATGCAGCGCGTTGGCGCCGTCGGTGGCCGTTTCGATCTGATACCCATAGGCGCTCAGCCGTTCGTGCAGGAAATGGCGGATGTCAGGATCATCATCGACCACGAGAATTCTTCTGTTGGCTCCAGGCGTTGTCGTTTGCACACCTTCGGCGCTCGGGCGCAGCGGCAAGGTGAACTGAAAGACGGAGCCTTGACCCACCTCACTCTGGACGCAGACGGTCCCGCCATGCATTTCGACGAGCTGCTTGACAATCGAGAGGCCGAGTCCCAACCCTTTCGGACCATTCTGGTGCAGGTGGGGCATACGGTAGAATTGGTCAAACAGCTTTGGAATGGCTTCCGATGGAATCCCGGGCCCGGTGTCTTTGATGGACACCCGAGCCCAATGGGGCAAGTCCGATTCCAGCGCAACCGTGATGGTGCCGCCTTCGGGGGTATATTTGATCGCATTTTCCACCAGGTTCGTCAGGATCTGGCTCACTTTATCAGGATCGGCCCAGACCAATCCGACAGGTTCTGGTACCCGGCATGTCAATTGTTGACCCTTCGCCAGCGCCAACGGACCGAGTTGTTCCACCAAGTCACAGGTCAACGCCGCCAGATCCAACTCCCGCAATGCCAAGTCGATCTTTCCTGCGTCAATACGTGAACGTTCCAGGAGGTCGGTGATCATGCGGGCCAACCGAGAGGCGTTATGGATGACACGTCTCAGATTGTGTTCCTGCTTGGGGGTCAAGGGTCCTGCCAACCCTTCCACCAGGTTCTCGGTGAGTCCCTTGATCCCGGTCAAGGGAGTGCGCAACTCATGGGAGACGTGGGCGAGAAATTGGGACTTCAGCCGGTCCATCTGCTTCAGTTCCTGATTCGCCGCTTCGAGTTCGGCTGTCCGCTGACGAACCTTCTCTTCCAGCCCCACGTTCAGCGATTCAATTTCTTCATAGGCGTGCCGTAGCTCGACGGTCTTCTGCTCCTGTTCCAGATAGACATGGCGAAGCTCTTCATGCCTGGCGTCGCCGGACGCAAGTTGTTCTTGGACCAAGTCCTCCCGCGCGCGCATTCGCTTGTGGAGAGTGCGGAGCTGGTCTGCCATCCAACCAAGAATCGCGGGGGGACTGACGAAGAGCATGGTTTCGAAGAACGACAGTTCCCGATGCCGAAGGGAAACATAGGTTAATATCACTCCGCTTCCGACCAAGCCGATCGCTTTCCAGAGAACATGCGAGTGGCTCTCCGGTTCCCATGTCAATTCCCACTTGCAACATTCGTCGCCCTCGGCCACACAGAGGAGGTCACGGACCGTGGCCGGCGTGAGATGGTGGACCTTTTCCGGGATGGCCGCCAACCCGCCCTTCGCCGACTGACAGATGAGCTCTGCGCAGGCACTGCCATAGGGACCGAACTTTTTGAAGATCGCTTCCGGGTACGCCATGGTGAGTACCGCCGAACGGTCACTTACGGATTCCACGCCAAGGGTGAGCGAGGACAGCTTTTCGCCGAAGTGCGGAAAGTTACTGTAAATCTGTCGGACTGAAAAAGGACGACCCAAGGTTTGGAGGAGCGAAGAGATGAACTTGTCTCTGCCGGCATGGGCGGCGAACAAGGGATCTCCGGAGATGTCTTTGCAAAACTCGACCAGAAAACAGACAAATTCATAGGAGTAGCTGTTCCAATCGTTTTTGAGGAACCTAGGGGACACGTGGTAGGCGTGATCCGGGATGCGCTCATTGAGCAGTCGGCAGAGGGTCTGCACGGCCTGCTCCCCGGCGTCATGGCCGTGGGAACGGGCTACCGACTCTTCCAGGTAATCAACAAATGCGCGGACCTTCACGCCGGGCGTGTCACGAATCCGTTCACCGTTCTCCTCCACGCCGAACGGGCGGAACTGCAACGGGCCTTTTTCGAGGATTCGATGCGCTTTGGAAAGGGGCTCAACCATACGCACTTCCTCTCTCAAGGAAGGAGGCAGCCACTAAAGCAGATGTAGGATCGAGGAAAGCGGGGGAAGTGTACATCAATGTGGCACAGAATGCCACGTTCACCACATGCGCTGGGTGAGGAGCGCTTCCGAGCGCCCTCAAAATACCAGCATTATAACAGCGGCATTGCCGGGACAACGCGTGGCCAATCTCGGAAAGCTGGATATGGCGAACGACATTGAATCGCTGAAAATTTCCTGCCGCAAGTAGCGGTATCTGGTCACCGGATGCAAAAACCGGTCAGCATCGCACAAGCCTGCCACGGAAGTGGCAGGCTTGTCGTCGTTCAGGGTTCAGGGTAAGGTCATTTCGATTAACCTTAAGAATGGCGACGAATCGCCCCGAATACAGGGCCGGCTCACCCACTCGCCGACGCGCGCAAACATGGCGCGCTTGATTCATCGCGCCGCAGGGGCTACGGAAGCAGCGCATCTCCCGCGACGTTCGTGGCCACCGGGGTAAAAATGAACCCTAGAACTGGGACGAGATACCACATGGTGGCCTCATCCGATTGCACGATTCTCACCCTCGTTGCCCCGTGTTTTTTGGCCTCATCGGCAAAACTCTGGACAGTGTTGCTCAGTGTAGCGTCTCCCCAGATCGGTTTTGTCATGAACAGGTGCACGGCATAGTTTCTCGTGTTGATGTGCGTCAGGTGGTCGCCGTCCACCCCTTTGATTCCTCGGGGATCAGAAGCGACGCTGGAGATTGAGCACCCGGTCCCGACTCCCAGGATCAGCATGAGCATCACTAAGGTTATACGTCTCATCGACTCCTCCTCTGGACACAAGTCCGTTATGGTTCAATTAGCGTGAACTGTAGCACCTATGGTGCTCAGTTTGGAGAATTTGTAAGTCTCCTCCACCTAAAGCCGTCCGGCCAGCACCAGAATCAAGACGACCAAGCCGAGCCCGCCGCTTGGCGCATACCCCCACTTCGCGCTGTGAGGCCAGGTCGGTAACGCGCCGACAAGAAGTAGGATCAGAACGACTAATAGTATGGTGCCCATCTATAACCTCCATTACAAAACGCCTATAGACTTAGGCCCCTGCCTACGACGATCTACCATGCCCCTATGCTGATCTCCCATCTGCGGCCGGTGGGCTAG
>JAHFEW010000100.1 GCA_023248215.1 Nitrospira sp.
TCGTCACGGCGTGTCATGTGATCGAAGGTGATGGGATCGAAACTGTAAGCTAAATTGGTTATTATGGAATGGGTTTTCTTCACCCTCGCATAGAGGGTTGTGACCATGAAAGTTCTCGTCCTCGGCGCCACCGGATTTTTGGGATCGAACCTGGTGCGCGCGCTGCTGGCTGAGGGCGATCAAGTACGAGGGCTGGTCCGCCCCAGCAATCCTGCGCCGACCCTTCGTGGTCTGGACATCGAGCGGATTACCGGCGATCTGAACATGGTCGCATCACTTCGGCGGGCCTGTGAGGGTGTGCGGATCGTCTACCATTGTGCCGCATACTACCCTCCGCATACGGTTCCAGTAAGCGTCGCCACCGCACAGGCGTTGAAAGAAACATGGAACGTGCTCGACGCCGTTCGTGCCGCTTCTGTGGAGCGACTGGTCTTCGGCAGCACATTGACCACGATCGGCTTCCCTCGCCAACAGGGTCAGCCGGCGGACGAGACCTGCGCCTTCACGACGCAGTACCGCGACAACCCTTATTTGATGTCGAAGATCGCCATGGAGAAGGCGGTCCTGGAAGCGGCGCGCAATGGTCTGCCGGCGGTCGTCGTGAACCCGACCGCGTGTTTCGGCCCGTATGACAGTAAGCCGACCAGCGGGACGCAGATTGTGATGATCGCGAAACGCCTCATGCCTGGTTACATCCAAGGCGATATCAATGCGATCGATGTTCGGGATGTGGCGACTGGGATGATGAAGGCCGCGGAACGGGGACGAGTGGGCGAGCGGTACATCCTTGGAAGCTGGAACACGACGCAACGGGAACTCAATATGCTGATCGCGCGGGTAGCCGGCGTGATGGCGCCGATTGCCCCGGTCCCGTACTGGGTGGCCCGCTACGGATCAAAATTCGGCGACTGGGTGTTCCGCACCATCTTGAGAAAGCCAGCTCCTGTTCCCGGCTTTTTCGTCGAGGTGCTCAAGCATATGCAGCAGTATGACTGCTCCAAAGCGATTCGTGAGCTGGATTATCCGCGCAGTCCGATCGAGCCCGCCATCCGTGACGCGTTGAATTGGTTCCGCGCAAACGAATACTTGGGCTCCTAGGTGTGTCAGGAATGAGGCGGTTGGGGCCCAATAGCAGTAGAAAGAACCCGAATTCGAGGAGGTTCGACTGCTAATGTGCGGTTCGTGAGGGCGAACATGACACGGAAGACCTCCATAACTGTAGTCTGTGCTCTCCTGGCAGTTCTGCTATTCCCTCATGCGCTCTGGGCCCAAGACATCGAAGACCTCAAAAAAGGCGTGGTGAAGATCACAGCTCATGTTGAGGGGCAGCAGCCCAAGGTCGGGACCGGTTTCATCGTACGATTGGAGAAGGACGCCGCCTACATCGTCACCGCTTCCCACGTCATCGACGGTGATCCCAAACCCCAGATCACGTTCTTCCCGCAACCTCAGCAGCCATTCACCGCTCAGGTTATCGGGATTGAAAGCGAGAACCAGAAAGGGCTGGCGTCGTTGGGGGTCTCCGGCGCGGTCCCTGAAGGCCTGGTGGCGCTGACGCTCGATCAGACGAGCCCGATCACCGGGGGAGAACCGGTCATGTTGATCGGCTTCCCACGGACGCTGGCCCCCTGGGCTGTCTCGACGGGCAGCCTCAGCGGTCTCAAGGGACTAGCCCTCACGTTTCAGGCGCTCGTCGAGGAGGGTCATTCTGGTGGTCCGCTCCTGCTCAGCGGCAAGGTGATCGGGGTCGTGACCGACGCCCGGGAGCGAATGGGCTATGCCGTTCCATCGTCGATCCTCGACGTGGCCTTGAGAGGCTGGCAGGTCAGGCCGGAGGGAACGGTAACCAAGGAGATCACCGGCAAGGACGGCGCGCCTATGGTGCTGATCCCGGCGGGACCCTATACCACCTATCCGGTCTTGATGACCGGTGGAGGCGGTGTCGAGGTAGGAGATGCTCCGATCAGCATCTACGTGGATGCGTTCTACATTGACCGGAACCCCGTCACCGCAGTGAAGTATGCGAAGTTTGGGGACATCGCCGGTCGTTCTGAATCGGCGTCTTCGAAATCGTCCGATACTCCCCCTGATCTGGCCGGTCCCGTTGTCGATATGACCTGGTACGACGCTCGGGACTACTGTCGGTGGGCGGGAAAGCGTCTCCCGACCGAAGATGAATGGGAGAAAGCGCAAGACCCGAGCCGCCACAACATTGGAAGGAGCATCGGAAGGAACATTGAAGAGTGGACCGCATCGCCCTATCAGGAGAATCGCAGGTTGAGCCAAGAGCTGACGGGTAGCGACAGGAAAGTGGTTCGAGGAGTGGTGGATGGAGAGGGACGATACAACTACCGGGGCCGTTTCACTGCACCGGCTGGCGATGGGTTCCCGGACGTCGGCTTCCGCTGTGCGCAAGACGCGAAGTAATTCCTGGGTGCTCGGTTCCGCGTCGCCTGGTCGCCGCAGGTCGCTCTCTTGCGATGATTCCTGCCGAGTGCTAGGCTTTCCGGCCTGAGGCTGCGCAGCGGCAACTTCTCAGTCCGGTTCACACAGTAACAGCAGCCTCGAATTCATTCTGTCAGGATCAGCGTAGAGGACCTAGGGAAATCCGACGGCCCGCCCATGAGGGCAAGGAAGGGCTGGAGGGTTTCATTGTCCCCTGCGAGTCGTTCGGAACTGGTGAGCTTGCGAAAGGAGGCTATCATGCTTGTTCAGGAAGTGATGTCTACCGGGGTGGTGACAGCCCGACGAACCGAATCGGTCCGTTCCGTGGTGATCAAGATGCTGAGTCGTCATTACGGCGCGATTCCAGTCGTGGAGGACGACGGCCGGTTGATCGGCATGGTGACATTGCGCGATGTGTTGATCCCGCTCTATCCCAATTATGGCGAGTACATTCATGACAATGTCCACAGCCGTGATTTCGTCGAAATGGAGGAGGGGTATGCGGACGTGCTCAATCAAAAAGCGGAGGATGTCATGAGCTTGAATCCCCTGACCGTCTCGTCACGCACGCCGGTTCTGGAAGCGGCTTCCTACATGGGCTTGAAGAACTTTCGACGGATTCCGGTGGTCGATAAAGGAAAATTGGTGGGCATGGTCAGTGTCGGTGACGTCAATCGAGGGCTATTCTTCACGAGGGGGCATGTACCGATCGAAGGAAGCGCGGTCGCACAACCTTCAGGGCGATAGGCCGGTTGCGATACCGAATACGCACCTCTTAGAATGGGGCTTTCCCGAGCACTGAGGCCGACGGTATTGTCCGTCTGCGAAGGAGGCATGATGGGTCTGGCCGATAACAAATGTGTTCCCTGCCGCGGTGGGGTCCCTCCCCTGCCCGCGGATCGTACGCAAGCGTTGTTGAAGGAGCTGGGACGCGGCTGGTCGTTGAGCAAAGACGGTCATCTCGAACGGCTCTATACGTTCAAGGATTTTGCGCAATCCCTGGCCTTTGTGAACAAGGTGGGTGCGGTGGCCGAGGCGGAAGGCCATCATCCGGATCTCTATGTGGCGTGGGGGAAGTGTAAGGTCGAGATCTGGACGCACAAAATCAACGGACTCACGGAAAGCGATTTTTATCTGGCCGCGAAGGCGGATCGTGAGTTTGAACCGTTCCGGGCGGTCGCCGGCTGATTATTCCCATGCGTTCTGTCATGACCATCGAGGTCTCCCATGAGTGACAGGGCCCAGGTGGCGCTCGTCAACATGCCGTTCAGCTTTTCAAAGTATCCCTCCATTCAATTGGGGACGCTGTCCGCACTGTTGAAATCGAAGGGTGTCAGCGTCGACTGTCATCACCTCAATGTGCGTTTCGCACACAAGATCGGGGTTCCCCTGTACGAATTGATTTGTGAGAAGCGCGCGCTTTTTGGCGAGTGGCTGTTCTCCTACCTGCTTTTTCGCGACAACCCGAAGCGCGCCGAATATCCGCGGGTGTTCAAGCCGGTATTCGAGCAGATTGCCCGAGAGAGCGGCCAACCGGTCTCGTTTTTTGAGGACATGGCCACACGTACTGCGCCACAGTTCCTGACCGGAGCGATGACGGCGATCGATTGGGGCCAGTACAAGATTGTTGGGTTTACCTCGACCTTCGATCAAAACGTGGCCAGCCTGACGATGGCGAAGCTCATCAAGGATCTGTATCCGGACGTGAGAATTGTTTTCGGCGGGGCCAATTTCGATGGTGAGATGGGGTTGGAGTATTTTCGAGCGTTTCCGTTCATCGACCATGTGGTCGTCGGCGAGGGCGAAGTCACATTTCCCGCGTTGGTAGCCCATGTGTTGAGTGAATCGACCGGGGCCTACCCAAGAGGTGTGACGTACCGACAGGACGGCAAGATCGGGTTTGAGCCGAATCCGGCCCTCTTCACGGAATTTGCCCAAACCGGCCCGCCGGACTATGACGACTATTACCATTTGTTGGCCGAACTGGGCACTGAGGCGTCGCGCGGCTTGGATCGCATTCTCTTGTACGAAGGATCGCGCGGTTGTTGGTGGGGTGAGAAGCATCATTGTACATTCTGCGGCCTGAATGCGCAGAGCATGAAGTTCCGGGCGAAATCGTCTGAGCAAGTGGCGCGTGAGATGGCGTATTTATCGAGTCGCTACGATACGACGCGTTTCCGGCTGGTCGACAACATCATCGACATGAAATATGTCGAGAATCTGTTCGGCACCTTTGCGCAGGACCGCCGCGATCTCGACGTGTTCATCGAAACCAAGAGCAATTTGCAGAAGCACCAGATACGCCTGCTTGCCACCGGCGGGGTGAAATGCATGCAGCCTGGCCTGGAGAGCCTGAGTCAGCCGCAATTGCGCGCCATGGACAAGGGCGTGACTCCGATGCAAAACCTGGTGTGCTTGAAGTGGTGTTGCTACTACCACGTGGCCGTCTCATGGAACATTCTCCTGGGCTTTCCGGGAGAGACCAACGATGACTATCGCCGCCAGATCGATCTGCTTCCCTCCCTCTTTCATCTGCAGCCGCCCGAAGGGGCCGGGAAGTTCTGGCTGGAACGGTTCAGTCCCTACTATACGCGCCCGCATGAGTATGGCATTCGGATCACCGGCCCGGGGATGGCCTATCCCTATGTGTACGATTCCCGGCAGGTGGATCTCACGAACATTGCCTACGACTTCGAGTATGAACTGAATCAGTGGCCGGTGGATCCCCACGTCTATCAGGAGTTGGTTGAGACCGTGCGAGAATGGCAACGACGGGCGGCCTCGTCGGACAAGCCGTTCCTGTACTATTCCAAAGCATTCGATTATGTCACGGTGTATGACGGGCGTACGGCGTCGGCTCCGACGCGGGAACGGTTCGACTGGCCGGCCTCGCTGGTTATCGATGTGTGTAGTGAAGCGCCTAAGTCGCTGGAGCAATTGCGGAGCACATTGCGGGAACGTCTCGACACAGGCGAAGTCTCGGAGACTGTTTTACAGGAATCGCTCACGCGATTGACGACGAAGCGAATCCTCTACGAGGAGCGAGGAAAATACTTTACCCTGGCCATTCCAGAGCATCCCTACTGCTGAGCACGGTCGAGTGCCTGTTCGATCTGCCTTCTTCTCCCCTACATCGAGAGCTTTTCAGCTACGTTTCTCATCTGCACCCCGTGCACGAGTGAAGCGCCGCCGCGGATGGCGCAGGCGACGTGGACAGCTTCGGTCATCTCTTCCGTGTTCGATCCCTTTTCAAGACAGGCCTGTGTGTAGGCATCGATGCAGTAGGGGCATTGGACGGCATGTGCCACTCCGAGCGCGATCAGGGCCTTTTCTCGTTCTGTCAGGGCGCCTTCCGCAAACACCGCGCTGTAGTAACTCATGAACTTTTCCCACAAGGCCGGATTACCTTTCCCCATGTCTCCAAATTTGCCGAGATCCTTCGAGTGATAATAGCAGTCCATGGAAGACCTCACAGGATGAGTATTCATTCTGAGCGCTCAAGAGGGAAGCCCGCACGCTCTGACTGGCTGCGATTCAAGGAACTGATTCTGCTATGCGTTTCCTTGGGGGGCCGGGTCGGACTCGCCGAGATCCTGGGAAAAACGGTGCCCGACGATGGCGGTGACTTTGCTCATTAACTCCCCGAGCTCTTTCCATTCGTCCGCACTTAAGTCCGCCTTGATCTGAGGGTGAATGGCCCACTCGGCATTCACGAGTTGTCCTTTACGGGATACATGGACATGTAACAGTTCGACATCCCAGACATCCTGAGTGTGTGACGGTGACGCGCCTGGTTTCTGTGGAGGGACTTGCCTTGCCATGGTACGTATGCTCCTTCGATCTCGCATGTGAGACCGGCATGATACCCCATCGATTGCAGCGCTGTACATGGGAGCGCCGGTGGGTCTGTTGATCCGAGCCAGTTCGCGGTGACAGACGCAGGCAGCCGATGTGGAACGATGAGTGTCAGCGATTGTCGGGGCGTTGGTGTATGGCGTCGAGTAACTGATCGTGGATATGTCCGTTCGTGGCGACGAGCTCCTGTCCGTAGAGGGAGAAGTCTCCCTTCGTAAATCCCGAGACCAGTCCGCCCGCTTCTCGGAGAATCACGATTCCCCCAGCCATGTCCCAAGGGCTGAGTGTGACTTCCCAGTATCCGTCGAACCGGCCGGCAGCGACATAGCAGAGGTCCAGTGCGGCTGAACCGGTACGTCGCACGGCCTGGGCGCGCAGGGAAATGCGAGAAAAGTGATCGAGATTATTGTTGGGCGTCTCGCGAATGTTGTATGCGAAGCCAGTCACCAGCAAGGACTTGTCGAGGGTCTCAATGCCCGAGACGTGGATGCGCTCGCCGTTCATGTAGGCGCCCTGCCCCATCGCAGCAGTGAACAATTCGTGGCGCACGGGGTCCAGCACGACGCCCAAGAGGCATTCACCGTCATGCTCCAAGCCGATCGACACTGAGTAAAACGGGAATCCGTGGGCGAAGTTTGTCGTGCCGTCGAGGGGATCGACAATCCATTGGTACCGCGAATCCGTGCCCCCGCCCTGCCCTCGCTCCTCCGCAAGAATACGGTGCGAAGGGTGTGCGGCGAGAATCGTCTGGACGATACGGTCTTCAGCTCGTCGATCCGCATCTGTCACGAGGTTGATGGCTGCCTTATATTCGATCTGAAAGCCGGATCGGGCATGTTCGGTGAGTACCGTTCCTGCCGCCTCCGCGGCTCGGATTGCAGTCTCGAGCAATATCGAACGATCCGAAAGAGATGGAAAACTCTGAATAGGCATTCGCCCTGCATCCTATCACGATCGGGCAGCCCAGACTCCAGAGACTTCTGTCCAGGCGAGTAGTGCATCATAACATATTGATAACTAATGATAATGATAACGCTTGTTCTTGTATGGCAAGGCTTGGCTAGACATTGAATGCATTCGTCAGATGCATGCATAGAATGCGATCAAATAATACTCATCAGTGACTTGACAGAAAAGAATTGACTTGCTATAAAGCAAGTATGCTTTATTGAGGACTTGCTTGTGGAAGAATTGACTGACATTCTGGTCGGCCTTGAACAGCGGATCAGTGCCTATCGGAATCGCTACCAGGAGCTGGAGAAAAAGCGGCGGCGGCTCGATGACGAGATTGCCATGATCAGGAAGTATTTGGAGCTGGCAGAAACACTGTATCGAGTGGAGGCGGATAAGGCCAAATTGGCGAGTCTCTCCAGTCAGATTATCACCGATGAAAAAGGTATCCGTCCGCTTCCTGTGACGGATGTCACGGATCAGTCGCGTGAAATTTTGCTTGGGAAAAGTAAGTATGTGGGGAAGAGCGTCCCTGAAGCCGCGTATCAGATCCTTCGAGAAGCCAGTCGTTCTATGCATGCCAAGGAGCTATTGCAGCGTTTGTTAGAGGGCGGCTTGCAGATCAAAGGTAAGACGCCATTGACGTCCGTGGCGACTTCATTGAAGCGGGATAAGCGTTTCCAGAAGGTCGGCCCGAACACGTTTGCTGTCATGACCCAGGAATTGACAGCGGTCGTGTAAGAGGGCGGAAGAAGTTCACGTCAACTTAAAATGTGTGAAGGGGGGTGAGAGTCTTGGCAACGAAGAAGGCAGCGAAGAAACCAGCGAAGAAGACCGCAAAGAAGAAGTAAGTCCCACCAGGATTTACACGCCGGGGGTAAGGCCACTTACCTCCGGCGTTTTTTTGTGCCCATGACTGAGGGTGGCTATGCATAGTCATGACACATGACCGTTTGTTCTGCGAGGTTGAGAGCTGCTCAGGAAACGGTTAGACAGCGAGGGACGGAGCGGGGCGAAGCAATCCGAGTGATGAGCGGGATTCTGGCGCAGGAGCTGAATGCTCCGAAGTGATGAGGGCCCATTTGTCACGTTGGGAGAGGATTTGCTCGACGAGCCGAGTGTGCATAGCGTGACCGGAGCGTTCGGCTACGATATGGCCGATGAACGGGAAGCCGAGAAGAGCAATGTCGCCGATCAAGTCCAGCACCTTGTGCCGGACAAATTCGTTGGGGAACCGTAGACCGGTTTGATTGACGACGCCTTCTTCAGATAAGACCACCGTGTTATCCAGTGTCCCGCCTTTCCCAAGTCCCCTTGACCACAGGGCCTCGACTTCGTGCAGAAATCCAAATGTCCGAGCCGTCGCGATTTCTTGTTCGAAGGCCGATGCAGAGCAGGTGTACGTGTAGGACTGGGTTTGGATCAATGGATGATCGTAGTGAATGGAGTAGGTGATTCTCGGGGTTGATGAGGGTTCGATTCTGACGCGACGAGCCCCGTCCACGACTTCAATGGGTTGCATGATTTTCACATAGGATTGCCGACGGGTTTGTGGAATCACCCCGGCCGTGCGAATGAGGCGCACGAAAGGGCTGGCACTTCCATCCAGAACAGGGACTTCTCCCGCGTCAACTTCTGCGTACACATTATCGACTTCCATGCCGACCAAGGCCGCCAGGAGGTGTTCAATAGTCTTCACTTGATGGCCATTCACACTGATGGCCGTACAGAGTTCAGTGGGAACCTTGTTGGATACGGCGGCAGGGAGGAGTGTCTCCGCGGAGCCGTTACGATACACGAAGACAATGCCTGTATTAGGGGGAGCTGGGCGGAGAGTCAGTGTGACCGATTGGCCTGAGTGGAGCCCGACGCCTGAACATGAAACTGTAGATCCGATCGTTTGCTGAAACCGCACAGTGCCTCCTCTGTAATGTGAATCGTAAAGTGAGCAATGCTTGTGCCAGTCAATGAAGTATTAATAAGGTATTGATAAATAACATTATTGGTGGAAAGTGCGCGAATGTTATCTGTTGCTAAATTAACACAATTGTAGCTTTTGCTTGAAGGGGTAGGACTACAGAAGTAATTTGTTTTCAATGGGTTAGGTGGTGGTGCTCTCTTTAACTCGAGAAGGAGGCCCATTAATTCTGACCCACCTGCCTGGATGGGCATTGCCAATACCAGATTAGTGGACGTCTGCTTTCCAGCTAAGGCCTGGGCTCCAATTCGATGAGCCCCTTGCGAATGGCCAGGATAGCGGCTTGGGTGCGGTCATACACCTGGAGCTTATGAAAGATATTGCGAACATGGTTCTTCACGGTCTTTTCGCTCAAGTCCAAGCTGTTCGCAATTTCCTTATTGGTTTTTCCGTCCGCGACTAGTCGTAACACCGTAAGTTCACGTTCCGTGAGATCGTGTTCGACCCACCCCGGCTTTTTCCCCTTTTTCTGCGACATCAGGGAGAACTCAGCCAGGATTTTGCTGGCCACCGACGGATGAATGAGGGACTCGCCCCGGTAAATTGCCCGAATGGCGGCCACGATTTGGGATGACTCCGAATCTTTGAGCAGGTACCCCGTGGCGCCGGCCCGTACGAGATCGAAGATGTACTGTTGCTCTTCATACATCGTCAGGGCCACGATGCCCATGTGGGGGAATTCTCGCTTGATCTGCCTGGTTGCTTCGACGCCGCCCATGCGCGGCATGCTGACATCCATCAGAATCACATCCGGCATGAGAGTTCTGGTTTTCTCCACGGCCTCCGCACCGTCCTGTGCTTCGCCCACCACGTTGATGTCTTCTTTCGTCTTCAGGATGGCGGCGAGGCCCTCGCGAACGACACGGTGATCATCGGCTATCAGGACCTTAATTTTTTCCATTGCGAATCGTCTCCTTGTCGGCTAGTGGGATTCGCAACACGATCCGCGTGCCGCGCCCCTTCTTGGAATCGATCGTGGCTTCTCCCCCCACCAGTCGTGCACGTTCAAGAATACCCCGAATGCCGAAGTGATCCCACTTTTCAGGGTCGCGGAGAACCGCGTCCATATCGAATCCGATCCCGTTGTCGGTAATGGTCACTTGCAGCAGGTCCGCACGAATGTCGAGTTGAACCGACACTCGACCGGCCTTGGCGTGCTTCTGCACGTTACTCAGCGCCTCTTGCACGATCCGAAAGAGAAAAATTTTGGTGCGGGGGAAGAGAATCGCCTCGTCCCCTGTCACGGAAAAGGCCGTCTTAATATGGTATTGGGTCTCGTAGGATTTGAGATAGTTTGTCAGCGCGGGCATTAACTCCATCTTATCGTACTGGAGCGGGCGCAAGTTGAAAATGACTTGTCGGGCCTCCTGGATGGCCAATTTCAGCTGGGCCTTCGATTCGCGGATCGTCGCCAGACTGGCCTTAGGATTTTTGCGGATCAGCTCTTGGGAGAGTTCCAGCTTGAAGTTGACGCCGGCGAGACTCTGCACCAGCCCGTCGTGAATTTCGCAGGCAATGCGGGTCCGTTCTTCCGTCACCGCCGCTCCGGTTTCCTTGACGTACAGTCGATAGAGCGACTGGTACTTGTTCAAGGCCTTTTCGATCTCGGCCGTGGCGCGAATGCGGGCCTCGATCAACTGCCACATGAACTTGGCGCTGGCTCCCCCGATGACCGCGACGCCCATGCGGCGGATGTCTTGCAAATATTCGCCGACCTCCGGGTTCCCCGAGACATCAATGACCAGATCGACTGGTCCCATTTTCAGCAGTTGCCGGTAATTACGCGTGACACGGATGTGCAACCGCTTGGCGAGCCCGATGCCAGGCGCCTGGGGGCTGATGTCTGCCACGCCGACGATCCGGACCAACGGATCGCTGGCGAAGATTTCCATCAAGGCCGTGCCGCCGCGGCCGGCGCCGATGATGACCACATGCGTGGCGCCGGGCGATCGCCGCCTGCTGGGCCGCAGGGCTTGCCGTCGCTCACGTGTGAGTCGGGTGGTTGCCATGGGTTCGATATTGCCGGGGAGCGGAGGCCTTTCCCGTGCTGGTGCCCATCCTGCCTAAACCGAGCGGACCGATCCGAAACGGCGAGGGAAAGGGGAGGGCTTAACGCTCCCGGCGCTGCTGGGCCAGGGCTTTGATTTCGTCCATGAACTGGTCGATGTCTTTGAACTCTCGATATACGGATGCGAATCTGACATAGGCGACCTGATCGAGCTGCGACAGCTCCTTCATGACTTCCTCACCGACGGCGGTGCTCACGATCTCGGTTTCACCCATATCCTGGATGCGCTTTTCGATACGGTCGGTGACGGTTTCAATGGTGGCGGTGCTGATCGGACGCTTTTCACAGGCCTTCTTGAGGCCGGAGACGATCTTCCCTCGATCAAACGGTTCCCGGCGCCCGTCTTTCTTCACGACGGCGGGCATGGTTTCTTCGACACGTTCGTAAGTCGTGTAGCGGCGTTTGCACGATAAACATTCGCGACGCCGCCGGATGACCTCACCTTCCTTGGCCATCCGCGAATCGACGACTTTGTCTTCGACATCGTCGCAGAAAGGACACTTCACTGGCGAACGTCCTGCCTAAGCGGGAGACGAATCGTAGGCATGAAAGATGGGGAAACGGTTGCACAATGTCTTTGCCTGCGCCCGTACCTCGGCATGCACCTGTTGGTCCTGGGGGTGCTGTAACACGCGATCGATGAGCGCCACGATCTCACGCATGTCCGCCTCGCGCATGCCGCGAGTCGAGACGATGGGACTGCCGATTCGGATGCCGCTGGCCACGGCCGGCGGCTTCTCATCGTAGGGGACGGCGTTCTTGTTGACGATAATACCCGCGGCATCCAAGGCGGCGTCGGCTTCCTTGCCGGTGATGCCCTTGTTGGTCAGGTTCACGAGCATCAGGTGAGTATCGGTGCCCCCCGACACGATCTTATACCCACGATCGACGAGTCCTTGAGC
>JAHFEW010000044.1 GCA_023248215.1 Nitrospira sp.
TGGTTGCGGGGAGAGGATTTGAACCTCTGACCTTTGGGTTATGAGCCCAACGAGCTACCAGGCTGCTCCACCCCGCGAACAGATAGTAACAGGCGTGTGAAACGAGAGTCAAGGAAGGGCGTGCGCGAATTGCATTCGAGGGAGGAGAATGATAAAGCGTGAGGATGCGTATCGTATTCATGGGAACACCGGACTTCGCCGTGCCATCGTTGGAGGCGTTACTCAAGTCGGACGATCAGGTGGTCGGCGTGGTCACACAGCCCGACCGGCCGAAGGGCCGCGGGCAAGAGGTCATTCCGCCGCCGGTGAAAGTCGTCTGCCAACGCGAGGGGATTCCGGTGCTGCAACCGCTTAAGATGAAAGATCCTGCGTTTCTAGAGGCCTTGCGGCAGTGGAAGCCGGACGTCATTACCGTGACGGCCTTCGGTCGCATTCTGCCGTCGGCGATTCTGACGCTCCCGCCTCGCGGCTGTATCAACGTCCATGGGTCACTCTTGCCGAAGTATCGCGGCGCGGGGCCGGTTCAATGGGCCGTCATCAGGGGTGAGCGAGAAACCGGCATCACGACCATGTTGATGGATGAAGGGATGGATACCGGCGCCATGTTGTTGCAGGAGCGGGTGGTGATTCAGCAGGACGATACCTCCGGCACATTGGCTCCTCGACTGGCCGAAGTGGGCGGACGGTTGTTGGTTGAGACGCTGCGTCAGCTCAAGGCAGGGACGTTGACGCCTCAACCACAGGATCATGCGCTGGCGACCATGGCGCCGTTGCTCAAGAAAGAAGACGGCCTGATCGATTGGACCTTGACGGCCACGGAGATTGCGAATCGCGTGCGCGGCCTGTCCCCTTGGCCGGGAGCCTATACCCACGTGAACGGCGAACGATGGATCCTGTGGCTGGTGGCTGTTGGGGAGGAGTCCCGGGGGGCGGCTCCGGGGGCTGTGACGAAGGTGGCCAAAGATAGGATCGAGGTGGCGACCGGCGGCGGGACGATCCAGATCGTTGAAATCCAGCCGTCCAATAGCCGACGCATGACCATGGCGCAGTATCTGACCGGCCACCGTCTTGTTGAAGGAACCTGTTTGCAAGCCGTTCCGCCGCCACAGGGCTGACGGCGAGCCGCGCGCGCTTTCCTTACAACCATCTCGCCGTGACCATATTCCCATCCTATGGCGTCTGACCAGCCAGCACAACAATCCGGTGTGGCCGCTTCCTCAGGCCGGCGCGCCGCCGTGAAGGCCTTGCTTGCGATCGACAAAGCGGGCATGGTGACGGACGACCTGTTCGATCAAGTCACTGCCCATGACTCGCTGGATCTCCGCGAACGCGCCTTCATGGTTGAGTTAGTGCGCGGCTGCTTGCGTTATCGGGCGACGCTCGACTGGCGACTGGGCCTCCTGTCGGATCGGCGGATCGCGAAACTTCCCACCCTCGTTCAGACCATCCTGCGCCTCGGCGCGTATCAACTCCTGTATTTAGACAGGGTGCCTGACTCCGCGGCCGTCAATGAGTCTGTGCAGATGATGAAGCAGCACAGCCGTCGGCTGGGTCGAGACTGGAGCGGATTCGTCAATGCGGTGCTCAGGGCCTTACTCCGATCGCCCGAACCTGATTGGCCCGACGCCACAAAAAATCCCGTTGAGACCTTCGCTGTCCATTATTCCTGCCCGAAGTGGCTCGTCGAACGCTGGTGTCGGCAGTGGGGGACCGAGCGCGCGGAGACCTTGTGCCGTGCCTCGGTGGAACTGCCTCCGCTTACCCTGCGCGTCAATACGCTGCGGACATGCCGCATGGCGCTGCTGGATGAATTTGCGGCGGCGCAGCTCGAGGCCAGTCCGACGACGATCAGCCCAGTGGGTGTTCAACTGGCCCGCACCGGCTCAATTACAGATCTCCCTGGATATGCCGAGGGGCGGTTTTACGTGGAAGACGAGGCGGGACAGCTCATCCCGCTGCTGTTGGACGTGCAGCCGGGCCAACGGGTGCTGGATGCCTGTGCCGCGCCTGGCGGCAAGGCGACACACCTTGCGGCACTCATGGCGAATCGCGGGGAAATCATCGCCGTGGACCGGGTCGCCGTCCGCCTGGAGCGAGTGATGGACAATTGTCGCCGCCTCGGGGTGACTCTGGTGACGCCGGTTGTCGGCGATGTACGTATGCTGATCGATCAAGAGCCGCCGTCGAGCGAATCCACTGCGCGGCGGTCCGCCCAACGGGCAGCTTTCCTTCAACCGTTCGATCGTATTCTCCTCGATGCTCCATGCAGCGGCCTCGGTGTGCTGCGACGTCATCCGGAAGGGAAGTGGTACAAAGCGCTGGAGTCGATCGCGCAACACCAGCAGGTGCAGAGGGAGTTGCTCGCGGCGGCAAGCCGTCTCTTGCGACCCGGTGGGGTGTTGGTCTATAGTACCTGCTCGATTGAGCCGGAAGAAACCGAATCGATCATCGACGAGTTTTGTCAGGCGCATCGCGAATTTCAGCGTGAGTCCATCGCGCCCTGGTTACCCCCAGCCGGTCTGCCGTTCGTGACCCCTCGAGGGGACCTGTCTACGATGACCAATATGAACAGGATGGATGCGTTTTTTGCCGCCCGCGTGCGGAGGAGTGAATGATGGCCGGCCGGACCATTCGTATTGCGCCGTCCATTTTGTCGGCGGACTTTGCCCGTCTCGCAGAGGAAGTGTCACGGGCGGAGCAGGCAGGCGCCGACTGGCTGCATATCGACGTGATGGATGGGCACTTTGTGCCCAATTTGACCGTCGGCCCTCTGATTGTTGAAGCCGTACGAAAAGTCACCACGTTGCCTCTCGATGTCCATCTCATGATCACCAATCCAGATGCATTCATCGGGGAGTTTGCTGAGGCGGGCGCCGATTATTTGACGGTGCATGTAGAGACCTGTCCGCATTTGCATCGGACAGTCCAGTTGATTAAGGAGCGGGGCGTCAAGGCAGGCGTGACGCTAAACCCTGCGACGCCGGCCGTTATCTTGTCGGAGATCGTTCGTGACGCCGATCTTATTTTAGTCATGTCCGTGAATCCCGGGTTCGGTGGTCAGAAATTTATCCCGTCGTCGTTAGTGAAAATCGCCGAAGTTCGCGCCTTGATCGACCGCACGAAAAGCCGGGCGCTTCTCGAGGTGGACGGGGGAGTGAAGCCGGACAATGCGGAGGACATCCTTGCCGCGGGCGCAGAGGTTCTTGTCGCAGGATCAGCCGTGTTCTCCACTCATGACTATGCCGCGGCCATTACGGCGTTGAGAGCCGGCCGTCCATCTGTCGCCCGCACCACCGGCATTGCAGCTGCTCAGCGATAGAAGAGGCGCCTGACCGCACCGTGGTTCATGGATAACCTTCATCCCCTCGAAAGCAAAGTGCTGCTGGCGTTGAGTCGGCAGTCTGACTCGCCCCCCACGCTTGATCAACTTGCCGAGTCGACCGGGTTGGAGCCGTCACAGTTGAGCATGGCCGTCGAATGGCTGCTGGCCAAGTCCCTGATCGCGGTCCATGCTGAAACGGTTGCGCACCTCGCATCGTTGACCCCGATCGGCGAATTGTATTTCGAGAAGTACTCCCCCATTGAACGTGTGTTGTCGGCAGCCCGAGAGGCCAGCCAGACCGGAAAACGTCTCACGATTCAGGATCTCCAGGCCAAAGAGGAGCTCGAACCGTCAGATGTGAGCAAGGCGGTGGGGAGTCTGAAGAAAGAGGGCGCGGTCCTAATCGTCCAGGGCGGGTGCATTGAAAGCACCGGCCGCAATAGTCCCACGGCCGAGTCTATGCGGGCCTTACTTCAGGAATTGCGGAATGGGCAGCGGGAGCTGCAAACGGTGGCAGAGCCTCTTCGAAACGTGCTCCAGCAGCATGCGGTGAAGCGCGGTAATGCGCGAGAACCGTTCAGGATCGATGAGCGAGTGACCCGCTCGTTCTTGCTGACCCCTGACGGGCAGGGTGTGGCTCAGTGCCTGTCGCGCGATGGCGTGGCGGAAGAGGTCTCGCAATTGACGCCCGAGCTTCTGAAAGAAGGCGCCTGGCGAAACAAGCGATTCCGAAAGTATACGATCAGTTTGCGGGCACCGAGGATTGCGGCGGGGAAACGGCATCCCTATCGCGAATTTCTCGACCTCGTCAAGCTCAAGCTGGTCAGTATGGGGTTTCAGGAGATGCGAGGAACACTCGTCGAAACAGAGTTCTGGAATATGGACGCGCTGTTCATGCCGCAATTTCATCCTGCTCGTGACATTCATGATGTGTATTTTGTCAGCGAGCCGACACATGCCCCCACCATTGCCGAGCCCTATTTGACGCGGGTCACGCAGGTTCATGAGAAGGGGACCGGGGCCGGATCGACCGGTTGGGGCTATACGTTCGACGCCGAACGTGCGAAACGTCTAGTCCTGCGCAGTCAAGGGACGGCGGTGTCGGCGCGTACGTTGGCCGGCGGTGCCTCCGTTCCGGGAAAGTATTTCTCGATCGCCCGTTGTTTTCGGTACGACCAGGTGGACGCTACGCATGCCACCGACTTTTTTCAGGTGGAAGGGATTGTGCTGGGAGCGGATATCAATTTCCGGACATTGCTCGGATTGCTGAACCTGTTTGCCCGAGAAGTGGCACAGGCCAAAGAGGTCAAATTTCTTCCCGCCTACTTCCCCTTTACCGAGCCCTCTGTCGAAATGCACGTGCGTCATCCTAAGCTCGGTTGGATGGAACTGGGCGGGGCCGGATTGTTTCGGCCGGAAGTGACGACCCCGCTGGGGGTGGCTGTGCCGGTCATTGCCTGGGGACTGGGACTCGATCGCATGGCGATGGTGGCTCTGGGTATTCACGATATACGCGATTTGTTCTCCGCGGATCTCGACTTTATTCGCACTATGCGGGGCAGTTTTTAGGACGATCACACGATGCCCACTATTTCCCTGCAACGAGATGACCTCGAAGCTCTGATCGCCGGACCAGACGAGAAGCCGGATCGAATTCCGCTCGATCAGCTTGAAGACTGGTTGATGCTGGTGAAGGGGGAGCTGAAGGGCCACAACCCAGAGACGGGCGAGTTGCGCATCGAGTTGCAGGACAGTAACCGTCCGGATCTGTGGTGCTGCGAAGGGATTGCCCGACAGATTCGAATCAAACAACGCGGGGCGGCGATTCCCTATCCCTTCTTCAAAAAACAGAAGCACGTGTTCGGCAAGCTGGTGGTGGCGCCGGGGATGGACAAGATTCGTCCCTACGTGGCGGCCTGTGCGGCGGTGGGGTATCACGTGACGGCGGCGGGTCTGACGCAGCTTATCCAAACGCAGGAAAAGCTGGCCGATATTTTTGGACGCAAGCGGCGGTCGGTATCAATCGGATTGTATCGTTTGGCACCCATCGTGTTTCCCGTGTCGTACGATCTGGTCAAGCCGGATGACGTGCGGTTTGCCCCTCTCGGGATGGAGACGGTGATGACGTTGAGGGAGATTCTCATGGTCCATCCCAAAGGTGTCGAATATGGTGCCATTGTTGGGGGCCATGACCGCCTTCCCGTGCTCCGAGACGCGAAGGGACAGGTGTTGTCGTTTCCTCCGATCATCAACAGCCGGGAAATCGGGGAAGTACGGGTCGGAGACCATGAATTGTTCGTCGAAGTGACGGGGACCGATCTCCCGATGGTCGCGCTGACGCTGAATATTTTTGCCGCCAATCTCGCCGATCGCGGCGCCGTGATTACGCCGGTAGAAATCCAGTCGTCGGTGAAAACGACCTTTGGGCGGCGTTGGAGCACGCCGATCGATTTCGGGAAACCTCGGACGATTCCCCTCGCGGCCATCGAATCGGCGTTGGGCGAAGCCTTGGGTGGAAATGAAGTGACTGCGGCGCTTAAGTCTTATGGCTACGAGGTCAAGTCAGCCGGACGGAAGCTGGTGGTGCAGCTCCCGCCTTACCGGAACGATCTCCTGCAAACCGTCGATGTGGTGGAGGATGTGGCGATCAGTCAGGGATATGCACGTTTCGCCCCGGTCATGCCTTCTCAGTTTACGGTGGGTGGCCTGTCCCGCTTGGAACAGATGGCCGACCGGGTTCGCCATCTCATGGTTGGCATGGAGTTCCAAGAAATCATTTCCAACATCATGGGCTCTCACCAGGACTTCTGCACGAGGATGCGACTGGATGGCACCGAGTGGGCGAAAGTCGTGGAAGTGAATAACGTGATGTCCCTCAGCTACTCCTGCCTTCGCCAGTGGATCACGCCGTCCTTGCTGCAGGTAGAAACGAATTCAAGCCGGGCGTTTTATCCGCACCGAATGTTTGAGGTCGGGGAAGTGGCCGTTCCTGATGGGGCTGTGGATGTCGGGTCTCGAACGGTGACGATGCTGGGAGGGGTGATTGCCCATGCAGGGGCTAATTTCTCAGAAATTCATTCCTGCCTGGATCTGCTGTTGTATTACCTGGATCGTACCTTCACGCTGGAGCCGCTGGCCCACCCGTCGTTTCTTGATGGTCGGGTCGGGAAAATTGTTTCTCACGGTCGCGCGATTGGGTTGTTGGGAGAATTGCATCCCGAGGTGCTGGAGCACTGGCAAATTGGGGTGCCGGCTGTTGCGCTGGAGCTGGAGATCGACCGGCTGCTGGATGAAGCGTGACGGGAAAATCCGTTCGATCAGGATTTTCCCGTCACGGACTGCCTGCGTCCTCGCGAACGTTAGCTGGCCGCGGTCGCGAGCTGCTGTTTGGCAACCCCGACGAGTTTCTCGAATCCCGCCATATCCCTGATCGCCATATCCGACAGAACTTTTCGATCCAATAGAATATTGGCCTTTCGAAGGGCATTCATGAAGCGGCTATACGCGATTCCATGCAACCGGGTCGCGGCGCTGATGCGTGCGATCCAGAGTTGGCGAAAGTCGCGCTTGCGATTCTTTCGTCCGACATAGGCATACGCCTGCCCCTTGTCGACCGATTCGGTCGCTGTACGAAACAGCCGGCTCTTTGCCCCATACTGGCCTTTCGCCAGTTTCAGGCGCTTCTTCCGCCGCTGTCGTGTTTTCGGACCACCTTTTGTACGAGGCATGGGTCACTACTCCTTTCAAATCCTGTTCACGGCACAATCATCGTCATTGAGGAAGTAAACGGTTCAGCGCAAGGGTCGACGTTGCTGAAACCTCAGTCGTCCCTTTCAGGCGCCGCTTGCGGTCTCGCGCCTTACCGGTCAGCAAATGCCGCCGTCCGGCCTTTCGCCGAACCAATTTTCCTGTCCCCGTGCGTCGAAACCGCTTTTTAGCGCCGCTGTGGGTTTTCATTTTCACTTTCATGGTCGTCTCATTCCTTCCTTGTGTGCGCACTGCGCACTATTTGGGAGCCAAAATCATGATCAGGCTCCGCCCTTCCATCCTCGGCGCAAACTCCACGGTTCCCGATTCCGTGCATTGCTGAATCACGCTGGTCATGATCGTTCGACCCATTTCCTGATTCGCCATCTCACGACCGCGATAGGTCAACGTCACTTTGGTCTTGTTGCCGTCGGCTAAAAATTCTTTGATCTGCCGGATCTTGATCTCGAGATCGTGCTTGTCGGTACGTGGGCGAAGCTTGATCTCTTTAACCTGCGTAGACTTCTGGTGACGCCGGCTTTGGTGATCTTTCTTGCTCAGCTCGAATTTATATTTCCCATAGTCCATGATGCGGCAAACCGGCGGCTGGGAAGTCGGGGCGACTTCAACAAGGTCGTAGCCCCCTTCCTGTGCCTTACTGAAGGCCTCTGCGGTCGGCAGTATTCCTAGTTGCTCGCCTTCCGGACCGATGACTCGAACCTCCCGAATCCTGATTTCCCGGTTTACACGTAATTTAGGGACGATAGGTCACCTCGTTTGTGAGTGGGTTACCGTTTCACGTAACGCTTGATTTACTTCCGTACGCAGAAGAGCGAGCAGGCCCTCGATCGGCATGCTGCCGTGATTCGCACCGCTCCGGCCGCGGACCGCAACCATGCCGCTCTGTACTTCCTTATCCCCGACTACCAGCATGTAGGGAATCTTGTTCTTTTCCGCTTCGCGGATCTTAAATCCGATCTTCTCATTTCGGATGTCTGCTTCGACTCTGTAGCCGTGGCTCTTGAGTTCGGAGACGATCTTGGCCGCACATTCATGCTGCTTGTCGGTAATCGTGAGCACCACCGCTTGCACGGGGGCCAGCCACAGCGGGAAGGCCCCGGCGTAATGTTCGATGAGAATGCCGAAAAAACGCTCGATCGAACCCATGAGCGCACGATGAATCATGATCGGTTGATGATACTTACCGTCCTCTCCCGTATAGGCCAGCTTGAACCGCTCGGGATTGTTGAAGTCGACTTGGATAGTCGAACATTGCCAAGAGCGGCCGAGGACGTCCTTGATTTTGATATCGATTTTGGGTCCATAGAACACGCCTTCACCGGGGTCCACGTGATAGGCGACCCCGCGGCCTTTGAGCGCCGCTTCCAAGGCATTGGTGGCTAGGGTCCAGTTCTCGTCGGAGCCGACGGATTTCTCCGGACGGGTCGAGAGGTAGACCTCAAACTCCGTGAAGCCAAACGTGCCGAGGATAAAAAATGTAAAGTCCAGTACCCGGCTCACTTCGGCTTCAATTTGATCTGGGCGGCAGAAGAGATGGGCATCATCTTGGGTAAAGCCGCGGACGCGTAGCAGGCCGTGCAGCACACCGGTTCGTTCGTAACGATACACGGTGCCCAATTCTCCATAACGAATCGGCAAATCCCGATAACTGCGCAAGTGGGACTTGTAGATCATGATATGGAAGGGGCAGTTCATGGGCTTGAGCTGATAGTCGCTGCCCTCCAACTGCATCGCGGCGAACATGTTCTCGCGGTAGTAATCGACGTGGCCGCTGGTTTTCCAGAGGTCCAGCCGGGCGACATGGGGAGAGTACACCAGCTCATAGCCGTCCTTGATATGTTGCTCGCGCCAGAAATTTTCAATGAGTAACCGGATCAGCGATCCCTTGGGGTGCCACAAGACCAGACCCGGGCCGATCTCGTCCTGAATCGAAATCAGGTCTAGTTCCTTGCCGAGTTTCCGGTGGTCGCGACGTTTGATCTCTTCCAATTTGGCAAGATGCGCATCCAACTCTTTTTGCGTGGGGAACGAGGTGCCGTAGACCCGTTGTAACATCGGGTTGCGCTCATCGCCACGCCAATAGGCCCCTCCCGTGGAGAGGAGCTTGAACGCTCCGACATGGCCGGTCGTGGGGAGATGCGGCCCGCGGCAGAGATCGACAAATTCCCCTTGGCTATACAGTGAAATGGGCGCCTGGTCGTCGAAGCCTTGGATCAATTCAACCTTGTAGGCTTCTCCGCGGTCTTGGAAAAACTTAATGGCGTCCTGTTTGGAGAGTTCGGTCCTGGTGACGGCCAGGCCCCGTTTCATAATCTCTTTGGCCCGTGCCTCAATCTTTTCCAGGTCTTCGGGCGTAAACGGGCGGTCGAACGCAAAGTCGTAATAAAACCCTTCGTCTAGCGCCGGGCCGATCGTGAGTTGTGCGGTCGGGAACACTTCTTTGACGGCCTGCGCCATGATGTGTGTGCTGCTATGACGATGGACTTCTCGCCCTTCAGCAGACTCAAAGGTCAAGGGCTCAATGGTCGCGTCATGGTCCAATGGACGCGACAAGTCCATCGGCTCACCGTTGATTTTGGCGGCAAGCACCTTCTCATCGAGGCGTCCCCCTGTCGGAGTGAGGGCATCGCGGACGGTGCATCCTGCTGGTACTTGTTTTCGAGTTCCGTCAGGAAGGGTAATGTGAATGAACTGTGAGGCCACTCCGGTCTATCCTACAAAAAATACAACGTCGTGCCGACCACCATGCTGCCGGTAGTCGGATCACGAACCTTCTATGCAGCGAACCAAAATGGTAGGCGCGGACGGTCTTGAACCGTCGACCTCTACCGTGTCAAGGTAGCGCTCTCCCCCTGAGCTACGCGCCTATCGCCCGGCGATGCTAATACAGCCCTACCGGAGGTGTCAAGGAAACGAGACGGCGAGACGAGCTTTCCTCTGAGACCCCGTTCGGGAAAAGCCGCCTGAACATCACTGCGTCATCAGGTCTGAAGGCGAGGGATTACTTGACCGCTGCCTTGAGTTCTTTGCCGGCCGAGAACTTGGGGATGCGGGCCGCAGGAATCTTCAATGCTTCGCCGGTCCGTGGATTGCGCCCCATTCTGGCCTTCCGTTTCGAGATCGTGAACGTACCGAAATTCACCAACGTCACGCGCTTTCCCTTCTTGAGCGACGTGGTGACCGCTCCAGTGAAGGCTTCGAGTGCAACCGTAGCGGCGACCTTGGTGATTCCGGCGCTGTTCGCCATTTTCGCAATCAATTCTTCCTTGGTCATTGGTTCCCTCCGTTGGTGGTTGGCGACCTGTCGATGCGTGGGCGTACTGGCTGTATGATGCCAATGAGGTGCTGGTTGGTTACAACGTGCACGGCGCTAGTTGGCCCGTGCTCGCTTGACCGGAATACGTAGATCGAGAATCTTTTTTCTCAGCGTATTTCGATTGAGACCTAGAAGCTCCGCGGCTTGGATCTGGTTGCCTTTGGTCTCCCGTAGGGTCAGCAAGATCAGTGGGCGTTCGACGGCGGCAATCAGCATCGGATGGAGATTTCTCCCTGAGCCGTTCCGCATCCCTTTGACGAAATCACCGACCTTGTGCTCCAGATAGGATTCCAAACACACCGATTGCCCTGTTCCATGGGGCAGCGGCGAATCTGCCTTGGGTGTTTTGGCACCCTGCAGTAGTGTGGCTGTCCGTTTCAAGACAGTTCGAGATCCCACGACCAGGAGCGTGTGGGCGGGATCGATCCCCGCGAACAATTTTCCAAGTTCCGTCGTAGAGTGCCCCTTCGATTCTACGATGACGGCATCGTAGCCGCGCTTGGCAAAGTCTTTCGGCAGCGACAACCCCCCCTCCTGGCTGATGGTGATCGCCTGCTCGTCGAAGAGGCCCTTATAGTGGGCCTGGATCTCGTTGTCTGCGCTGAGCAGCAGAATATTAAATGTTGATGAACGAAGCGGCATGAAGGTACCGACGAAGAAGAGGGCGGGATTATTGCTCAGCCCCCAGATGATGTCAATCAAGAAAAGTGCGTCGAGGAATACTGTGAGAGGTGCAGAACCGTTGTTCCGAAAGGACGGGGTTCGATCGCAAAATTGGCACGAGATTATTCTCGTTGATTCATCACGACGCGCTGATGACGGACGCAGAGGCAATCGTTGCATCGGTGCAACCATCGAAGCCCCATCTGTCAGGTTCGTTTGTCCGGCCCCTCCGTCGTATACGAACTGCGACCTGCCACGCTGTCGTTAGGTGCGGATGCAGCCTTACTTGACAGGAACGCGATGTGCGATGTATAGAGTTTCATGAATCCCCATCGGAATACTCGTAAATGAAGGTTAGTCTTCGAGCCACCTATGGAATTATTGCCGCGGTGGATCTTGCGTTGCACCATGCCGAGCAGCCAGTGTGTGCCAGGTCGATTGCCAAACGTCAATCTATTCCAGCCAGGTTTCTCGAGCAGGTTCTCCATGCCATGAAAAAGGCCGGAGTGGTGACAAGCCAGCGCGGGGCCCAAGGCGGTTATGTGCTGAGCCGTAAACCGTCTGACGTCTCTGTTGCGGACATTCTCGATGCGTTGGAGGGCCCTCTTTTGGCAGCCAATGGAGCGGCTGCTCTGAAAAGCGCGTCATCTCGCGGTGCCAAGCAGGAAGCTCTCCTGGCGCACATTTGGGATCGCGTGAAACGGGCAGAGCTGAGCGTTCTATCCGAAGTAACGGTCGAAGAGTTGGCCAAGCGGCAGCGTGCGATCGAAGCGCAGCACACCTTGATGTACCACATCTGACAGCAGTGGCCGAATCATGCGTAGACGAATTACCCCCAACCGACGAGGTCCTGACCATGAGTCCTAACGCCGTGGGTCTCCGTCCAACGATAAAGACGGAGCCCATTCCAGCCCATATAGTTGAAGAAATCGAGACATTCGAAGCAGAAGCCCAACGTGTCCTTGGCGGAGATCTCTCTAACGACATCTTCAAGCCCTTCCGTCTGCAATACGGCATTTACGGCCAGCGGCAATCTGGGGTCCAGATGGTGCGGATTAAGATCCCGTTCGGAGGGCTGACAGGAAATCAATTGCGCCAAGTGGCCGACCTGGCCGACCAGCTCGCCACCGGAGTGGGCCATGTCACCACGCGCCAGGATATTCAACTGCACTTTGTCGAACTCAAACATGTCCCAGAAATGATGCGCCTGTTGGCCTCCGTGGGACTGACGACCCGCGAGGCTTGTGCCAATACGGTGCGAAACGTCACGGCCTGTCATCTCGCGGGCGTCTGCCAAGGGGAAGTCTTCGATGTGACGCCTTACGCGAAGACGGTGGCCTTGCATCTCTTGCGGAACCCGCTCAACCAGAGCCTTCCCAGGAAATTCAAGATTGCGCTGTCGGGATGCCGGCAGGATTGCGCCCTCACGCCGATCCACGACATCGGCTTGCTTGCTGCGAAACGGGCAGACGGCGCTATTGGTTTTCGAATGGTTGTGGGGGGAGGACTGGGATCGACTCCACGCATAGCTCAGTTGCTCAGAGAATTTACGCCGATGGACGAATTGCTTCCCACGATCGAAGCCGTGATCAAGGTGTTCGATACGCTCGGGAACCGTAAAAATCGCAACAAAGCCCGCATGAAATTCGTCATTGAGAAGCTGGGTTTCGACGAATTCAAGCGGCGCTGGGAAGCGGCCTATGAGGCCATGGGGTACGCGGTTCCGACGCATGAGCCGATCAAGTTGCTGGAGTACGCCGATGAACCGCCGTTGATTATGCCGACGAAAGCGCCGGTCTTCTCCAATGGGAACGGCCATGGAAATGGCGCGGCGTCTCTCAATGGCGATGTATCGGCGTTTCAAGCCTGGAAGCGGACCAATGTGGTGCCGCAACGGCAGGCTGGTTTTGCCGCAGCGGCGATCAAATTGCCGATGGGTGATCTGACGGGCGACCAAATGTGGGCGGTCGCCGATCTCGCCGAGCGCTATTCCAATGGAAACATCCGCACGACGATCAATCAGAACATGATCATCCGGTGGATTCCCGAGGGGCGCCTGGAAGAATTCTATGATGAGCTTGTGACGCATAGTCTGGGCGATCCCGGCGCGGAACTCGTCGAGGACATCATCGCCTGCCCCGGCACCGACACCTGCGGCTTAGGGATCACCTCCTCCAAGGGAATGGCCAGAGCATTGGCCGAAGTGTTTCCGGCCGGGCAGGTACCCGAGGATCTGAGGGATGTGAGCGTCAAAATCAGCGGCTGCCATAACTCCTGTGCCCAGCACCATATCGCCACTATTGGGTTGCACGGAGTCGGCAAACGTCTCGGTGAACATACGGCGCCGCATTACGAATTGCATCTCGGGGGGCATGTGGATGGCACGCCGAAAATCGGACAGTTGACGGTAAAGCTGCCTGCGAAGAGCGTTCCGGCGGCGGTTCGCCATCTGGTGGATGTCTATCGCCGTGATCGGAAGACCGGTGAGACTCTTCAGACATTCATCACGCGGGTCGGCAAAGTCGCCCTCAAGGACGAACTCATTCCCTACACGATTGTGCCGCCCTTCGATCAGGATCCGACCTACTACTACGACTGGGAAGGCGAGGCGGAATTTGTGCTGGAGGATTTGGGGCCCGGCGAGTGCGCAGGCGGAGCATTGGAAATGATCGACGACCGCATGTTGGAGGCCGATCAGGAACTCTATCAGGCCAAACTTCTTGTCGAAAAACATCAGTATGCCCTCTCGGTGAATAAATCGTATCGCGCCGTGCTGGCCGCCGCCAAAGCCTTACTGGTGACCGAGGGGCTCGATCCGGCGACCGATGCCGAGACGTTCCAAGAGTTCGATCTGCGCCTGGCAAACAAAGGCATCGTGCCCGCTACGTATAAAAGCCTGGGGGCACAAGTCGGTGATCTCGGTTCCAAGGATGCAACAGCCGACGCGGCAACGGAGAAGATGGGGTTTGCCAGACAGTTCCTCGCTGTATGTCGTGCGGCCACTGAGCAAATGGGCAAAGATCTGAAACTGGCGCAGGTGAAAGAGGTAGCCGTGCCGACAACAGCCCCGAAAGTTGCGCCTTCGGCACCCGTCGCAGCAGCCAAGGCGCCCGTGTACGATCTGCGTGGCGTAGCCTGCCCGATGAATTACGTGAAGACCAAATTGAAGCTGGAGATGATGGACAACGGTGAGCAACTTGAAGTGTGGCTGGATGCCGGAGAGCCCATTCGGAATGTGCCGATGAGTTTGCGGAACGACGGACACAAAATCCTCAATGAAGGACCGTTGGAGTCCGAGGCGAAGCATTTTAAAATTCTTGTGGAAAAGGTCGAGGGGTAGGGAAATTGAAAGACGGAATGAAGCCCGCCATGCGACCCTCCGACGAAGCACTCAAGGCGATCAGCGATTCGTTTGAGGCCAAGCAGCCGTGGGAGGTGCTGGAGTATGCATTTAAGACGTATACGCAGCGAATCGTTCTCGCTTGCAGCTTCGGGGCGGAAGACGTCGCGCTGGTGGACATGATGCATCGCATCGACCCGGAAGCGCCGCTCTTTTATTTGGATACCGATTTCCTATTTCCTGAAACGATCGACGTGCGCGATCGCATCATCGTGCATTATGGTTTGAAGCCCGCGCAGGTGATTCAGATGAAATCGCTGTTGACGCCGGAGCAGCAAGCCGCCCAACACGGCGCAGCGCTTTGGGCGAGCAAGCCAGACCAGTGCTGTGAACTGAGGAAGATCGAACCGCTCAGCCGCATCCTCGCGAACTACACCGCATGGATCACCGGGATCAGGAGAGCCCAAGCCCCGACCCGGGCCAATGCGGGTCTGATCGAGTGGGATAAGAAATTCAACCTGGTTAAAATAAATCCGCTGGCACGGTGGAGCAGTGAGGAAGTCTGGATGTATCTTCATCTCCATGAGGTGCCTTATAACGCCCTGCACGACCGCAACTATCCCAGCATCGGTTGCACGCATTGCACAGCGCCCGTCCTTCCGGGAGACGATCCGCGTTCTGGTCGGTGGAAGAATTTCGGTAAGACCGAGTGCGGACTGCACAAATAACATCATCGTCACCCTGAACTCAGACAAGGTCATTACCATCACATGCAACATCTGCTCGCCAAAGTCGCCAAGGGCCAGAAAACATCCAAGGATCTCACGTGGGAAGAAGCCAAACAGGCCATGCGCCTGATGATCGAAGGGACTGCCACGCCGGCTCAAGTCGGTGCCTTCCTCACCGCCATGCGCTTCAAGTCTGAATCGGTCACGGAATTGGCCGCCTTCACCGCTACCGCGCGGCAATACGTTCCTCCGGTGCCGGTCCGCGCCGGACTTGGGGTGGTCGATGTTCCTACCTATGCGGGGAAGCGGGAAACCTTTCACGCGATCATTCCGGCGGCGATTGTCGCGGCGGCCGCTGGAGCGGTGATATTACTGCACGGAGTGGATGGGCCTCCGGATCGGCGCGGCATCTCATCGGTGTTGAAGCTTTTGGGGATTCCGGTCGATCTGACAGCCAAGCTGGTCGGGGCGGAATTGGAGAAGAAGGGACTCGCCTATTTGGACCTGGCGCTGTATCACCCGCCGGTGAGCCGGTTTCTGGAGATGCGGCAGGAATTGGGCGTGCGCAATGTGTTCCATCCGGTGGCGAGAATGCTTAATCCCGCACGCGCGACCTCGCAGGTGATCGGCCTGTCGCATCCGCCCTACTTCGAAAAGACGATTGAGGCATTGCGCATGTTGAGCTGTCCGCGGGCGTTGGTGATTCGCGGTGTGGAAGGCGATCCGGAGCTCTCGATCGGCAATGTGACGCGGTTGCTGGAACTCAAAGACGAACGTATCACCCCCTTTACATTCCAACCAAAGGATGCGGGTCTGACGATGGCCACCTTCCGCGAGATGGCCGGGTTTCCCGTTGAACAGCGTGAAAGGGAAGCCGATCTGATCAAGCGGCTTGTGGCGAACGATATTCAGGGAGGGCAGCGGGATTGGGTCCTTCTCAATGCAGCCATGCTGCTCTATGCGGCCGGGAAGGGAAACTCAATCTCCGGGAACCTTGGGATGGCCCGTCGCGCGCTTGAGTCCGGTCAAGCCAAGGCCAAGCTGACCGAGCTGGCGGCGGTCGCAGGATCGGGCGCCGGGGCCGCGCAGAAGGTCGGCATTCCCGCGTAACCAGAAGAGTGTGAACCATGAAACATTTGCGTCAGCTCGAGGACCAAAGCGTCTATATCCTTCGCGAAGCCTACAAGCATTTCAATCACCTCGCCATGCTTTGGTCGATGGGGAAGGATTCGACGGTGCTGTTGTGGTTGGCCCGCAAGGCCTTCTTGGGGCATGTGCCCTTTCCCTTGCTTCACGTGGATACGAGTTACAAGATTCCCGCGATGATCGAATATCGCGATCGGATTGCGCGTGAGTGGCGGTTGAATCTGGTGGTGGGACAGAACAAGGAAGCCCTGGCCGCCGGCATGAACCATACCCTTGGGCGGGATGTCTGCTGCACGGCCTTGAAGACGACGGCGATGAAGAATCTGGTGGAAGAAAAAGGCTATACGGGAATCATCCTCGGGGTCCGCGCAGACGAAGACAGCACCAGGGCGAAGGAGCGGTACTTTTCGCCTCGCGACAAACACGGCGATTGGGATTTTCGCGATCAGCCGCCAGAGCTGTGGGATCAGTTCAAAACGACCTTTCCGCCCGGCACGCATATACGGATTCATCCGCTCCTCGATTGGACCGAGATCAACATCTGGGAGTACATCAAGCATGAGAACATCCCATTCATGGATCTCTACCTAGACAGAGGAGATGGGACGCGGTATCGCAGCTTGGGCTGTGCACCTTGTACCATGCCCATCAAATCCACGGCGAAGACAGTCGACGAGATTATTGTGGAACTCCGTGGAAGCAATGTGGCGGAACGGGCGGGTCGCGCGCAGGATGCGGGGCGAGGCATGGAGATGCTCCGTAAGAAGGGCTACATGTGAGTCGGATCGCGCAGGCCACTATAGGCCGATGAGTATCCGAAGGGCGAAGCGCAGGAAATCAGGGCTCCATTATAAGCGAGTGAAGCATATGACACAGTACGAACAGACCAAGCCGCAGGAAAGTCTCAACATCGTCATCGTGGGCCATGTCGATCACGGGAAATCCACGTTGGTCGGGCGACTCTACGCCGATACGGGCTCGTTGCCGGAAGGCAAGTTGGAAAAGGTCCAGGCCATTTGTCGTCAGCAGGGCAAGGAGTTTGAGTACGCATTTCTGTTCGACGCATTTCTGGAAGAGCAGGAGCAGGGAATTACGATCGACACGGCGCGGACGTTCTTCGTCTGGAACGGGCGGCAATACATCATTATCGATGCCCCCGGACACAAAGAGTTTTTGAAGAACATGATCTCGGGCGCCGCTCGAGCTGAAGCTGCGCTGTTGTTGATCGACGCGTTGGAAGGCGTACGGGAACAATCGAAGAAGCACGGCTATCTGCTGTCGCTGCTGGGCGTGACACAGTTCGCGGTCGTGGTCAACAAAATGGACCTGGTCGGGTATCGGCAGGATGTGTTCGACGGGATCGAAAAGGAATATCGAGAGTTCCTGGGCCAATTCAGGGCAGTTCCGCAACAAATGATCCCGGTTAGCGCCAAGCAGGGCGATAACATCGCGCTGCGTAGCGGCAATATGAGCTGGTATCAAGGCCCCACGGTTCTCGAGACGCTGGCCCTCTTCAAGAAGGAGCAGGTTCGTTCGGAACAACCACTTCGGTTTCCGTTGCAGGACGTCTATAAGTTCGATGCGCGACGGATCTTGGCCGGCCGCATCACAGCCGGTCGCTTGAAGGTCGGGGACCAGTTGGTCTTCTCACCCTCGAATAAAACGGCGGTGGTGCAGTCCATTGAAGGGTTCAATGTCGATCCGCCGCCGAGTGAGGCGCAAGCCGGGCAGTCGGTCGGGATCACGCTCGACGAACAGATCTTCGTGGAACGCGGAGAAATTGCGTCGCACCGGGATTCGATTCCGCTGGTCTCGACCGCCGTTCGCGTGAACTTGTTCTGGATGGGGAGACGGCCGCTTGAAAAGGGCCGGAAATATTCATTGCGGCTCGCCACGCGAGAAGTTGTCTGTGAGGTGGCCGCCATCCATCGCATCATCGACACCGCCGACCTTGCGCAGCTACAGGAGAGTCAATTGGTGACCAGGAACCAGGTGGCTGAATTGACCTTGCGCGTCAAGGCGCCTCTCGCGTTCGATCTGTCGTCATCATTCGAATCGACAGGGCGGTTCGTCCTGGTCGACGAATACGACATTGCCGGAGGCGGGATCATTACTGAGCTGGTGCACGACGAGCAGGAAGGACTGCGTGAGGAGGCACGGCAGCGGGAATATGCATGGCTCACGGGGGATGTCCGGGCGGAGGATCGAGCCATACAATATGGTCATCGGGCCGCCATCGTGTTGTTCACGGGCTCGGCCCAGACAGGTAAAACGTTTCTGGCCAGACGAGTCGAAGCGCTGCTGGTCGCCGATAGCCGGCATGCCTATTTGTTGGAGGGCGAGAACCTTCTGCAGGGATTGGATGCGGATTTATCCGCCGCCGATCCGTCCTTCGCCGCCGAGCGGGTGCGCCGGTACGGAGAGGTTGCCAGGCTGCTGATCGATGCAGGACTCATTGTCGTCTCGACCAGCAAGACATTCGGGATCAATTATCAACGGATGGCGGAGATGATTCGGACGTTGGTCCAGCCGGCCCCGGTCATCGCTGTGCATATGAGCAAGGCCGGTGAAGAGCCTCCGCCGAATACCGATCTACACTTTGCTGGACCCCAGGATTTCGATAGGGCTGCTCGTCAAATCCTTGAGGAACTGAAGCGACGGGGCGTGTTGCTCCAAACGTCCGGGACAAAATCAACCATTCAGTATTCGATCTAGCAGGATGGTGAAAAAGTCCGCCAGCGTTGTTCTCGCATCGCGCAGAGGCTCAACGCACGGCGCAGAGTACGCCTCGCCTCTTTGCTCGCTACGGTCTCGCTGGACGGCCTTTTTGACCATCCTGCGGGCGTTCTCCGCCGCATCTTCGACGCCGCCTTCCCTGTGTGTTCAGATGCGCCGAAATTGTTCAGCAGCCTGTTCGTGAACGAGCGCGGGGCTGTTTGACTCCATCGAAACCGCTGTGGTAGCGTTCTCGATCAACAATTTCGAGGGTTTTTCATGACCATGGCTGCCGGCAAGGATCTCAAGTCGATCCTCACAAAGCTTCAGTATTCCGACGATGCGAAAGTCGTTCAGCAGATCACTGCCCAGATGAAGCAGGTGCAGGCGCGAATGGCCGGCGTCAAGCAGAAGCTGGTGGTGATGAGCGGCAAGGGCGGAGTCGGCAAGAGCATGACGACCGTCAACCTTGCGCTGGCGCTTGCACGCCAGGGTGCGAAAGTCGGTTTGCTCGATGTCGATCTGAACGGTCCCTGTGTCCCGAGGATGATGGGTCTGCATGGCCGGTCGCTGACCATGACTCCAGAAGGGGCACAACCTCCTGTCGGCCCGCTCGGCATTAAAGTGGCCTCGATGGATTTTTTCCTTGATGATGCCTCGCCGGTGCGTTGGAAAGGACCGATGGATCTGAGCCCGGTGTGGCTCGGCTTGATGGAAATGAACGTCATTCGAGAATTTCTGGCCGATGTCATCTGGGGAGAGTTGGATTATCTCCTGGCCGACCTGCCGCCTGGTGCGGCTGCCGATAAACCTCCGGTCATCGCGGGATTCATTCCCGACTTAGCCGGCGCGATCGTCGTGACGACGCCGTCTGAAGTCGCCTCCGATGTGGTGCAGAAATCCGTGACCTATGCACGGGATATGGGCATTCGGGTGTTAGGCATCGTTGAAAACATGAGCGAGTATCGTTGTCCGGCCTGCGGGGCGGAAAATGAACTGTTTGAAGGGAATACCGATGCAATGTGCGAAGTGCTGGACCTGCCCTTGCTCGGCCGCATTCCGTTCGACCGCAAGTTTGCCAAGACCTTCGATAAGGGGCAGCCGCTCCTCGATCCTGACTATCCGACGATCCGGAAATATCAGGAAATCGTCGGGCGGATTCAAACGTTACTGGATTACAAAAAAGTCCTGGCGGAAAAGCTGTAAGCGCACCGACCCGGAAGGGGGATTCTATGAAGTTCGTTTGCCTGAACTGCGAGACCTACATGACGTTTCAGAAGGTCGAAAAACCCGGTGAGGGCTCACTCGGTGTCTTCTTCGGCTGCCCATCCTGCGAGGCCAAATTCTCCATGGTGACGAATCCAGGCGAGACGCAAATGGTCGCGTCGCTTGGTGTGAAGCTTGGAGGTCGCACAGAAACGGCTGAACCGTTCGAGATGACTCGCGGGACCCTCAAGGAGGAAGCGCAGGCCGGCGCAGGACAAATGGCTGCCTATCTCAACGAGAAGATCCAGGGTGGCCAACCGGTGACGGCTTCAGAAAAGCACAGCGCCCCTCTGTCCGGCGGAGAAAAGACCTCCGGCGGCTGTCCGTTCTCTGCCATGGTGTCGGAAATGGGATTGACCTCCGGCGGCAAGCCGCAAAACGGGAACGGCACGAGCGAATTCACCTGGACGGCGGATGCAAAGGAAAAGCTGGAGCGCCTGCCGTCGTTTGTGAAACCGATGGTCCAGAGCAGCGTCGAGGCCTATGCGCGCAAGCAGGGGTACAAAAATATTACTCTGCAAGTCATGGACGATTCAAAAAATGATTCGCCCAACGGCGTTGCCTGGACTAAGGACGCCGAGCAGCGCATGGACAACATTCCTGACTTCATTCGTCCGATGGCCCGCCGGGAAATTGAGCGGATTGCCAAGGAACGAGGATTGACAGAGATCACCGCCCAGGTGATGGATGAGGCCAAAGAGAAATTTATGAAGTTCATGTAGCCGACGAATGCATGCGTGAGCCGAGTTTGTGGCCCATCTGGCATTCCGGATGGGCCGTTCCATTCCCGCCATTTCCTCCCTCTCGAGTGTTTTTTTGTCCGAGATTTCTTGGGCCGTGGCTGCGGCTCGTGGGGCTTCTCTGCCTCGTCGTCTTTATGTGGGAGGCCTCCTATGCGATGGCCCAGTACGCCGAGCACGACCCCTCTGGCGCTGCCGATGAACGGGCGCATCACCATGGGATCGGGACAAAAACCTCCTGGGAAGGCTCGGCCCAAGGCATCGCTTATTCTGAGTTCAATCATCATTTGGCCGGGGTTTTTCTCCTCCTGATCGGGCTCAGTGAAGTGCGTCAAGCTCTGGGATGGCCGGCTCTTGTTTGGACCAGGTTCCTGCTTCCAGGCGCCTTGACGGTGGGAGGAATCTTTCTCCTTATTTGGAGTGATCATGACTCCTGGCCGATCGGGTCGCTGACCTTCGTCCAGACGTTCTTCGGCAATGATACGGAGATTTTTCAACATAAGGCCTATGGGATCCTGGCGTGTGCGGTAGGGGCGATCGAATTCCTGCGGCGGCTCGGCTGGTTTGCCCATGCGGCCTGGACCGTGCCGCTGCCGCTCTTTGCGATCGTCGGCGGCCTCATGCTGTTCAGCCATTCTCACGGCGATCATCTCGCTGCCTACAAGATTGCGCTGCACCATGCGATCATGGGAACCATGGCCATCACGGCTGGGTCATCCAAATTGGTATCCGGCTGGCGACCGCGGCAGCTCATCAGGGAACGGTCTTACTGGGAACTCATTTGGGCAAGCCTCGTGCTCGTGATTGGTCTGCAGCTGCTCATCTATTCAGAGTAATGTCATCCTGCGTGGCTGAAAACCCTGCCGCGGAGCCTCGACTGGCAGACGTGCCTGAACGATGGTGTCTCCCCCGTCAACGCAGTCAGGGTGCAGGTGCCCGCCTTGTCGCGTTGACACCCCTGTCAGGACTGTGTTAGCTGTACTTTTTTGAAGTCAGATTTCGATGCGTGCCTGGACTCGGCTGGGAACAGGCCAGTTCAGGAAAAGAGGAGTCGCCATGGGTGGCCACAGTCATTGGGCAACAATTAAGCGCCATAAATCGGCTGTCGATGCTAAGCGGGGAAAGATTTTTACCCGCCTTATCCGCGAGTTGACGATTGCGGCGCGGTCCGGCGGTGATCCTGACGGCAATCCGCGATTGCGATTGGCGATTGCCAAGGCCAAAGAAGCCAACATGCCTGGCGATAACATGAAGAAGGCGATTCAGCGCGGGACGGGCGAACTACCCGGCGTGACGTATGAAGAGTTCTCGCTCGAAGGATACGGTCCAGGCGGAACGGCGGTGTTGATGGAAATCACGTCGGATAATCGTAATCGTACGGTGGCCGAAATTCGCAATTTGCTGACAAAGAACGGCGGCAACATGGCCGAGGCGGGTGCCGTGGCATGGCAGTTTCACAAAAAAGGTGTCCTGGTGGTTGAAAAGGGAAAGGTTGAGGAAGACGCCCTCCTGACCATCGCCTTGGAAGCCGGCGCCGAAGATGTCAAAGTGACCGACAAGACGTTCGAAGTGCTGACCAGCCCGCACGATTTTGAGGCGGTAAAAAAAGCACTGAGCGACGCAAAAATCGAGTGCACGCTTGCCGAATTGAACTTCATCCCCCAAAATACGATTGCGTTGGAGGAGAGACCCGCTGAACAAATGTTGCGGCTCATGGAAATTCTGGACGAACACGATGACGTGCAGAAGGTCCATGCCAACTTCGACATTTCCGATGAGATCATGGAGAAAGTCGCCGCCGCCACCGCGTAATCCGGGAGTATCGGCACTGAGTATCGAGTCGCACGCAGCACGTTCAACAGTCCGTCCGTCTCACGCCCCACTACTGATCTCATGATCGCCTTACTGACGGGCCTCATGGCCTTCAAGGCGCCTTCCCAGGTCACGCTTGATGTCCACGGCGTCGGCTACGAAGTGTTGATTCCCCTCAGTACCTATTATTCGTTACCCAATCAGCACGAGCTCGTGACGCTCAGCATTCATACCCATGTGCGTGAAGATGCGATTCAGCTCTATGGGTTTTTGACCGCAGCCGAGAAAGAGGCCTTTCTCTTGCTGACTGGGATCTCCGGGATTGGGCCCAAATTGGGGCTCAGCGTCCTCTCTACTCTTTCGGTCCGCGACCTCTTCGCAGCCATTCAGGCGGGTGACATAGAGAAACTGGGAACAGTCTCCGGTATCGGCAAGAAGTCTGCGGCGAGAATCGCCCTGGAGTTGAAAGACAAGGTGGCGCGACTGCATCCAGCCGGCGAACCAGTCGAGCAGGGGAATGGACGTGCCGCCAATCCTCTCTATGAAGACGCCTTGTCGGCTCTCGTGAATCTTGGGTATCGGCTTCCAGATGTAAAAGATACGCTGAAGAGAATCGAGAAGTCAGGGACAGCGGCGCAAGGGTTGAAGGATGTGATTCGCGAGGCACTCAAAGATCTCGCCAAGGGGTGATGCATGACGACAAATTCTCGAACAGGATGGACCCTCTGCCGATTAGGCGGCGCAGTGGGACTCGCCCTGTGTGGATTGATGTTATGGTCCGGCGCGGCCAACCTTGGTCGCGCGGTGGAAGGAGTCGAGGAACCCAGGACCATTCGCAAGACCTGCGGGGTGTGTCCAGAAGGCTATGCCACCACAGGCGTGACCAACGCGCCGGAGCTCTGCAAGGATGGTGAGCCGACCTTGGTGCAGTGTGTACCGTTGGGTGGCAATATGCTCTCGGTTTGCGGGCCCTGCCCAGAGGGATACGTTGGGGTCGGTCATTCGAACGTGCCGTCGCGTTGCGGGTCCAAAGACGGCGGGCTCGTGTCACAGTGCCAGCTGGCGCAGATGGGATCTAGCATGCCCGATCCGAGTCAAGGCGGCGTGAGATGTCCACCCGATTGTGGTAGCACGGCAGCTCCTGGACAGGGGGCCGCACCGTCGCCGCCCAAATTCAGGCCGTCACCGGAACGCCAATAGCGTTCAGTCGTTTTATAGGCAGGATCTCCCATGTCCGACCGCACAGTGACCAACCAACTGACCGACGATGAACGTGGAATCGAAGCCGCGCTCCGTCCACAGAGCCTGAGGGAATATGTCGGTCAGCCTCGAATGAAGGAAGCCTTGGAGATCTGCATCGAGGCGGCCAAGCGCCGCGGCGAGGCCCTGGATCACGCAATTTTTTACGGACCGCCGGGGCTAGGCAAGACGACGATCGCTCACATTATTGCACGAGAGATGGGGTCGGCCATTCGATCGACCTCCGGGCTGGTCCTGAGTCACGCCGGCGATCTCGCCGCCATTCTGACCAATTTGCATGAACGGGACGTGTTGTTCATCGATGAAATCCATCGGTTGCCTGCCTCTGTGGAAGAAGCGCTCTATCCAGCAATGGAAGATTACCAGCTCGATTTAGTCGTCGGGCAAGGGGCGTCGACCAGGACGATCAAGCTGGAGTTGCCGCGGTTTACCCTCGTCGGGGCTACGACCAGGGCCGGGGCCTTGACCTCGCCGCTGCGGGACCGCTTCGGGCTCGTTCACAGGCTGGAGTTTTATTCTGCCCAGGAACTCACTGCCATCGTCACGCGGTCGGCAGGGTTGCTGAATATTCCGATCGACGGGGCTGGCGCCGCGGAGATTGCCCGGCGGGCTCGCGGCACGCCACGCATTGTGAATCGGCTTATTAAACGGATCAGGGACTATGCCGAGATCAAGGCCGAAGGGCGTATCACGCAACAGGTCGCTCAGGATGCGTTGGTCTGGCTGGCCGTCGATGCCGCCGGTCTGGATGAGATGGACCGCAAGATCCTTCTGACGGTGATCGAAAAGTTCAATGGGGGGCCGGTGGGGGTGGATTCCTTGGCCGCGGCCGTGCAGGAGGATAAGGGCACCCTAGAGGACGTGTACGAACCCTATCTGATTCAGGCGGGCTTTTTGGAGCGGACTGGCCGGGGTCGCCAAGCGACCAGATTGGCCTTTGAACATTTCAAGAAACAGAAAGATCTCCTGTCCCTATCCGATGAGACCGCATCCGTCACAACTCCTTGAATCCCCACGCCTATCCTTGCAATGGACTTGGCGCCTCCTGTAGGATACTCACTTGTCCAAGTTCACAAAGTGAACCTGGATTCGTTTCACGGACACTCCTTACTAGAGGCAGGCTCCGCGAGGAGGGCATCCCCCCATCATGTCGGAAGATTTACGCGAACATCGGCAGGAAATAGACCGGATCGACGATCAGATTTTGCGCCTGCTGAACGAGCGCTCGAAGTCCGTCATCGAAATCGGCAAACTGAAGAAGTTGAAGGATGCCGAGGCCCCTCTCCACACGCCGGCCCGTGAGGCGGCGATCTTTGAGCGGCTCAGCCAGCAAAATACCGGGCCCTTTCCCACCGACGCCATTCGGGCAGTGTATCGGGAAATCATGTCCGCCTCGTTGTCCCTTGAGGGTCCGCAGAGGGTCGCCTATCTTGGGCCGCGGGCCACGTTCACGCATATGGCCTGCATGCAGAAGTTCGGGGCGTCCGCCCAGTACATACCCGTTAACAGCATTAAAGATGTCTTCAGTGAAGTAGAGCGAGGACGTGCTCATTTTGGAGTGGTGCCTATCGAGAACACCACTGAAGGCGTGGTGAACCACACCCTCGATATGTTCATCGACTCCAGCCTATTGATCTATGGAGAGGTGCTGCAGGAGGTGGCGCACCATCTGATGTCCAAGAATGGGATGTCGGGGGACATTCAGCGCATCTATTCGCATCCGCACGCCATTGCCCAATGTCGCAATTGGCTCGAAACGAATTTGCCTCATGTGCCGGTGTCGGAAGTGGCCAGTACCGCACGGGCCGCTGAGCTCTGCGTCGATGATCCGTCGGCCGCTGCGATTGCCTCGGAGTTGGCCTCCCAGTTATACGGGTTAAAGGTGATTACGGCCCGGATCGAAGATAACATCAACAACTTTACGCGCTTCCTCGTCCTGTCGCAGAAGGCGCCCGAACGGACGGGCCGTGATAAGACATCTCTGATGTTGTCGATCAAGGATAAAGTGGGTGCTCTCTACGACCTGTTGCGACCCTTTGCCTCTCACGGCCTCAACATGACCAAGATCGAATCCCGCCCCTCTCGCCGGAAGGCCTGGGAATATATCTTCTTCGTCGACATCGAGGGGCATATCGACGAGGAACGGGTCAAGAAAGCGGCCGAAGAAGTGAAGAGCCGCTGTCTGTTCATGAAAATTCTCGGATCCTATCCCGCCCATTCGTGAGGATGACGTAACACCATGCCGCTGAAGGTGCATCCCGATATTGCCTCCCTCGTTCCGTACGTTCCCGGAAAACCTATTGAGGAACTGCAGCGAGAACTGGGGTTGCCGCGCGCGATTAAGCTGGCCTCCAATGAAAATCCAATCGGACCGTCGCCCAAGGCCCTTGCCGTGTTGGCCGAGACGGCCTCAACCCTGCACCGGTATCCGGACGGCGGGGCGTTTCGATTGCGTGGGGCATTGGCTGAACGTTGGAAGGTCACGCTGGATCATGTGATTCTGGGCAACGGATCGGACGAACTTCTCGGTCTTCTCGCGCGGACTTTCCTGTCGCCGGGCGATGAGGCCGTAATGGCCGAACATACCTTCGTCATTTACAAGATGGAAGTAACGGCGGCGCATGGGGTGGTGGTCGAAGTGCCGCAGAAGAATTGGCATCACGATTTGCCGGCGATGGCAGCCGCGATCACCGACAAGACGCGCTTGCTCTTTGTCTGCAATCCGAACAACCCGACCGGCACCATGGCGACCAAAGCGGAGGTGGCGGCTTTGATGGCGCTGGTGCCCGAGCATGTGGTGGTGGTGTTCGATGAGGCCTATTATGAGTATGTCCGGCATCCGGAGTTTCCGGAGTCAATCGACTACGTAAAGGCCGGACGACATGCCATCGTGCTGCGGACCTTCTCGAAGATTTATGGATTGGCCGGGCTTCGGATCGGCTATGGCATTACCACGCCGGAAATTACCAACTACCTCAATCGAATCCGCCCGCCCTTCAATGCGAACAGCATGGCGCAACGTGCCGGACTGGCGGCCTTGGACGATGAAGCGCATGTGACCGCCAGTCGGGCCCTCAACCACACCGAAATGGACAAGGTGCGCACAGGCTTGCAGCGGCTGGGGTTTGAGGCGTTACCGAGTGAGACGAACTTTCTCTATTTCGATGTCGGGAGAGATGGCCGCGAGGTGTTCAACGCGCTCCTGCGAGAAGGCATCATCGTGCGTCACATCGAGGGCCGGATGTTACGGGTGACCATCGGCCTCCCGGAAGAAAATCAATTGTTTCTGAGCGCGCTCCAGGATGTCACGCGCGCGTCGCGATAAGGAAAGCGAGACGAGACCATGATTATTGTCTTGAAACCTGAAGCCTCGGAACGGGAAGTCGACCACATCATTGACCGGCTTCGCGAACTAGGATTGAAGTCGCATATCTCGACCGGCCAGGAGCGGACCATCATCGGTGTGATCGGGGACGATCGGATTTTGCACAATCAGCCGTTGACCGCGTTGCCAGGCGTCGAGAGTGTCTTGCCGATTCTGGCTCCCTGGAAGCTGGTCAGTCGGGAGTTCAAAAAAGAGAACACCATTATCGATGTCAACGGGGTCAAAATCGGCGACAAAAAAATTACGATCATGGCGGGCCCCTGCGCGGTCGAACGATTGGAACTGACGGTGGGTATCGCGCATGAAGTCAAATCGTCCGGCGCCACCATTCTTCGTGGCGGTGCCTATAAGCCGCGGACCTCGCCCTATTCCTTTCAAGGATTGGGGCGGGAAGGGTTGGATTACTTGGTTGAGGCGAAAAAACAGACCGGCCTCCCGGTGGTGAGCGAGATCCTGGACACGCGTGACATCGAGTTATTCCTTGAGAAGGCCGACATCATCCAGATCGGCGCCCGCAACATGCAGAACTTCGAGTTGCTCAAGGAAGTCGGCGCGTATGACAAGCCGGTGTTGCTGAAACGCGGTCTGTCGGCCACGATCAAGGAATTTCTCCTCTCCGCTGAGTACATTATGTCCCGCGGCAATCGCAATGTCATGTTGTGTGAGCGCGGCATCCGCACCTTTGAAACGCAGTATCGGAATACGTTGGATCTGGCGGCCATCCCGACCCTCAAGGATCTCTCGCATCTGCCGGTGATTGTCGATCCCAGCCATGCGACGGGCAAGTGGGATTTGGTGGCACCTATGTCCAAAGCGGCCATCGCGGCCGGGGCCGACGGGCTCTTGATCGAAGTACATTCCAATCCCGAATGCGCGCTCTGCGATGGCGAGGAGTCCATCCGGCCCTCTAAGTTCAAGGAGCTGATGGGGGATCTGCGGAAGATTGCCGCGGCAGTCGACCGGACTCTCTGAGCCTTTTTGCGAATTCCCAACGAACGCACGAGCTCGTTGAAAGCAGGCAGTCATCGAATGATGAGACCACATTTCAGGCAAGTGGCGATTGTCGGGGTCGGACTGATCGGCGGCTCGCTGGGGATGATCTTGCGCCGGCAGAAGCTGGCCGATTCCGTTGTGGGCATCGGGCGGCGCGTGGAGAATCTCAAGACGGCCGTGGAATTGGGCGCGATCGATCGATACGTGTCGGACCCCTGCGAAGGTGTCGAAGGGGCGGACTTCGTCCTCTTGGCCACGCCGGTGGATACGTACGAACGGCATTTGCAGGAATGGGCGGCCCGTTTACAGCCGGGGGCCATTGTGAGCGATGTCGGGAGTGTCAAGGGCGATCTGGTCACGCGGTCGGAAGCCCTGATGCCTCCCGCTGTGCGGTTCGTGGGCGCGCATCCGATTGCCGGGAAGGAGAAGACCGGTGTCACAGCGGGATCGGAGACGCTCTTTGCAGGGGCACGCTGTATCCTGACTCCCACGGCCAAGACGGACCCCGAAGCGCTGCAGACGGTTCGGGCCCTCTGGGAACTTGCGGGGTCGATCGTGTTGGAGATGGACCCCTTTCTCCACGACAAAATTCTCGGTGCCGTGAGCCATCTTCCGCACGTCGCGGCGTTTGCGCTAATGACGGCTTTGGCGGATGTGCGCGACCACGGCCTGCCGGAACTCGATCTGGCCGGCCATTCGGGTGGGGGATTGCGCGACACCACGCGGATTGCGGCCAGTTCTCCCGAGATGTGGCGCGACATTTTTTTATGGAACCGGGACAACCTCGTGTTTCTGATCGAGACCTATGAACGGCATCTCGGCGAGCTCAAACGGTTGATCGCGGCGGGCGATGCGGCGGGTATTGAGAAGCAGCTGGATAAAGCCAAGCATGAGCGGGAGCAACTCACGCCACGCGCACAGGGGAAGGTCTAGGCTACGATGGCGTCTCTAACCATGACCCCAGGCCGTCCGTTAAGAGGTGCCATTGTTGTTCCAGGTGACAAGTCCGTCACCCATCGAGCCATTATTCTCACTGCCCTCGCGGAAGGGCCCAGTACGGTGACCGGCTATTGTCGGGGCGAAGATTGTTTGAACACCATGCGCGCGTTTCAATCGCTGGGGGTGCGGATCGAGGAGACGGCTGAGCGGTTGCAGGTGCATGGAAAGGGCATGTGGGGGCTCACGGAACCGTTCGGCCCGATTGATTGTGGTAACTCTGGCACCGGCATTCGTTTGATGACCGGTCTGTTGGCCGGGCAGGATTTTTTTACGGTCCTCACCGGGGACGAGTCGATCCGCAGACGTCCGATGGGACGGGTGGTGAAACCGCTGCGGACGATGGGGGCGACGATTGCCGGCCGAAAAGGTGGGGAGCTAGCGCCCCTGGCGATTACCGGTACGCGGCTCACAGGCATGTCGTATTCCTCGCCGGTCGCGAGCGCTCAGATCAAATCGTCGCTGCTCTTTGCCGCACTCTATGCCGATGGCCTGACGACCATATCAGAACCGCGCCTCTCGCGTGACCATACTGAGCGCATGTTTGCCTATTTCGGGATTCCGTTCCATCGCGACGGTTGTACGGTTCGGGTTGAAGGGCGTCCCTCGGTGCGATGGAGCGGCAAGACGGTCGTGGTGCCCGGTGACCTGTCTGCGGCGGCGTTTTTTGTGGTCGGGGCATTGATTGTGCCGGAATCGGATCTGACCGTACGTGGCGTAGGCATGAATCCAACCAGGACCGGCCTGTTAAATGTCCTGGGTCAAATGGGCGCACAGATTGCGGTGCTGAATCCGCGCGAAGAGGCCGGCGAGCCGGTTGCGGATCTGCGTGTGCGTTCGACGCCGCTTCGGGGGGTACGGATCGGGCCGGAGCTGATTCCCCAGACGATTGACGAGTTCCCGATCCTTTGTGTGGCGGCAGCCGTGGCGGAGGGGGAAACGGTCATCACCGGCGCGGAAGAACTGCGGGTGAAAGAGAGCGACCGTATCGCCACGATGGCGAGGGAACTACGGGCCATGGGGGCACACATCGAAGAACGACCTGATGGGATGGTGATTCAAGGGCTGGGACGAAAAGGGGAGAACGGGAGGCTCACGGGCGCCACGTGCGCGAGCCATGGCGACCATCGTGTCGCGATGTCCGTCGCCATCGGTGCCTTGACCGCCGCCCGGCCGACCCTGATTCAAGACACGGCCTGTATTGAAACATCGTTCCCGGACTTCGATCGTACGCTATTGGAACTGTTGACTGACTCTGCAAAACGTCTATAGTGCGAGGATTCCGTGGGTGAGAGGGTCGGGTCCAGGCAGGGTGAAAAAGGGTTGATCATCGCGATTGATGGTCCTGCCGGTGTGGGAAAAAGCACGGTCGCAAGACTCCTGGCTCTACGGCTCGGGTACTTGTATCTCGATACAGGCGCCTTGTATCGCGCTGTCGCCTGGAAGGTTCGAGAAGCAGGGTTAAGTCCTGATGATCGGGCTGCCATTACGGCGCTCTTGCCTGAGACGACGCTTCGTATGGAATGTGGCCCCGAGTTGGTCCATGTCTTCGTGGACGGACGGGATGTCACGGGCGAATTGCGAACGCCTGGCGTGACGGCTCTCGCATCCATGGTTTCGGCGATTCCCGCAGTCCGCGAGTGGCTGCTTCCGGTGCAACGGGAGATCGGCGCCTCCGGCTCAGTCGTGGCCGAGGGACGCGATATCGGCACCAGGGTGTTTCCGAAGGCGGACATTAAGTTTTTTCTCGAGGCCGATGCGGATATCCGGGCGACGCGGCGGCATCGTGAGCTGGTGGCGGCAGGCCACTCGGTTCAATTCGACCAGACCAAGCGCGATCTTACGGGACGTGATGATCGCGACCGGTCTCGCACGGTGGGGCCATTGATGCCCGCACCGGATGCCGAGCGCATCGATACGTCGAGTATGCCTGCGGAGACGGTCGTCGAGCAGATGATGGCTGTGATTACGGCGAAATTGTGACCTCCGCACTGTATGGCTGCTTGTGGTTACTCTCTCGCGCTGTCGGCTGGTTGTGTTTCCGGTATCGAACAGTGGGCAGGGTTCCAGGGCAAGGCGGGTTCCTCATTGCCTCGAACCACGCCAGCTATTTGGATATCCCGTTGCTCGGCTGCGGGATCCCTCGACGGGTCTGGTACATGGGGCGGCATGACTTGTTTCCGATTCCGCTGTTCAATGGTCTCTTGCAGGCCCTGGGATGGATTCCGTTGCGGGTCGGACGCCTCGATCGCGACGCATTCAGCAAGGCGGTCTCGCTCATCAAGGAAGGGAAGCCGGTGGCGATCTTTCCCGAAGGAGGACGGACCATGACCGGTGCGTTGAAACCGGGTAAGCCCGGAATCGGGGTCATCGTGTCGCAGACCGGCTGTCCGGTCGTGCCGGCTCATATCGGGGGAACGTTCGATGTGTTGCCGCCAGGGGCGAAGTGGCCCAGATTTCGTCGGGTCACGGTGGCCTATGGAGCGCCGATTGATTTTTCATCGGACGCCGCTCGGTTGGAAGGAAAAGCGTTTTATCAACATGTCAGTCGAACGGTGATGGCGAAGATTGCGGAGCTCGGACAAGTTCCGACGCCCGGGGACTGGTCGGCGAAGGCCGGACAGCGCCACGATCTCGCGGCCACTCCGACGGCCAAGTCTTGCAACGCTGAGTAAGATTTGGTCTCTCTCACATTCAGCACCCGGCGCGAGCCGGAGGACGAGGATCTTCTCATGAGTACTGTCACACCAGAAAGCGAGCCCAAACTCGATCGCGACGCCCTAGCGGCGATGTACGAGGAAACCTTCCGCAATTTTGAGGAAGGGACCATCACCGAGGGTATGGTCGTGGCCATCGGTAAGGACAAAGTGGTGGTCGATATCGGCTACAAGTCCGAAGGCATGATTCCAGGCGACCAATTTTCACACGATGAATTGGCGCAATTGAAGGTAGGGGATCGCCTGCAGGTGTATCTCGAAGAGTGTGAAGACGCTGACGGCAATCTGGTGCTCTCCAAAGAAAAAGCCGACAAGATGAAAATCTGGGAGGAACTGGAGAAGCTGCACAAAGAAGAAAAGAGCATTGAGGGTAAGATCATTTCCCGTATCAAGGGCGGCATGATGGTCGATATCGGCGTCAAGGCCTTTCTGCCTGGCTCGCAGATCGATCTGCATCCTGTCCGCGATCTCGATGGGCTGGTGGGCAAGACCTTCCCCCTCAAGATCATCAAGATCAACCATCGTCGGGGCAACGTCGTCGTCTCGCGCCGGGTGCTGTTGGAAGAAACGCGCGACCGCCGCCGCCAAACCACACTGGCCACTTTGAAGGAAGGCCAGTTGATCCAAGGCATGGTGAAAAACATCACCGACTACGGAGCTTTTATCGACCTCGGCGGCATTGACGGGTTGCTGCATATCACCGACATGTCGTGGGGCCGTGTGGGGCATCCGTCCGAATTGTTCCAAGTCAGCGACAAGGTAGAAGTGACGGTGCTGAAGTACGATCGGGAGACCGGACGCATTTCTCTCGGGCTCAAGCAGAAGTCGGCGGATCCTTGGACCGGAGTGGCCGCGAAGTATCCGGTTGGCACACGCGTGCGTGGGCGAGTCGTGAGTTTGACGGATTACGGCGCGTTCGTCGAATTGGAGCCTGGCGTGGAAGGACTGGTGCACGTATCTGAGATGTCTTGGACCCACGAAGTCCGGCATCCCTCGCGCGTGGTGTCCGTGGGCGATCAAGTCGAAGCAGCTGTGTTGAACATCGATCCGGGAAGCCGAAAAATTTCCTTGGGGATGAAGCAGACTGCGCCTAACCCCTGGGACATGATCGAGGCTAAGTACCCAGCTGGGACGCGCATTGAAGGAAAGGTGAAGAGCCTGACCGATTTCGGTGCGTTCGTCGGTTTAGAGGAAGGCATCGACGGATTGATCCATATTTCCGATATGTCCTGGACGAAGCACATCAAGCATCCGTCAGAACTCTTCAAGAAGGGCCAGAAGGTCGATGCGGTGGTCATCCGCATCGACAAGGAGAAGGAGCGGCTCTCGCTGGGTTACAAGCAATTGTCGCGCGATCCATGGGAAGACCAGATTCCAAACCGTTATCGGGTTGGGGATAGCATTACCGGCAAGGTCAGCAAGATCGCCGATTTCGGGCTGTTCATCGAATTGGACGGCGATGTCGAAGGCTTGATCCATATCAGCGAAGTCGGTCTCGATCCGAATGTTCGTATGGAGGAGAAGTTCAAGCCGCAGGACGAAGTGACCGCGAAGATCATCAAGGTCGATCGGGAAGAGCGGAAGATCGCGCTCAGCTTGCGCGATCAGCAGTTGGATACCGATCGGCGACAGGTGGATGAATTTCACGCTTCTCAGGGTGGGCTGGACCAGAGCCTGGGACGGGCAGCGAAGCAAAGCCGGAAACGGAACCAAAACGACTCCGAAGCTTAGGTCCCTGGAGATTCAATGGGTCCACAAGCAGAGACTGCCGGCATGCCGAAGCGGAGCATACTGCGCCGGATATTCTGGGTCATCGTGATCGCGGGAGGAGCCCTGCTTCTGTTGAACGCGCTCCTCCCCGACCTCGATCTCTCGGGCCAGGAACGTGTCGCGCTCATTCGTGTCGAGGGGGTGATCCTCGATGCACAAACGACGATCGGTGAGTTGAAGCAATACAGCGAAAACCCGCTGGTCAAGGCGATTGTCTTGCGTATCGACAGCCCTGGCGGCGGCGTCGTCCCGTCCCAGGAGATTCATGACGCCGTAAAGCGAGTGAAGAACAAGAGCAATAAGGCAGTGATCGCATCCATGGGGACGGTGGCGGCGTCCGGAGGATACTACATCGCCGCTGCCACGGACCGCATTATCGCCAATCCTGGCACGCTGACTGGCAGTATCGGCGTGATCATGGAAATGGCGAACTTCGAAGGGCTGTTGAAAAAGATCGGTGTCGAAGGCGTGGTGATCAAAAGCGGGCGATTCAAAGACGTCGGCTCACCGTTGCGAAAAATGAGCGACGAGGAACGCAAGCTGTTGCAGTCGGTCATGGACGATGTGCATCATCAATTCATTCAGGCGGTGGCCGACGGCCGGTCGTTGGAGCTGTCCGATGTGGAACCGTTAGCGGACGGGCGTATTTTCACCGGGCGTCAGGCCAAAGAGGCGCGGTTGGTCGACGAATTGGGCGACCTTGATGATGCCATCCACATCGCGGCAGATATCGCTGGCATGGAAGGCGAGCCGAAGGTCGTGGAGCCGCGCAAGCGGTTTTCATTTCGGGATATCATCGAGTCACGTTGGTCGTCGGTATTTCCGAAGCTGGAGTTAGAGACCGGCGTCAAACTGAAATACTTGATGGCGTTTTGAGCGGCGAGACCGCCATCGGCATTCAGGCGCAGTACACAGCGGTGCGTAAGCCCCACCCACGAGGAGAGGGACGATGACTAAAGCGCAGATTATCGAGCGGGTATCGGAGCAGGTCACGACGTTGACGAAGCGGCAAGCCGAGATCGTCGTGAACACAATCTTCGACTGTATTCGTGATTCACTTCGAAACGGCAACAAGACGGAAATCAGAGGGTTCGGCAGCTTTCGTCTCCGCGCCAGACGGATGAAGGAAGGTCGCAATCCCAAGACTGGGGCGACCGTTGCCGTGCCGGCCAAGCGCGTGCCATTCTTCAAGGCGGGCAAAGAACTGAAGGAATTACTCAATAAGTAACAGGGGTGATACCGTGGCAGAGTCACCAAACATAACAGTCCAAGAGGTTCGGTGGAGTGACGGCGCGCTCAAACGTATGGAACGCGCGCCTCTGTTCTTGCGGGGGATGGTCCGCCGCCTGGCCGAGAAAAAAGCGCGTGAATTGGGCTACCGCGAAATCACCGAAGAGATCCTCGACCAGTTCAAAAGCCAGATGATGGGGACCATGGGCGGCGAAGGCGGCATGGCCGAGGCTGCCGATCAGATGGCGAAGGGACAATTGCCTTGGACTGCTGCTGCGAAGGAACGTCTGGCCGCCGTGCCGGAGTTCATGCGGGGGATGATCAAACAAATTGCCGATGAAATCGCCCGCAAAGGCGGCCACATGGAAGTCAACGTCGACCTCTTCGAGAAGGTCGAAGGCTTAGGGGATATCCGCGAACGAGAGTTGCCGCCGTTGGAATGGACCGAAGGCGCGCTGGCGCTGCTGCAGCAGAAGATCAAGGAGTCTCCGCCGATTGCCATGGATTTTGTGAGCGATATGATCCGGCACGATACCGAGGAACTGGCGCGGGAGAAGGGACTCACGCGGATTGACGAGCAGACCGCGGTGCAACTGTGGGAAGCGCCGCAGGAGCGCGTGGCGTGGAGTGACGAAGCCTGGAAGCGCTTGCAAACCTCACCCGATTTCGTACGCAGCGGCATTCGCAAGGCGGCCGAGCGGAGGGCTCGCAAGCTGGGCCTGAAAGAAGTCGATTCCGACCACCTCACGACGTTCCGCAATCAGGCCATGATGAAGGCGGTGAAGCGTATTCGGTCGTTTGGCTATAATGAACTCACATTCGACGCATTTGACACGGCTCTGCAGAAAACCAAGCGCCTTCAAGGCAACGACCAGGCGGAAAAGAGACTGCAGGAGATTCGCTCACACTTCAGCGATCCCGATACCAAAAAGCCAGACGGCGGCACCCTCGGTGCCGACCTAATGGGGCGGTTCCGGAGGTTTCTCAAAGGGGAAGGATCGCTCTAG
>JAHFEW010000101.1 GCA_023248215.1 Nitrospira sp.
CAATGACTTGAGCAACCCCCTCTGATACAATCCCGGCCACATACACAGCTCACTCAAACCAAGCCCCTATCGATGTTTCCCATATCGTTCTCTGCCATGCGCCCGGTGGTAGCCTGCTAGATGACTACTGGTTCCACTGAACGGTTCTGGCTCGATCGGCCGGTCCCTCCCGAGGTGGCCGATGCCTATCGAAAGGGCATTGTGCTGGACATTGGCTGCGGATCGCTCAAGCAGATCGGAACGGTGGGCGTCGATCAACGGGCGCTGCCCGGCGTGGATGTGGTGTGTGATTTTGAGCGGGGGCTTCCCTTCCGGGAGAGCAGTATTGCCGCCGTCTATTCGATTCACTCCGTGGAACATATGCGCGACCTGATCACCTTCATGGTCGATCTCTATCGGGTCTGCGCGCCTGGTGCGCGGGTCTATATCAAGACGCCCTACTACACGTCACGCAAAGCGTTTATCGATCCCACCCATGTCCGGTTCATGACGGAAGAGAGTTTCGAGTATTTTAAGTCGCCCAACTATTATGGCCTGAACACCAACTTTCACACCGTGGCGATCGAATTCGGGATGCGCAAGCCGTTCAAGTACTTCCCGGCCTACCTGCAGAAACGTTGCCGCCGGTATTTGTGGAACGTCTGCGAAGAAATGATGGTCATTTTGGAGGCGGTCAAACCGTAACGCGATGCCGGAACCGGTCGTCAGCGTCGTCATTCCCTTGTTTAACGCTCGGGATGTGATCCGGGACACCATCGAGAGCGTCTTCGCCCAGACCTATCACGATTACGAGATCGTGGTCATCGACGACGGCTCGACGGATGGATCGGAGGAGGTGCTCCGTGCCTATGGTGATCGTCTTCGGTATATCCAACAGCCCAACGGCGGCGTGGCCCAGGCCAGAAATCGCGGGATCGCTGCCTCCCGCGGCCGCTACATTGCGCTGCTGGATCATGACGACTTGTGGGAGCCTGACAAGCTGGCAAAGCAAGTGGCGGTTCTCGATGAACAGCCTGCCGTAGGGATGGTGGTGACGGATGTGTCGCACATCGATCGCGCCGGCCATCCCATGAATCAGCTCGGGCCGGCCTACCAGCCGCAGCATGAATTCGCCCGCCTGTTTGTGCAGGGCTTTGTGCCGACGCCCTCGGCGACGCTCATCCGCACAGCGATCCTTCGAGCGGTCGGAGGATTCGACCAGCAGTTCAATTCCGCCGGCATGGACGACCACGAGTTGTGGACCAGGATCGCCGCGACCACGACCATCGCCGGTCTGCCTGAACCCTTGACCTATCACCGCAATCGCGAAATCAAACCGGCCGATATTGCGCTGGGTCACCGCCCGCTCTTAATCGAAAAACTAATGGCGCGATTCAGTCAGGACCAGGAAAAACGACAGTATCTCCAAAGAGAACGGGCCTTCTACCTGGCCGACCAGGGAAAGTATTTGATCAAGGGTGGGCGACGTCGGGAAGGACGGTCTGTTCTCCTGCAAGGGCTCAAGTTGAGTCTCGGCGAAGGGAAGAGTTTGAAGGCAGCTTGGCGTTGTGTTTCTCGATTGATGCGATCCGGCTGAGGCAGCGCGGCCTATGCCCCTTTCTCGGAAACGAGTCGGTGTTGCCATTCTGGCGGCGGCGGCCACGGCGTTGCCGTTCGCGGAAGGTATTCTTAAGCACGGTTGGATCGAACTGCTGATGCTGGCGCCGGTGGCCTGGTTTCTGGTGGCGTCACGAACGCGCGATCGTGCGGAGCGGGTCCTGCTGCTGCTGGTCAGCCTGTGTCTCGCCGTGACGGTCTGCGATGTCATCCTGCGACCTATCATCGGGTCCCGCCTCCACTATTCGCCGATGAATCTACACCAACGGCGTTTGCCGGCATTGCCCATGGTCGGCCGCTGGGATGCGATGGTCGATTTTTCGGGATCGGTCTATGGAGATTTGGCGGCGATGGCCGGAGATCCGACGTTTCGTGAGCCGCGCAGGGTCGAGTTTCGAACAGACGCTCTAGGATTTCGCAACGACGCGGTGCCGACATTCGTGGATGTCATCGTCCTGGGAGATTCATTCGCCGCGGGTGTGGGTGTGACGCAAACCGGGACCTTCGCCCATGCCTTGGCGGCTCGTTATGGGCGGTCTGTCTACAACCTATCCTATCCTGGTGGCCCCTACGATCAGTACCTCAACTTTTCGATCGAGATGCCCAAGCTGAATGTCATGCCGGGGGCTGAGCTTATCTGGACGTTGTACACGGGAAATGACTTGGACGATGCGGGAGGAGACACGTGGGAGATCGCGGCATTGCCATGGCGAACGGGTCTCTCGGCGGTGCTGGTGGACTATCGGACGTTCCGAAATCGTTCCCCGCTCAGGCAAGGCTGGGAGGCGTTACGGAGTCGCTGGGGCGGGATTTCACGGGACGTGGCCATTCGCTCGTTGCCTGATGGCCGTCCCATGCTCTTTTATGGTCCGCATGAAGTGTGGGGCGAACGTGCTCGCGCTGAAGTGGAACAACACCCCAACTTTCCCAAACTCCTCACGACGCTGCGAGCCATGAAGGACGCGGTTGCTCGGATGGGCCTGCACGTTGCGGTCGTCATTTTGCCGACCAAAGGAGAAGTGTATCGATGGTTGCTGACTCCCCACTCGGCCGATGGAGACGCTCCGTCCGGCTTTGCAGAAGCCGTGATGGCTGCCTGTCAGCAGGTGTCCCTGCGTTGCTGGGACAGCAAGCCCTATCTCCGTGAGGAAGCCCGACGACTCTTCGCCGCGTCCCACGACTTGCTGTGGTGGCGTGATGATACGCACATGAATGAGCTGGGTCATCAGGCCATTGCCTCGTTCGTGGTGCAGGAAATATTAGGGCCAAGCAACCGTGAGCGATTGCAGCAGTATCCACACTCTGCGATGTGAGACTATGGACTGCGACGAAGCCATGCTCGGTCAAATGAAGCCGCACCGCCTGCCCGGCAGGATGTGGCAACAGAATAGGAAAGGATAGTTGTGAATTCTGTACGCGTCATCCAAATCTATACGGACGGCAGTTGCCTCGGGAACCCCGGCCCTGGCGGCTGGGCCTACATCATTCAGGACGGCGAGCAGCGAACGGAGGGCTCCGGCCACTGTGCGGACACCACGAACAATCGCATGGAAATGATGGCCGCCATCGAAGCGCTGAAGATCCTCGCTCCGTCCCAGTCCCTGGTACTCCATTCGGACTCTCAACTGCTGATCAAGACCATGACGCTGGGCTGGAAGCGTAAGAAGAACCAAGACTTGTGGGCTGAGCTGGATCAGCTCGCCGTCGTGCATCGAATCACCTGGCAGTGGGTGCGTGGTCATAACGGGCATCCGGAAAACGAAGCGTGCGACACCCTTGCGCAACGGGCCGCCTCCGTCGCCGGGTCCTCGCGTGGAGAGCAGGCTCAGAAAGGACGATATGCACCTCCTGAAGGTCGGCCGTTTCCATATTAACCTCGCCTCTATTCAGTTCATCCACGAAGAACGCGAAGATTTCATCCTCCATTTCGGCGAAGGCTCGAATATCCGAACCGCGAACGTGGCGCGGACCTCTCCCGACGGCGAACTTCTCCAGCGGTTCATGAATGCCCAGCAGTGGGTGGAGCCGGCTCCGAACTGAACGTGATCGACCGCGAGCCTCTTGTTCGCGTGATCGCGCCAGGCGCGAGCTGGTTTCTCCTTTCCATGTTGTATCCCGTCGGGACCCTCGGTCGTTGTTACTGCCGCACGTAGCCGAGCTTCAAGTGGTAGGAGGATCCGACCTGCTGGAGGACAGCAAGCGTGAGGTGACTGTTGCCGTCGCCCATCGATGCGGATTCGCCAACGCCATAGGGCGCTTCGTAGAGATAACCTTGTTCAGGACTCGCGCTGACGGTTTTCGATGCACCACGGTTGGTGACTGGCCTGTCGGGACCGTCGAATTCACGCTGTACACCAGCACGCCTTCGCGCTGACGTTCGCTCGTCGCGTCTTTCATCGGTTGCGCTAATTCCACGACGAAGACTTTGCTCGGGCATGGAGGGTCGTCAATAGGCAGGACGATCATCGAGAGCCCGTACCGGCCCGACAGGGGGCTCAGTGTGATGTACTGTTCCTGCGGACTCTCGCTGAGGTAGCTGGTTATCGACACGTCGAGCCAGCCGTTCTTGTGTCGATGCCGGCCTAAAAATGTGGTGTAGTGAAAAATGTCCGACATGATGTCCCAGCATCCCGCGCGCGACCTGTCAGTGCCAGCGCCGTAGGGCGCGCCCTGCGCCGGGGAGTCGGGAAAGGTGGTGGTCGGCGGCGCGACGATCAACACAAACTGATAGCTTGAAAATTGATCTCGCCGGCGAAAAGCGCGATGGCATCCGTAATGTATTGTCGATGGGATGTGAAGTCGTGACAGTTGTAATCGCTGGAGCATTGCGCGAGTCGCCGCCACCCCAGGTGGTCCAAGACGTCCATGGTCAATTCGAAAGTGCCGTAGCTCTGATCCTGAAACAGTTGCTGGGCTCGGCCATTTCCCAGCAGATGGTTGGCTTGGTCGGCGGGAGCGCAAGCCCCGGCCGGCGAATCAGGGAAGTCCACGAAGAGCATCACAGCCTTCAATGTTCCCATGGGGCGCGCATAGAAGGTGAAATCCGTGCAGCCCTCAGGGCAATAGATATCCGGTGCGTGCTTGAGTTCTGGAATGGCAGCCGGCTCTGGGATGGGCGTGAGCTTGGTAAAGGTCCAGCGTGGATGGCGCGGGCGGCCGGCCGCCTGCCGCGTGGTCACCAGGGCCTGCCCTTTCGGGCGGAGGAAGATCTGCGATCCCGTCAGCTCATTGATGAGCACGCAGGTGCCGCTGCTGTTCGATTGCAGATTCCACGACTGGCTGGGCGAGGGATCGGTCGCCTCAGACAGACCGAGCGCTGCTTGTCCATTGCCAGGCTCAGCCCGTCGCCCCAATAGGCCGTTCGGAGTGCGTAGCGACCGTCGGAAATCGGCGCCAGTTTCCAGAACTGCCCGATCGAATCTGCAGGCTCGGAGAGCATCACGCGGTCTGAACCGTCGGCGGAGACCTCGAGGGCATATTCCTTCCCCGACACATGCGCCGTGAGGCGGTAATAGTGAGTGCTGTCAAATGTCATCGTGGTAACGTGTCTCGATGAACGATCGATTCATCCACCATAGCTGAAAACCAGTGGTCTGGGAATGAGGAGTGGATCGTTGCCGAACTATTGGCTTTCACGACCGCAGTGCAGGGGAGGAGAAGAGGCGAACTATTTTAAGGCTCGCGAAGATTTGGAGAGGGCTGCAGCGCAGGCATCTCCGGAGCAGACATTTCTACACCTCGCCAGCCAGAGGCGGTTCTTTGCAAACCAGGCATAGGCTTTCACCGCGAGCGGATCAAGAAAAGAAAGCCGGCTCAGCTTTGCCAAAAATCCTAGGCCGACTGCCTCCCACATCGCACGGAATACCTCGACGCCGGTGATGAGCATCCCATCCGACCACCGGGCGTGAAGGACTGCGCTCAAGTCTGCAACAGCAAGTCCGATGGTTGCGACATCATAGTCAGGAGATGAGAAATCGCAAAAGGCAAGACCCCGATGCCTGTCGAGCCGCCTCATGAGCGCAATTTCCCGGGCGCAGATCGGACAGGCACCGTCATAGAATACGGTGAGCGGGTAGCGATCCATCTGAGGGTGTCTCCCCGTCACCCTGGAATTGTAAAACGCCTCGTGAGTTGATCCAACTTCTCATCCAACTCGCCGAAGTCTTCCAGGACATGGATGCGAGATTTCGAAAACTGATCGCGCATTGCGAGCGCTCCATGGCCGCCGGCCATGACCGTAGAGACGGGTCTCAATTCATCCGAGAGGGCTTGAATCACTTCCCCTGCCTGGGCCTCGGGAAGAGCACGCGGGAAAGAAAGGATGGTGATGTCCGGCTCTACCTTGCGGCACAAGTTAGTGAGGGCGGAAATGGGGACGTTGGCTCCCAGATAGTAGACGCGACAGCCGCGCACGCGGCATCGATAGGCGACTGCCAATGCGGCGATGTCGTGTTCCTCGCCGGGTGGGCAGGCCACGACCACTTTGGCGCCGAACTCGGCCACGGGCAGCTGATTCATGGCGGAGAAAATCTTCTGCTGGATTTGCTTCGTCACGTAATGTTCGATAGCAATGTTCACCTGACCATCATGCCACAGCTGCCCAACTTGCTCCTGAAGCGGCAGTAAGATGCCATGGAGCGCTTCCTCAAATGGAACCACCGCGACGGCGCCGTTCAATCTTTTTTCGAACGTGATGCGGTCGAGGGGGTCCAGTGCCGACAGCAGCTCCCGCAAGAGCCTGCTGAACGTATTGTCAACGATGGTAGCGCGCGGTGCGGCCGCTCGCACGCGGCCCAACAATTCCTCCCGCCCCACTCTGGCTAGGTCGCCAATCGACGCGCCCGCATCCAACTGCTCTTTCAGGTAGCGCAGCAGCGCGACATCTTCATCGGAATAATTGCGATAACGATTGGCTCCTCGCGTTGGTTTGAGGAGCCCAAATCGGCGCTCCCAGACCCGAATCACATCACGACTCAAGCCGGTCAGCTTCGCAACCCTATGAATTCTATGAACATTCATTATTTGGTCCAAGTATAGATCTAGCGTCTAATGTTTGTCAAATATTTTATATAATAACTATTGACACATTGGACACAATAGCTTATACATTAGACATACTCGTTACAAACATTGAACAAGAAACAGCAGAGGTGATCATGGCGACAACGGAGACAGTGAAAGAAAGGGCAGGGTTGCAGCAGCAGAGCGAGTTCCCAGCCTTGTTGCAGGACTCGATTTGCGTCCGGTGCGGCGGACTGATGGTGGGTGAGTTTTGCACGGATTTACTCAACAGCACCGGTGAGCTGGATTGTCCCGTTGCTCGCTGTGTGCAATGTGGCGACGTCGTCGATCCAGTCATTCGACGGAACCGTCACCTCCAGCAAGCCGTGGGGCCGGTTCTGCAGATGAGGGCGTCGAGTTCATCCATTGGCGATCAGATTCCGGTCTAGCGGCTGCTTTAACCCACCAGGGTTGTTCTGGTGTTCTTAACCAAGGAGGTTTCTCATGCGGAGTCAAACGGTTCTTCAGATCGGATTGGGAATCATACTGGCGGCAGGCGCAGTACCCATCGCCGGTGCGACGGACACGTCAGGCGACAATAAGGACATGGTACTCATCCCGAAAGGTGAGTTCACCATGGGGAGCAACGAACATTCGGATGAGTTCAGACACCAAGTAGTGCTTGATGCCTACCTGATCGATAAGTTCGAAACCTCGAATGCGCGCTACAAAGAGTTCATGAAGGCGACCGGCCACCCCGCACCGGCCTACTGGGATGATCCCCGGCTCAGCAAGCCTGAGCAACCGGTGGTCGGTGTGAGTTGGACGGACGCGAACGCCTTCTGCAAGTGGGACGGCAAGCGGCTGCCCACCGAGGCGGAATGGGAAAAGGCAGCCAAAGGCCCTGAGGGTGACAACCATTATCCCTGGGGACATCACCTCGATCCGAAGAAAGCCAACTATGGACAGAATGTGGGCCATACCACGCCGGTGGATTCCTACCCTGAAGGCGTGAGCGGGTATGGGCTTTATAACATGGCCGGGAACGTCTTCGAATGGGTCGAGGACTGGTATGACCCGAAGTTTTACAATGCCAGCCATGCGTTGAATCCTCGCGGTGCCGAGAAGGGCTACAACTTTGCCAATCAAGGCCCGGTGCGGGTGTTGCGTGGCGGCTCCTGGTTGGCGCCTGAAACCTCATTACATACCAGCCACCGGTTCTGGAATCAGCCGGAAAACAACTCCTACGGCGTGGGACTGGGATTCCGTTGTGCGAAATCGGCCCAGACCGTTTCAGACGAAGCCGTGCAAGCGGGACGCGATGCGTTCATCCAGGCGCTCGTGAGCATGGGGGCGGAAAAGAATGCCGATGCCATGGCTTCCATCGAGAAGGCGTTGGCCGCCGATCCCAACAATAAAGAATATCAAGCCACCCGGAATCTCATCAAAAAGAGCAGGAAGAAGTAACTCGCACAGCGGCAGGGAGCGGCGTCGCCGCTCCCTGCCGGGGCCCCAGGAGCAGGAGGTCAATGATGAAGAGGATCGGGAACGTATTGAGGGCGGGTCTGGTCGTGGGAGTCACCATACTGACTGCGCCAGTCCATGCTGACGAATCCATGATCCCGAAGGACATGGTGTATGTGGGGCAGGGGCCGTCGGTGATGGGTTTGGATAAAGAGGAACCGGCAGCATCGAGCCGTCGCCTCACGGCGTACGACAAGCGGATGAAGACAGCTTGGTCCGCGGAGGCGTTTCACGACGAAGGACCGGCCCACATGGTGTTTTTGGATTCGTTCCTCATCGATAAGTACGAAGTGTCGAATAAGGACTACGGCGAGTTCATCAAGACGACCGGCCATCCGGCTCCAGCCTATTGGGACGATCCACGGCTGAATAAGCCGCAGCAGCCCGTCGTGGGGGTCAACTGGAACGATGCGAAAGCCTACTGTGAGTTTCGTGGGAAGCGGCTGCCGACCGAAGCGGAATGGGAAAAGGCGGCTCGTGGTCCGCATGGCAACCTCTATCCCTGGGGCAACGACTTCGATTCCGAAAAGGCAAATTACGACAGGCATCATGACGCGACCTTGCCGATGGACTCGCATCCGGAGGGAGCCAGTTACTACGGTGTCTTCAACATGGCCGGCAATGTCTTCGAGTGGGTCTCCGATTGGTATGATCCACAGTATTACGGCAGGCTGCAGACCATGGTGAATCCAACCGGACCGGATAAAGCCGTGTGGCTAGGGGGCACAGGCACCTATGTCGACCGTTTGACCGTGGGCGAGAAGCGGGTCATTCGTGGCGGCTCCTGGATCGCGCCTGAAGGCACGATCCGTTCCACACACCGGTTTTGGAACCATCCGCTCAATAACAGCTATGGCGTCGGGCTCGGGTTCCGCTGTGCGAAGGCGGCGCCGGCCGACTTGGAGCAACGCATCAGGGACAGCTACATCACCGCCCTGGTGGAAATGGGTCGTGAACGATTTGCCGACGCCCAACAGGCGGTCAACCGTGGGTTGGCACTGGATCCTAAGAACGTTGAATTGCTGGAATTGCAGCCTCTCATTGACCAGTCAATGAAGCGGCGGTGAGCGCGCGGGGCGGCTGGTGCCACCCCGATGTCCCATATGACGGAGGCAGAGGTATGAAGTACATCACCATGATCACCATCGCGAGTGGTTTCGCCGTGCTCTTGAATGCGGTGGATCTACAGGCCGGGCCTATAGATCCCAGTCTCCATCCTCATCCGGAGAAGCTTCAGATGGTACATGAGGCGGAACATAGCGTGGACCATGCCTGGGAGGTCTACCATCGCGCGGCGCTGGGAGGCACCGTGGCATCGCCGGATCTGCAAGCCCAAATCGAACAACACCTGCATGAAGCCAGAACCCTCGTGACCCAGGCGCAAGAGGCCGCCGACCGAGGAGACAGTCCAAAAGTGGAGCGTCTTGTAGGCGAAATTAAGCATCATACGGCCCAGGCAATCGCGGGGAGCAAGGAGCAGAAGAAATGACACAAGGTCTGAGCAGGAGAAGAGTCAAATGGAAACGGATCGGTCTGTTCATGACGGCAGCCTGTGCCGTCTCGCTATCATCGGTTCTCGCGGCGCCGGCTCTCAAGGAACTTGATCCAGTTCCCATGGTGACCATTCCGGCAGGACCGTTCTTGATGGGCAGTCAGAATCCGAAGGGGCGAGCCGACGAATGGCCGCAGCGAACCGTCTATGTCGATACGTTCTCCATTGATCAAGTGGAAGTGACCAACGAACGCTACATGACGTTTGTTGCGACGACAGGCCACCGAAACCCGCCGAATCCCTATGGCACCGGAGTGTTGATGTCTGCCAAGGGGATCGAACAGCTGCCTGTCGTGCAGGTCACCTGGTACGACGCAAAAGCCTACTGCGCCTGGGCCAAGAAGCGACTGCCGACAGAAGCCGAGTGGGAGAAAGCGGCACGCGGCACAGATGGACGGCATTTTCCGTGGGGCGAAGATCAGCCGTCCCAGACTAGGGCAAATTTCGACCGGGAATGGGACGGTGAGAAGACCTTTCATGCGGTCGGCTCCTTGCCTGGTGGCAACTCGCCCTACGGAATCCAGGATATGTCGGGCAATGCGCGGGAATGGGTTCAGGATTGGTACGATCCGGACTATTACGCGAATGCACCGGACAAAAACCCGCAGGGACCTGAGAAGGGGATTGTGCGCGTGATTCGTGGAGGGTCCTGGCACAGCCCCATGTCGGACATCACGGCCACTGCACGCGGACGAGGCGGTTTCGCCTTGCAGACGCACGGGACTGGCTTCCGATGCGTTCGAGGTGGAGAGGGTCAAGTTCAGGGCAAGTCCAGCTCTGAGGGGCGATGAAGTGAGCAGCATGGACAGGGGTTGGAAGAATGAAGGCGGTTGCTTGTTACCTGGGTGGGGGCGTCGCTACTCCGCACGGCGCTTCCCACTGAGGAGGATAGGTCCTTCCCCTCGGAGGGGCCCGTCCCCTCGGTGAGCCACCGGAGCACAAGCGCGAGCGATGAGCTTCTTTAGCGCACGGACAAGGAGATTTCCATGATCTACATGATTGTCTATAGCATCGCAGTCATCACGCTGAGTATCGGGGTCACGATGCTGTCCCGGCCGCGACCAGCCTGCGCGGTCGTGCGGCAGGCCGGACTATGGAGACCCCGTGTCCGATAACGGATGTGTGCGCACCGGACTGTGCCGCATTCGAGTTGAGCGGATCATTTCTGGTGCAGAGTCGTTCAGATTTCTCGCACTCGGGGGTTCCAATGGAAACAGGTGGGACACCGGATACTTCTTCCTCGGCTACTCCGCATGCCGGCCACGCCGCCTGCACCCGCTGCGGTGGGTTGTTGCTGACGCAGCACTACATGGATTTACTCGATGATACCGGCCAGATCGACATTACGGCCTGGCATTGCACGATGTGTGGCGAGGTGGTCGACGCGGTCATTCTGAAGAACCGGCAGAGTCCGCCGCCGAATTTGCTCTACGGAACGAAAGCGCGCAAGTTCAGCCAGCGGGTGAAGGACATTGTGGACAGGAGTGCGTCGGATGATTCATCGGATGGCACAGAGGCACCGCTAGAGGAAGAAGAATCATCCGAAGAGGCTGATGACGAACGCGCGCAGTAGCAGGCGACCGCTGTGAACGGAGGATGGGCGGATGAAAATCATCGTGACCGGCGGAACGGGGTTCATCGGTCGTGCTCTTGTCGACGAGTTGGCTCGCCTGGGGCATGAGCTGGTGGTCTTGACGCGGAAGGCCGACCGCTATTCTCGGCCGTCGGTCAGGCTCGTGGAATGGGATGCGCGTTCTGCGGGACCCTGGCAAGCCGAGTTTTTATCGGCGGATGCCGTAGTGAATTTAGCCGGGGAACCGATCGCCGAAGGGCGATGGACGGAGTCCCGGAAGCGAGTCCTGCTCACGAGCCGGATTCTCGCCACGAGGCTCGTGGTGGCGGCATTGGCCGGGCGGGCTACCGCACTCCCCGTGCTGATCAGCGCGTCCGGCATCGGTTATTACGGTGCGAGCGACGATCGTCTGCTGGATGAAGGATCTCCGGTCGGTCAGGGCTTTCTTGCCGACCTGTCCGCCGCCTGGGAGACGGAGGCGCTGCGCGCAGGTCAGTCAGGGACGCGTGTCGTGATGTTGAGAACAGGCATGGTGCTCGAACAGGACGGGGGGGCGTTGCCAAAGATGTTGCTACCGTTTCGGCTCTTTGCCGGTGGACCGGTTTTACCTGGCACGCAGTGGGTCTCCTGGATCCACCGGATGGATCTTATCGGTCTGATCAAATGGGTCATCACGACGCCGACGGTCTCGGGTCCTGTGAATGCGGTGGCGCCTGAGTCGGTCACGATGAAGACGTTCTGTGCGACTGTCGGGAAGGTCCTCCATCGTCCGTCGTGGTTTCCTGTTCC
>JAHFEW010000102.1 GCA_023248215.1 Nitrospira sp.
TCAGGAATGCGGGAGAGATCGGTGCCGCGCAGGAATTCACGCACAGTCGTTCCGGTACAAGCCACGTCGAGATTTGGCGCTCCCCTTTTGGCCGCGACATCATCCAAGTGAAAGGTTCTGAAGTCGATACTGAATCTGGTCTTGCCCGACGTGTTCGGCACACTGGAATGCATCTGAGCGGCAGAAAACAGGATCATCCCACCCGCTGGACAGATCAGACGAACCTCGGGGTCCCGCTCCAGAGGATCGAGCGGCTTGGGAAGGAGGCGAGGATCCTCCTTGGTATAGGTGGCGACCGTCGCGCCACGACCCACTGTGTTTTCCACATAACGGTTGAATTTACACGAATCGTTCCGCACCGCTTCGCTCCAGTAACGGGGATGAAACGCCATCGCATTGTCTGATTCAATCTCGTAGATGGGAAGCCACCAATTCACCTGACAGGTTGGAGCGGAGTACCAGGTATCCCGATGCGGGTGCCAGGCGTACGCGATCCCTGTGGTGAGGTAGCCCCCGCTCGTGGAGCTTCGCATCTTCGGCACATCGAAATAGGTCTTCTCTAAATCGCACCCCATTTCTGTGAGGATGGCCTGAAGGAGCTGTTTTGATTTGGGATGGTGAATAAAGTAGGGTTTGAGCTTCCCGAGAATTGCCGCATACTGTTCGACCGGCAGGTTGTGCTGGGCAGTCTGGGGGTCCAGCGATCCGAATGCGTCCTGGATCAGCTCGCGGGCGAATTCGCACAGCGCAAGGATGCTTTGTCGAGGAGAAAAGACGAACAACTGGCCGTTGTACAGCTGCCGACGGCGCTCCGCCTCACTGAATGGCGAATCAAAATAGATCGTGTTCATTGCGAACCTCTCGAGCTAGATGGTAATCGGTACCACGGCGGCCGAGTAGCCGTTTAACCCCATGTTCGGACACCTGGGATCACTGGGACTGAGCCTCCGTCAGAAGACCCTGCTGCATCAGTAATTCCGCCGCAGCCTGAACCATTTTAAAGTTCAGGCCGGAACGCTCAGCAATCTCCAAGAGACTGTGGCGCCCATCGGACAAGTTCAGCACCCACAGCAATGCCATTTCTTTTCCGGCTTTGTCCGCGTCTCCTCCGATCGGTCGATACAGTCCTCGTTTGCCGAGCTGGGGCTCGCAAAAGGGATTCTGGCTCACGAAGGTCTTGTTGTTTTCCAGCATTCTTACGGCGGTCAGGCACTGCTCGAAGGATTCGCTCAGATATTCCGGTTGGACGAAGTCCAGATTGTCGGCTGACGTGTGGTACTCGGGATATTGCCCATGTGGCGTCCGCATCAAACAGCCGACCGGGAGGTCAAATCCCGGGGAGCAGTATTGGCGTTCATCATACCCATACGGAAAGAAGTCGATGATGTTGTACGGCTTACCGGAGTGACGCAGAATATGGCTCATGACTTGATCGATCGGAGCATTCCCCTGCCTGCTCTTTTTGTAGGTGAATGGGCCAGAGTCGCCTATTCCCGTCACCACCAGACCATGTTTGATTCGTGAGACGTGATCAGCATTGTGAGCCAACCACGTGATGGGCCCGATCGTTCCCGGAACGAAGAGAAAACGATAGGAATACCTCCGCGGGGAGCTGCTTAACATCTTTGCCAAGAAGGTGGCGACGACGATCCCGGAAAGATTGTCGTTGCACAAAGACGGATGGCAGACATGACACGAGATGAGGACTTCATCGGAGGTTTCCCCCGGCAGGTAATACTCGCCATAGGTCAGATGGCCTGGTTCCAATGTGGCATCGATCACCACCTTGTATGTGTCGTCCTTCAGCTCCGTGAACTGCTTGTGGGTGAGACAAAACCCCCAATTCTCGTTGTAGTAGGACGTCCTGTAGGGAATCCAGACGGGATGCTCAGGAAGGGTGAACAAATGGCTTTTCAGTTCCGACAGGGATACGGTCGTGCTGACCGGCTTGCTGTAGTTCACCACATGCAGATTCGACTTTCGAAAATCTATGATTCTGCTTCCTTTTGAATCGGCTACGTACGCATCGGTGATATTCCACTCTTTGGGGACGGTCCAATCGAAGACTGTGGTCCCCGTCGGCACCTCGTGCACCTCCAATGGAACATGGCGCCCGATCATCCGGAGCGTGTCGCGCACTCCCTTCCCCGTAATGCTCCGGCAGATAGGATAGAGTTCTTCCATCAACCGATACATTTCTTTCCCGGTATCGGCACTCTGCGAAGATGTTGAGTCGCTTCGATCAGGGGGTATCACGGCTGGGCTTCCTAGGAAAGTATTTTGACGTCCGGGACGGGCACGATAAACTGTCCGCCGCGGCTCCGATACTCGCTCTGCTGCTCCATCACTTCCTCCAGGAAATTCCACGCCAGCACGAGGACATAGTCGGGCTGGTCTTTCAGCAAGCGATCCGGTGAAACGACCGGAATATGTGCCCCAGGGGTGTACCGTCCTTGTTTCAACGCACTGCGATCAGCGATGTATGGAATGAGCGACGGCCCCAGATCTAGAAAACTCAACAGTGTATTGCCTTTCGCCGGCGCGCCATACCCCACTACTCGCCTCCCTTGTGTCACCAGATCCGTCACGGTTTGTCGGACGGCGGCTTTTATGCCTCGAGTCTTCTCTGCGAAGCGTACGTACGTCTCAAACCGATCGATGCCCAAGGCTCGTTCCATCTGGAGGATCTCAGCGACGCTGTCATCCGGCTCGGACTCTCCCAGCCGTTGTACGGTCACACGCAGCTGTCCATGGTGCAGGGGTAGCCGCTCTGCGTTGACCACCTGCATTCCGTTGTCTTGAAACAGGCGCATCATCGGACCCAGCGCCCAGTAGGAAATGTGCTCGTGATAGACCGTGTCAAAGGCGCCCTGCTCCAACATATCCACCAGATAATGAGCCTCAATGACAAAGGCGCCGCCGGAAGCGAGTGCTGTTTTGATGCCTTCCACAAAATCCTGCAGGCCGGGAATGTGCGGGAAAGTATTGGTGGCTGTGATGAGGGAGGCCCGGCCCCAGCGACGTACAATATCTTGGGCCGTTTTGGAATTGAAAAAGCCTACATGGCGGTCGATCTTACTATCCTGTGTCAGCGCCGCCAGATTCTCCGCCGGGTCCACTCCAAGCGTCCTCACGCCATGCCGCGCGAATCCCGACAACAGGGTTCCGTCATTACACCCGATATCGATGACGAGGTCATCCGCGCCCAGTTTACGCCGCTGAACCAGGACGTCACTCAAATCGTACAGGTGCCGCTTGAGCGTGTCCGACGCCGAGGAGACATACAAGTAGTCTTGAAACATGGCGTGCGGCGGGACGGCCTCCGTGAGCTGGACATGTCCACAGGTATGGCAAAACCCGACTTTGAGCGGAAACTTGGGCTCGGGCTTGTCCAATTCAGCCTCGGAGAGAAACTTATTCGCCAGGGCCGTGGAACCCAGATCCAGAAACTCTTCAACGGTTGTCCTGTTGCACACGATGCATGGAGCATCGGCGTGCACTTGAGAGGAAGACGCATTGTTAGGTGTCATGTGAGGTTACTCCAGGAATAGAATCTGGGAACCATGTGCCTCTGGTCCGACCTTCACTTCACGCAGTGAAGCGAGTGCCTGTCGTACGGCGCCCTGGCGTCCGGGCCCCACAAGAAAGACTAGAAAGCCGCCGCCGCCGGCTCCGCACAGTTTGCCTCCCAGTGCCCCCGCCTGCTTCGCCTGGTCGTACCAGGCATCAATTTCCGTTGTCGAAATGGTGCTGGCTAATTGCCGTTTCAATCGCCATCCTTCGTCCAATAGAGAGCCGAACGCCTGCAGGTCACAGTGACCATTGCCGAGCAACTTCTGTAAGCGATAGGCATGCTCTCGCATTTGCAGCAGGGCATCCATTTTGCTGATCGTGTTTGCCTTTTGCTCGGTCAGGACACTGCTGGCGTCGCGTTGATGACCTGTCCAAAACGCCAGGAGGTTTTTGAAGAGTTTTGACAAGGTCCCATTGGCGAGGCGCTGAGGTTCGACGGTCACCCCCCCTCCCGGTTTGAAACAGAAGAGGTTCAACCCCCCGAACGCCGCTGCATATTGATCCTGCTTACCGATGGGTTGGTTCAGACGTTCTATCTCAATGTAGGACGCCTCTTCTGCCAGTTGTCCGGCAGAAACCCGCTCCCCGCGGTAGGCATGCAGGGCATTCAGCAACCCGACGGCAAAACTACTCGACCCTCCTAACCCAGTTGACGCCGGCATATCGCCGACCGTGCTGATATAAATGGGCGGGTCTATCTTGACAAATTTCAGGCACTCCCGGGCAATCTCGTTTTGGATCTCATCAATATTCTGAACCTGCTCGCTCTGCGAGTAGTTGAGACGAATGCGTTCTCTGAACACCTCTCCGTGCTTCTTCACGGTGACATAGATGTATTTATCTATTGCGGTACTCAGCACTGCACCGTGACTGCATTCATAAAAGGCCGGTAAGTCAGTACCTCCGCCGCAGAAGCTCACGCGCAAGGGCGTCCGCGTCATCACGAGGCTGGGAACTGACCCCCGGCGTCTAGCCATGCTTCACCGCCCAGTCGTAGGGAATCTCCGGCGTGAGGGGGTCGAGTCGAAGCATTTCCTGAGGATCGTGCGGCTCGCTCGCACAATTGGCGAGGACGACCTGCTTGTCTCCGTAGGCTTTGTACCCGTTGGCAATGCCGGGCGGAATCTGAACGAGGCAATAGTTATCCTCGCCAATGAATACCTCCTGAAGCGTGCCTTTTGTGGGCGACCCCGGGCGTAGATCATACATCACCAGCTTGGCCCGACCGCTGATGACGGCATTATTGATCGTCATCGTCTGGTGGATATGCCAGGCCTTGATCGTCCCCGGCCACGCCGTCGAGAAATAGATCTCCCCGAAACTCTGAAAGTGCGGATCTGTCGCCTTCATCATGTGCATGATCTTGCCGCGCTCATCGACGATCTGCCGCAGCGGGATGATCTTCACCCCGTCAATCGATGCACCGTTCTTGACGCTGTTCTTCATCCAGCGCAATGAGGTATCCAACCGGCCGGTATCGAGCAGATGTTGCAACCACTTCAACCGTGTGAAGCGTTTGTCGGTGAATGTCTCGTGGGTTAAGCCGATGCGACAGAAGGTTTCGTACAGCTCGGCGGCCCCTTTCTGTGCGGTCCACTCGAACCGGAATTCCGGAAAGGTGCGCTTGAACTTTCCGAAATCCGCCTTATAGGTTCGCTGGTCAGCCCCGGAGTCGCCTCGCACCTCCAAGGTGCAGCCGGGCACCGCCTTCGTCACAATTTCCGCAAGCTCGATGATTTGATGATTGAGATGATCGGCCCCTGTATTGAAGGCCTGGTTGTGCACCAGCGCAGTCGGTGCTTCAAGGACCGCCTTGAACGCACGAGCCACATCCTGCACATGAATCACCGGCCGCCAGGGCTTGCCGTCACTGTGCAACGTGACTTTGCCCGTGGTCACCGCCCGACCCACGAGGTCGTTGAGGACCGTGTCAAAGCGCATCCGAGGGGAGATGCCGTAGATGGTGCCATTCCGCAGGAAGACCGGGGAGAAGCTCTCGTCCGCCAGCTTGGAAATGGCTTGCTCGCTGTTTACCTTGGAGCGGGCATAGTCCGTTTTGGGGTCCAATGGTGACTCTTCCGTGACGACGGAGGCTGTCGCCATTCCGTACATGATGCATGAAGATGAAAAGAGAAACCGCCTGACCCCTGCGGCCTTGGCCAACTCGGCCAGCCGCACTGAGGCTTTGTAGTTGATGTCTTCCGTCCATTCCCACCGTAGGTTGCCGATAGGGTCGTTACTCAACGCTGCGAGGTGCACCACAGCATCAATACCCTGCAGATCAGCGGGCGTCAGATCGCGAATATCTTTACGGATCCAAGAAACATTCTTTGTATCCTCGACCAGCGTACATTGGCTGTAATAACCAGTGTCCAGGCCCACCACCTCATAGCCCGCTTGCAACAGACAGGGGACCAGGACCGAGCCGATATAGCCGTTGTGGCCCGTGACAAGAACCCGTGTAATGTCTGCCATTGTTTCCCCCTATGCTGTGAGATTAAGCCGGCGTGAAGAACGGCGGGTGTGAAGCTTCTCAGTTCCGCACCATTGCGAGGCTGCTCTGGCCATGAGCGATGATTGCCCGAGCAGCGTCGAGTAACGTGCGATCCTCTGAGACCAAGACAGACGAACATCCGGCGGCATCGGCCGCTTCCGCGTCGCGTATGTCGTCCCCGATGAATATAATCCGGCTCAGGTCGAGGTGATGATCGCGCTGAGCCTGGAACAGCATGCCGGGCCTGGGTTTCCGGCATTCGCAGCCGTCATCCCAATTGTGAGGGCAATAGTAGATCGCATCGATCTTGCCTCCGGCTTCCACCGCTTCCTGCTTCATGCGTTCGTGTATTTCGAGCAACTGCGTCTCGGTCATCCCTCCCCTTGCCACACCCGCCTGGTTGGAGACAATAATCACCCGGTAGCCAGCCTCTCTGAACACCCGCAGCGCTTCCTTTGCGCCGGCAAGCCATTCGAATTCCTGCCAGGATCTGACGTACTGGGCCTTCGGGGGCTTCTTGTTGAGGACTCCGTCCCGGTCGAGTATCACGGCGGGCCGACGGGCCAGAAACGATTCCGTGAGAGGCATCCGTTCGAGGGACCCGACGCTGTAATACCGGTGATCGGTGACATAGGCGGCTAGCTGACGACTCGCAGCAAGCCGCGGATAGACCGTCGTCTCGAACAGCGCATTCTCGTCTTCCGGCAGGAGGTCAAGCACGGACTTCCTCATGATTGCATAACTGATTTCGACCCCTTGGAGGTCAGGGTGCTTGCGGCTCTTATCGTAGACGGTGACATACCCTTGCGGATCGACTTTTAAGCTATTCTTCGTGTACCCGTCTTTGTTCCGGTAGACCGTAATCATTGCCGGCACGTCGGCCTGAACAAAGCGCGCCCACATCTTGTCCATTTGCATGGGCCAGTAATTGTCGCAGTACATGAGAAGGAAGCAGTCATCGATCTGCGGCGCCGCCAGTTTCATTCTGCGTCCCGTATCGTTTTCGACGGCCGTCACTGAATACTCGATGGTCATTCCCCATCGTCCGCCGTCCCCGAAGTGGTTCTGCACCACCTCCGGCAAATAGCCTAACAGCAGCAGAATGCGTTGGAAGCCTTGAGCGCGGAGCATTTCAACGAGATACTCGAGGAACGGTTTCCCGTGGAATTCGATCATGGGTTTCGGGCGCACGTCCGTCAACGGACGTAGCCTGGTTCCACGACCACCAGCCAGGATCACCACCTGGGTCGGGCGTTGGATCGACTGCCCGTTGGGCTTGATCGACACGACTACTGTCCTGAGCTGGAACCGCATGCCGCTGGAACGGCCTTGGCCAGACACGCGGTTAAGATATGACACACCAGCTGATGGCCTGGTTCGACCAAACCGTACGCGCCTTTTTCCGTCGGCAAGAGCAAATAATCGTCGACCAGGCTTTTCAGGTGACCCCCATCGAACCCTAAGAGCCCGATGGAAACAACGCCCCGCGTTCGGGCCAGTTCGACGGCTCGTACCAGGTTTACCGAATTGCCGCTCGATGAAATGACCACCAGGACGTCTCCCGGTTTGGCGAAGTTCTCGAGCTGGCCCGAAAAGACACGCTCATAACCCTCGTCGTTGGCCAATGCCGTCAACCACGACACATTGTCATTCAGGCTGATGACCCGCACTGGTGGGGATCCCGATCGCTTGGTCGCTTTTCCGAGATCGTTCACCCAATGAGAAGCAATCGCTGCGCTTCCGCCATTGCCGGCGACATAAATCATTGCACTGTTTTCCCGCGCCGCGGACAACGCATCTGCGATCCGTTCGATGGCATCTTGATCCATGAGGTGTAACAGTCTCTCAAAGGCGGGCAAATAGCTTCCGACAATCGCTTTTGTTTCCACGGTCTGTACCCCGGTGTTCATTGCATCCTCCAGTTGACTGCTTCAGTAGTCCCATGATGGCGGCTTATTACAAAAGGGCAATGCCGGTGTCGGCGGAAGGTTCAGCTTCACCCGGAATGAGGAGCGGTGCGAGCTAACTGGTCCGGTGATTCATCCATGTGGCACACCAGGGTGCCACACCTACGGCACCACGACGGTGTCGCCTGAGAGTAAGATGATGTTGCCTGGTTCACCCCGTCCAGCCAGCAGATCATCATAGCGAACGGGAATCCGCGTTTCATGGAACTTATTTTCTCCATTCAATCTATTCCTGACGATCTGCAATTTGTTCTTCTTGGCATAGTCCGTAAAGCCGCCGCTCATGGAGATGGCTTGCAGCAAGGTGATGTAGGACTTGGCTTGGAACTTGCCGGGCTTCGTCACTTCTCCCAACACAAAGACGGAATAACTATTAAGTTCTTTCACGCTGACCGACACAGACGGGTTGCCGGCCACAAACTGTTTCAGGCGGTCCGCAATGCGGTGGGCCAACCCGTCGGCCGTCAGCCCTGAGGCCTGCACATCACCGATGATCGGCATCGAGATGAGACCGTCGGGGCGGATGGCCGTAGTTCTCGACAGGTCCGAGTTTTTCCAGACGGTGATCTCCAATACATCTTCCGGACCGAGCAAAAATCCGCCGGGAGCTTCATAGTCCCGTTCCTGCACAATCGACGTGCACCCTACGACTGTTGTGCAAATCAGCCCGATCGCACAGAGAACTACTCTAAAATTGACATAGTGTTTTGCGTGCATATCGTTTCTGCCTGCTAACATCGCGTCTCGTTATTGTGGCTGACCCGGAAAGACGACCATAGCTTCGCTCGGCACCACGACCGTGTCCCCCGCCCTTAGTTCGAGGTTCCCGGCGATTCCGCCACGCAACACAATATCGTCATAGCTGGACGTCAATGTCTGCATCCCCGAGCCGTTCTCGCCGAACCGGAAAATAACTACTTGATTCCTGGCCGCGACAGGAGTAAATCCGCCAGCGATCGTAATTCCCTGCAGCAGGGTGGTTCGGCTCTTGAGCGGGTATTTGCCTGGTTTCACGACTTCGCCGAGCACAAAAATACTGTAACTATTCACTTCACGTACACTGATCGCAACGACTGGATTTTGCACGTACTCCTTCAGCCTGCGGGTGATCTCATCAGCCAGTTGAGATGGCGTCTTTCCAACGGCCACTACGTCCCGTATGACCGGCAATGAGAATCTGCCATCGGGACGTACTTGTACGGTTTTCGACAGATCTTGATTCCGCCAAACGGTGATTTCCAGAACATCTTCGGCTCCGATGGTGTAGGCATCGGTGACGATGTTCGAAAATTTCTCGATGACTTGAGCCGGTGATATGGCGGATGACGACGCATCTGCGGTATGTACCCCAGGAAGTGTCGATGAACTTACTGGTGACTGTGCGAATGCAGGTGCTATTGCCAAACCCGCCGACAGCCCAACCACTATGGCATATAATAAACGCATTGTAAGCCCTCCGCACCTAGCAGGATGTTGAAAAAGTCCGCCAGCTTTGTTCTCGCGGCGTTCAGAGGCTCAACGTACCCGGAGTACGCTTCGCCTCTTCTCTTGCTGCGGCCGCGCTGGACGGCCATTTTGAACATCCGGTGTGTGGCCTTTCGTGATCTCACATCGTCGAGCAATGGTCGCCAGGGACCTCCACACAGTTTTTCAACAACCTGCTAGAGCAATTCCACCAATGTAGAGCAAAGAAGGGTGAAGCGATTAACACTCTCTCTTTACCTCCTTCACCAAGGCTGCTCGAAGCGACGTATAATCCAGTGCCAGCTCGGCGAATTTGCTTTTGAGCCGGCGATTTTCGATCTCCAGTGAACGAAGGCGATCCCTGGCAGGCTTTCTTTTATCGGCAAGCTTCACCCTCCACCGATACAGGGTTGTCGTCGAAACCCCGTACTTTCGCGATACGTCCTTCAGAGTACGCCCTGCATCTATCTCCAGAACGACGGCCATGATCTGATCGTGAGTAAAGCGTGATTTCGCCATAGTGGCTTCCTAGACCTTCTCCGTTCTTCATCCAAGGAGATTGGATGGAAAAAACGAGTGGAGGGTTCACTGCACTGGGATCACTTCACTCATATCGATGTGGACGGTGGCAGCTTGCTGAATCAGGTGCACGCGGATGACAAGACAATCGTGGCTTGCCTTTCTCACCAACTGTCCTCGAAGCCCTGCCAGAGGGCCTCGCACCACTTCCACCCATCCGCCTTCGGTGAGGTAATCGTGGGACTCTAAGGACCGCTCGCTTTCAGCCACCTTCATGATTGCCGCCAGTTCCTCGTCAGGAATGGCCTCCGGCATGACGGATCCTACGATTCGGACAATGCCCGGCGTTTGAAGAATGGCATGACTGTTCATGAGCGAAAACCTGGCGAAACAGTAGCCGGAAAAGAGCGGACTCACCGTCCAGACTTTTCGGTCTGACCATTGGCTCAATTTTCTCGTCAACGGCAGAAAAGGTTCAACACCAATACCGGCCAGGCGATCCCGCACCATTTTTTCATGACGAGAACGCGTGCTGATGGCGTACCAGTGAAGATCAGTGCAGGGGCCTCCCGGCGTCGGCGTAGCGACGTGAGAGTCGGAACCAGATGCATTCAACATAGCTTCGCCCTCTGAGTCCCATGAACGAGTGCCCGTTCTACAGATTTCCTCACAAGCTCGCATCGGACAATGGTGCCTTTCCGTTGTGCACTCACGCCTGATTAGCATCAGCACTTTTGTGCCTGCTGGAGTACCAAAAATTGTCTCTATGACAAGGCTGAATAAAATGAGCGTATTAATTCTGGTGCGATTCTGCGGTGATGCGCAGCCCCTTTCACAGAAAGGCGCCTGGGAAGCACACTAGTAATGAACCTCGTATGTCAACATGGGTGCACATTAATGTGCACCCATGCCCACCTATTCTTGACAGACTGACAATCGGCGCAAATCGTTACCCTGCAAGGCTTTCAAGAAATATCACTGCTGATTTTTACATTGCCTAGAGCCCGACTGGTGTGCGATCATGCGCCCCATGCATGGCCTCGCCATCACCTCTTTAACTTAGCGTTCAATGCGTAATTTTTTCATTAACTACGTATATGACCTTTGATTGCACGTTTGAACGGCATTCTTGCGTGACTCTCAGGTAGGAGGCCCGATGAGCGGAAGAGAAGAAGGCAGAACCACAACAGTGGTTGCGATTGTCAGTAGCAACTATCTCCTGCGGCTCGGTCTGCAACGAATTGTGGAAACCGAACAATGGATTCGGCTCATCGGACATGCCGCCAATGGGACCGCGTTCGATGACATGCTGATACGCGAGCAGCCCCACATCATGATTGTCGATACAGAACTCGCGAGTGATGTCACTGGGCTGATTCAAAAGATAAAGGTTGCTGCCCCACGGATACGAATCATTTTATTGAGCGGGCTTCAGGATCCTGAATGCACCAGACAGGCGATTGATTTTGGGGTTGATGGAATTGTACTCAAGGTGCAGCCGTCTGCCGTGTTAATCGCGACGATCGAATACCTCGCGCGGCCGGCTGGAGAGCTTGTCCAGCCGATCGGAGACGAGGTCGCACAGTTGACCATGAGCAAGACGCCAAGCGCCCCTCTCTCACTCACCAGCAATCCCGGTCAGGCCAAGTGGCCAAACGTCTTGACCGAACGAGAGCGCGAGGTCATCAGATTAATCAGTCAGGGACTCTCCAACAAAGATATTGCCGACCGCCTGTGCATCTCGAGTATTACGGTCCGTCACCACCTCACCAGCATCTTCGACAAACTCGGCGTCTCCAATCGGCAAAAACTGCTCATCCGTGCGCACCAATTTGGAATCGTGGAGTTGGCGGCCTCGGCGTAGGATTTTCCGGACCGGTCCCCTACCGCAATCGACACCACACTCCGGAAAGGGAACTCATGCCCTTTCCAACACTCTGGCATAAGTTCAAATTCGCTGGTGGGTGCGAAGTATGACAAGGGATTACTTGAAAGGTTTATC
>JAHFEW010000103.1 GCA_023248215.1 Nitrospira sp.
CAACAATCCGGAGATGACCGCCGCCCCGATTAGCACCCAGATAATGACGCTCGTGAACTGGGCGAGAAACAGCTTCAGGAGTGAAGGCGGCGGAGCTTCGGGCAGTTCGTTGAACCCCTCGCTCTTTTGTCGGAGACCCGCCTCATCGGCGCTGATGCCCGCATCGAGGTTCGTGCGCAGTTCCTTCGCGAGCGCATCGGCCGGACGCGAATGCCACGAACCAGCGATAGACTCTCTCAGGTTCATTGAAACAGCAGCCACATTCCCAAACAATAGCCCAGGATGATCAGAAAGCTGTCCGGTTCGATCAAGAGATACCGTTGTTCCACGCGGTAGATGATCCCCATCACCGCAATGCTCATGAGGAGGATACTCCACAGGGCCGCCATGGCATGGGCGTCAGAGATGGCGTTGAAGAGGGGCCCGCTGCGATAGGCGATGTCCACAAAGAAAAATGCCGCCATGTTGAAGGCGTTGCTGCCGAAGAGATTACCGACCGCGAGGTCGAAAGCCCCCAGCCGGACGGCAGCAGTCGCGGTGACCAGCTCTGGTAACGACGTGGTGATGCCAACGAGGGACGTGCCGATGAACGTTGTAGAAATGTCCGATTGCTCCGCGATCATGCGAGCCGAGCCTGCCAAAAACGGCGCGGCCACGAGCAATCCCAATGTGGCCGCTGCAAATCCCATGGAGGCGCGCCGCAGCGCATCTCGTTTGTCTAAACGTGTTGGCACCTCCGGGGTCTGCCCTTCCACAACCAGTTCATGCTCACGCTGACGCCGTTTCATGACCTCTTGTCTGAACACGAGGCGCATGCCGAAGATATAGAACATCAGCAACAGCATGCTCCCTAATCCGATCCCCCCGTGCTTCACATCCAACCCCAACAACACGAAGAAGGCGGCAAATGCGGTAAGGAAAAGGGCCAAGCCAGCGCTCAGGGCATGTTCGAATGCCGCCTGCTGAAAAATCCGCTTTTGCCGGTGCATCAGGTCGATGATGCCCAGAATAAGCATATTCGCCATGTTGCTGCCGAATAGATCGCCCGCGGCGAGATTGGGCGCGTTCATGAGCGCGGCGCTCACATCGGTGAAAATTTCCGGCAGCGAGGTCGCTCCCGCCATCAGCACGACGCCGATCCAGAGGCCGCCCAACCCGGTCAGGTCCGCGATCTGGTCGCCGTATCGGGACAGTTTCGTTCCAGCGTAGACGATCACCGCTGCGCTCGCCAGGAACACCGACCAGGCTATCAACATGCTTTTCCTCTGATCTATCGCAGTTTCGGACGACGCAGGGCGCCGAAGACCGACCGCTCGGCGCCGATCACCACAGGACTGCTCACTTTCCCTTACGTTCTCGATTTCCGGCCCCAGTTTTGGGCACGGGCCCCTGCCACGCCACCCGGACCATCATGTCGCGATGAGCCCAATTGTAAGCAACCTTCCCTTTGTACGCCCGCACCAACTCGCGCCCAATACGCTGCGCCAATCGGTCGTTCGTCGTCTGCACTTCGAGGTCTTTCCTACGCCTCACAACTTTCATGACCCGCTCAAGAGGGTTGCCCGACATTGCGCGCGCTTCCACATTGGCGATCAGTCCTCTGATCTCAGCCTCATGGCTCCGGAGATCCGACCACTGCAAGGTGACGATGCCCTCAGGATAGTCGTCCCTGATCTTCTGGCAGGCAGGACAAACGAGCTTCTGCGTGCGAGGAGATGCCGCCAGCTTCCTAGCTGCTGCCTCATCGAAGTCCCACCGCTTATCCGCGTAAACGGCCTTACACTTTCTGCAGATCGCCGGCCCTTTCGGGGCCTTCAGCATCGCATAAGGATCTTGCCTGGGATGCTCCTTTTCTTTGTACGAGGTCGTGTACCGTTTCCCTTGTCTTGTACTCATGCGGAACCTTCCTTTCTCTCGTCATGGCTCTTTTCTCCATCCTCTCGCAGGTTCCGACAACGCGGGCGCTCTGCAGGTTTACCCGCAGAGCGAACCCCGAAGCACGTCAGCAGCTTCGCGTCGCGATGTGCGACGCCGTGGTCGGGAAGGGATTCTTTTCTGGGGTTTGATCGGCTTCCGCGCGGGCTTTGGCGGTTTCGGAGGCCCTTTGGGCGGCCAAGGCCGTTTTGGCGCCTTTCGTGGCACGCGACCCGGCACCCGCCGCAACTGACGTATCGAACTTCCCAGTTGCCCTGTTGAGTGACACCGCACATTCTTCATACAATCAAAGCCTGTGCTGTTGAGCCGCCATCCTGCCGACACGCTCGTCCCTGATCATACACAGCTTCCATCACAGTGCTGCAGGCCTGATGCCAAGATGAACGAACGGACTGAATCGTGCAAAGGGTAAGGCATCATCCCAACCTTATCTATCGGCCATCGACCAAACCCTCACTCCACTGAGGCATATTGGGCCATTAGGGTTACCCCGCGCTGTGGGAAATCGCAACATCGATGGCACCACTCGCGCCTGCTCCCTCGGACGTCACGATAAGCTCCATTGTGACGAGACTCACGTAGTTGTACAACTATTCTGTCTCACGTCTTGTGCGTTTCAAAACCTTATGTCCCGGACCTCGACCATTCGAGTAGAACGAAGAGACTGAGCTTCCAGCCTTCGTGAATCGCTTGCCTCTCATAACGACACGGCCCCGCCAGCTTCGACGCATCTCGATGGCGCACTGAGACAACCCGAAATTCTGAAAAGCCCAGCGGTGCGTTATGAGGACAGCGGGGAAGGATGGGCGGAGTTCTGTTCTTGTGAAGCCATTGTCTGATAGAGCGCCAGCGAGAGCGTCATGAACAAGACGCCGAGGGTGATGACGGTCAACGCATACATGGGAAAGTTCTCCGTGTCGGGAATGCCTGCGCTCGCCGGCAAGAAGGCCATCACGGCCGTGGCGACGCCTCGCGGCATCATCGCGGCGATGAGCACACGGTCGCTGGAGGACCAATTGCTGGTGGCCTCGCCGATCGCGTACGTCGCGATCACGCGCACGCCGAACACGACCGCGAAGAACGCCAGCCCCCAGGCTGCAATGGTCCAGTTGAATTTCGAGAAATCCACGATGAGGCCCAATAACACGTAAAAGAAGGTGCGGACCAGAAACGACAGCTCTTCATTGATGCGTTTCAAGAATTCGTCCAGCACAAACTTGGCTTGATCCAATTCGTACCCGATCAACACTCGCAGCGGCCGCACCAACCGGCCGGCGAGAGTTTCCATATTGGCCAGCACGAGGCCGAACAGCAGAATCGTAATCGCGCCGTTCGCCCCAACCAACTCGGCGATGTAGTACAGCACTAAGATTGCTGCGAGGGTCAGCATGTACGACAACGTCTGCCCGGCCAGCCAGGTTAGCAATCTAGCCCAGACCGCTCCGGCGATGGTGGCCAAAACAAGGGCGTCGAAGAAGGAATGGAAGATCTCCCGCACGACGCCGAATTTTCCGCCTGCCTCCGTGAAGGAACCCATAATGGCCAGCGCAATCACGACCACGAAGACTTCCGAAAACGCGGAATCCAGACTCACGAGCACTTTGACGGGGTCGCGCAACGAGGTGAGCTGCGAGACCACGGGCAAAATAATGGCGGCAGCGGTCCCACCCAGGATTGCGCCAAGCAGCAGCCCCTGCAGCCATTGCCCGTGGAGGCCCCAGACGTAGAGCGCTGCCACCCCAAGCACCGATCCGCTAAAAACGATGACGGAATACAGCAAGGCGAGCGGCGTCTCCTGCAACACCTTCATGAATTGCAGATTCAAGCCGCCGTCAAAGAGGATGATCAGCAGAGCCAGGGTCCCGAAAAACGGAGCCAACGAGGCGACGCGCGCCGCATCGGCGTAGCCGAGCACCGGTCCGAGCACGATGCCGAGTCCCATGAGAAACAGGACACTGGGAATACCGGTTCGCTTGAAGCCGACCTCGCCGGCAAGTCCGACGAGAATCACCACTCCGATCAGACCAAGAACTGTTTCAACGCTCAACGATTCCATGAGTTATTTCTTTGTTAGGGGCGAGTGCCGTTCGCGCAGAGCATTATGGTAGGGCGCGCCACCTGGAAGCAATTCTTTTCACTGCCAGCCACTCGTTACACATGCACCATTCTAAAGCGAGCATGATTTGCGGTAGGCTTCAGGATTCCGAATGTTGTAGTATGCCTCTTCCATCGTGGCCGGTTCGTCCTTTTCATCAGCTTCCATCCTTCTCTGCCATCTCGCTCGGAGGTGCTTCATGATATTTCGATGTGTAAAACACTTCGTGCTCGTCCTTCCTATCTTCTTCGTGCTGACGCATGCAGCAGCTTCCGCCCAAAATCCGGTCACACCGACACACCAAGCACCCCCGGGAAAACCAGTTGGAGCACCCGTCGTCTTCGCCGAGGAAACGCTCTTTGAAATTTACGACCAGCTCGGCCCCTTTACTCCCCAGAACCGGGCGCAGGCCGTCACGGAACGCTTAGTACGTCTCGCCAAAGATCCGTTCACCAGAATTTATCCCGTCACGGCTGCCGACCGAGAATCCACCAGCGAACTCGTCTATGGCGAAATGGTGGTCATGACGGTCACGGACCGCGATGCGCAGCCCACCGGCAAGAACCGACAGGACCTCGCGAGGGACTATGCGCAGAAGATTCAAGCGGCCCTGGCCAAATCTCGCGCGCAGGTCACGACGCGCGCGCTCATCATCGACGTCGCCTTGGCCCTCCTGGATACCATCATCCTTGTGGCCCTTCTGGTGTTCTTCCAGAAGACATTTCCAAAACTCTACGCCAAGCTCGACGCATGGCGCGGGACCGTCATTCGTTCGATCAGGATTCAGCGCGTTGAGCTCTTATCAGCCGATCAAATTACAACCGGACTCAGCAGCATCGCCCGAACCATCCGCGCTGTAGCCGTCTTAGTCCTGTTCTACATCTACCTAACGTCTGTCCTGGGTATCTTCCCCTGGACACGGGGCATCTCCGTAGCATTATTTGACGCGGTCCTCACCACCTTGCACACCATCGGCCAGGCCTTTGCGACCTATATCCCCAACGTGATCTCCATCCTCGTCATCATTATCGTCACCCGCTACATCATCAAACTGATCAGTCTCTTGTTCAGCGGGATCGAACGCGGCGCGATTACCTTTGCCGATTTCCAGCGTGATTGGGCGCAGCCGACGTATAAGATCGTTCGTTTTTTGGTCATCGTGTTCGCCGCCATCGCCATTTTCCCCTACATCCCAGGATCTCAGTCGGAAGGCTTTCGTGGCATCTCGGTCTTCTTGGGTCTTCTGCTGTCGTTGGGATCCGCGGTCTCCATCAGCAATATCATTGCGGGAGTGGTCTTGACCTATATGCATCCGTTCAAAATCGGGGACCGCGTCAAAGTGGCCGATACCATCGGCGATGTCATGGAGAAAACCCTGCTCGTAACCCGCATTCGCACCATCAAGAATGTGGATGTCACAATTCCGAATTCCCTGGTGCTCGGTAACCATCTGATCAACTTTAGTTCTTCTGCCAAGAACCTAGGATTGATCCTGCACACCAGCGTGACCATCGGCTATGATGCGCCCTGGAAAACGGTGCATCAACTCCTGATTGCCGCGGCGCGAGCCACCACCCACATTCTTCAGAAACCCGAACCCTTTGTGCTACAGACCAGTCTGGACGATTTCTTTGTCACCTACGAAATCAATGCGTATACCGATCAGGCGAATCTGATGGCGACGATCTACGCCGAGTTACACCAACACATCCAGGACAAGTTCAATGAGGCTGGAGTCGAGATCATGTCCCCGCACTATGCGCAGATCCGCGACGGAAACCAGACCACCATTCCTGAGCAGTATCTCCCCAAGAGCTATCAAGCTCCCGCTTTTCGGATTGGGCCGCTCGGCAACCTCTTTGGCGACTCGAAAGAGGCCGGGCCGGCGAAAGGAGAGCCCCAACCATGAGCGCCAGGATGGAGCAGTTCGTCACAAGTTGGCTGTTCGATCCGACGGTGGGCAAGCTGATTTCGACTACGGTCAGTATTCTGATCGTCATGGCCCTCGTGCGCATTTCGCGAGGTGTCCTTACGCGGTACGTGCGGGAACCAGGGAATCTCTACCGCGCGAAAAAGCTGGTGACCTTCCTGGGGTATTTCACGGGACTGGTGGTCATCTCACTGATCTTCAGCGACCGCCTCGGCAAAATGGCCGTGGCCTTCGGCGTGGCCGGCGCCGGGATTGCCTTTGCGCTTCAGGAGGTCATCGCGAGCCTCGCCGGCTGGGTCGCGATTTCGTTCGGGAATTTTTACAACACGGGAGACCGTGTCCAGCTGGGCGGCATCAAAGGGGATGTCATCGACATTGGCATGTTGCGCACCACGATGATGGAAATCGGCCAATGGGTGAACTCGGACCTGTATAACGGCCGCATCGTCAAGATCGCGAACAGCTTCGTCTTCAAAGAGCCCGTTTTCAACTACTCCGGCGACTTCCCGTTTCTGTGGGACGAAGTCACCGTGCCGGTGAAATACGGCAGCGATTACCGTCTGGCGAGAGACATTTTTCAGCGTATCCTCTTGGACATCACCGGTGAGTACACAGAGCAGGCCAAGGTGAGCTGGTCAGAGCTGATTCAGCAGTACCGCGTAGACCAGGCAGAGCTGGACCCGCGCGTGTTCTTGGTCGCCAATGATAACTGGATGGAATTTACCCTGCGCTATGTCGTGGACTACAAGAAGCGCCGGATCACAAAAGATCGCTTATTCACGCGCGTCCTCGAAGAAGTCGATCAGACAGCCGGCCGCGTCGCGCTGGCCTCTGCCACCTTCCACCTCGTGGAAACCCCCGAGATCAAGGTGCAGCTCGTCAAACCGCCACAGGGTCGCAAGGCTTGATCGCATTCGGACGCACGAGAAACCAGCGCCAAGGCCTGCGATGGACAGTGGCGTTATGGCTTGCGCTGCTCCTTCCTGTCGGCAGCGTGGGCCTGGCCTTCGGTGAAAATTCTCCCGCCGCTTCGTCTGACTGGCACTATGGAGCAATGATTGATCTGAGCTATGCGCTCGACTTCAGCTTTCCCGAAAACCACCGTTGGCGGAGCAAGGGCACCACTCCAAGAGTCAACGAACTGGCGCCCAATATGGTGCAGGGATACGTTCGAAAAGATGTCTCCGAGACATCGCGTTGGGGAATGGAGTTCGGGGTGCAAGGGGGCTACGACACGAATGCCCTCGTGCCAGATGCGAACCCCGGGCGAGAAAAGCCCATCGATGGCGCCGACACCCTTCGACACCTCTCGCGCGCCAATGTGTCCTACCTGGCGCCGGTAGGCAACGGGCTGACGTTGACTGCAGGCCTCTTCAATAGCTTCATCGGCTATCAATCCATCTACGCGAAAAACAACCTGAACTATACCCGCTCCTACATGGCCGACAACGCGCCCTATTTCATGTTCGGCCTGGGCGCGACCTATCCCATCAATGACGCGTGGCAACTGGGCCTCTACGTGATCAATGGCTACAACTATCTGTCGCACCAGAACGATCAACCCAGCTACGGCACGCAGCTGGTCTGGAAGCCGGCGTCACGCCTGATGGTCACGGAAAACCTCTACTACGGTCCGGATCAGTCGAATACCTCGATCGCATTCTGGCGTTTTTTCTCCGACAGCATTATCGAATGGAAGGACGGCCCAGTGACCCTTGCCGCGGCTTACGACGTGGGCACTGAGAACGCGGCCGAGTTGGCCGGCCATCCCCGCACCTTCTGGACAGCCGCAGCCCTCTATGCGCGTTGGAACGTCAGCGGCCCCTGGAGCGTTGGCGTACGCCCTGAGTTCTATTGGGATCGCAACGGGCGCATCTCCGGCTCCGAACAACTATTGAAAGCCTTGACGACCACCCTGGAGTACAAATGGACCCACCCCTGGCAGACGGCGCTGCTGCGGCTGGAATACCGGTACGACGAATCAACCGGTGTTGGCGGAGGTTTTTTCAAACAGGGAGAAGTTTCACCCGGTGTCGTGGGCCTGGCCGGTGAACAGCATCTCCTATTGTTCTCGATCAACTGGGCATTCGGCCGTTAGAGAGAGCCCATCATCAATCGATTTGGAAGATGGGTTCTGCGCATGTCCATCGAGGAATAGCAATATGTGGCGAACACTGGAGGAAACTATGACAAGTTTCAAGGTTGCGGCGCATAGAAGGCGTCAGCTTGCGATGTGGGCCCTCATGGTCGGCTTGCAGATATGGGTGATGAGTCTCCATCTTTCTCCACGCCTCGCGCACGCCGAAACCAAAGATTTCCACGAGGGCGAGGAATCCGCCGTCGTCCACGAGCAGACAGAACTTGATCACCGATGCGCGGCCACGGTGATTCAGGCCCTCCCACTCGCAGTAATAGGAGCGCCCCACCTGGCAGTGGATCGAATCACACTTCACGTCGAGCCGAGTTTCTTTACGATCTTCATTTCCCTCAAGAAGCCCCAAGGATCCATGACGCATGTCTTCATGGGCGTGCGCACGTTCGATGGGGCTGCGAAACTCATGCAGGTTCTCCAGAGCCACGCACTCAAGTCGGTCAAGGCGGTCGCCTACCTGCCGAAATTCGGTCCTGATGTCGTCCGCGTGGGTGAGGAGGCACAGAAGACCTGCTCGGCGGATCAACTTCAATCGTTCCTGGAGCTCTGTACGGAATGTCGGATAAAGGAGTTGGCTTTCAGTGGCCACGTGGACTAATGATTTAAGCGACTCGGACGTTGTGCGATCTCTTGCGTGACATACGATGAGCCTCATCCACACCATTACCATCTTGATCTGCTTGGCGGCGATTTTTAGCTATGTGAACCACCGCTTCATCAAGCTGCCCATCACGATTGGGCTGATGGCCATTGCGCTGGCGATGTCCCTCGTGCTGGTGGCCCTGGGAAAGTTGGGCTTTGGAATCGAAGCCGAAGCGCGGCGCTTTATCGGAGGGATCGATTTCAACGAGACCTTGATGCACGGAATGCTGAGCTGTCTCTTATTCGCCGGCGCCCTGCACGTCAATTTGTCTGGATTGCTCAACCTCAAATGGGTAGTCGGAACGTTGGCGTCAGTCGGCGTGGCGCTCTCGACATTTATCACAGGGTTTCTGGGGTACTATCTCTTTGACGTCGTCGGACTTCACCTTCCATTGATCTATTGCCTGTTATTCGGAGCTCTCATCGCACCAACTGACCCCATTGCGGTCATGGGCATTCTGAAGCAAGCACGACTGCCGAAACCCTTGGAGATGAAAATTGTCGGTGAGTCACTCTTTAACGACGGGGTTGGGGTCGTGGTGTTTCTCATTTTACTCAGCCTGATTCCTCAGACCTCAATCAATGCAGCTGGGATTGTTTGGCTATTTATTGAGGAGGCCCTTGGCGGAGCCGTATTGGGGTGGGCGCTGGGCTATGTGGCCTATCGCATGTTGAAATCGGTCGACAATTACCAAGTTGAGATTCTCATCACGCTGGCGCTTGTCCTGGGTGGCTTCGCCCTGGCGGACGCCCTGCACACCTCAGGACCAATCGCCATTGTCGTGGCGGGACTGTTCATCGGCAACCACGGGCGCCGTTGGGCCATGTCGGAGAAAACCAGAGAACACCTCGACAATTTCTGGGAGTTGATCGACGAAATATTGAATGCCGTGCTCTTCGTCCTCATCGGCCTCGAAGTGCTGGTCCTGAACCTACACCCCCCCTATGTCCTAGCCGGACTGCTCGCCATTCCCATCGTCTTGTTGGCTCGTCTGCTCAGCGTCGGCGTGCAAATCAAATTATTCAGTCTCGTCCGGGAGTTTAGCGAGAAGACGATCGCGATTTTGACCTGGGGCGGTCTGCGAGGCGGCATATCGGTCGCCCTCGCGCTCTCGCTTCCACCGGGTAGGCCTCGGGATGCCATTGTGACCATCACCTATGCGGTGGTGGTCTTCTCAATCCTCGTGCAGGGCCTGACGATCGGGCGGTTGTTGCGTTCCCATGATCTCGATCCAAAGCAACGAGATCGATAGATCAGGGGAAGGTGAGTAGAACTGTATTCCTGGCTCAGAAGAAAATGTCCAGAAGCATAACAGCCCTTCGGCACGGTCATACGGCTTGCTCCGTGCATCCTTGATCGATTCGAACATCTCCTGGTTCAAACACTTTTCCCATAATCATCTCACCCCCTTGAGCTCGGCAATCTGATCTCCATATCGTGAGAGCTTTGTCCCGGCGAGTACGATCGCCGCAGCGCTAACCAAAAAAATCAGCCAGACTATCAAGTGCTCTCCTTGTCGAAGAAGTCCACTGAATCTGCCTGCAATCGCCAGCAAAGGTCAATTCTCGTTCAGCACGCCACTGCTGGACCGTTGCGACGAGCGGAATAACGATGCATCATCCCACGTACCCTTTCAGGACGAATATGCCATACAACAGAACCAGGAGGCCGCCGGCCCAGCGGGGTACGCGCTTCGACATCATCAACAGGGACACGATGACGACCGTCCCCAAGCAGAACGGCAGATAGAACCGCAGCACTTGTTCATCCACATCGAGGGGACGGACCAAGACTATGATGCCTGCGTTGAACAAGAAAAAGGCCAGAATCGAGCCCACCACATTGCCGAAACTGATCTCCGGCCTGCCCTGAAGCGCAGCGGGCAATTCTCTCGCCAACTCTTCAATGCTGATCAGAAAGGCAAGTATGGTCATGCCGAACACCGTTCCGGACAAGCCAAACGCGGCAATGATGGCTGTCGCCCCCGCAACCAGCATCTCGCTGCCGATGACAAGGCCAGCAAGAGAAAGCACGAAAAGACCGACATAGCGCCACCGACTGCATCGATCGGTCTCCTCCAGCACTTCGGCAACCTCTCCCGTCGGCCGGATATCAAGCCCCCACTTGCTCAACCATGTCAAAAAGACAACCGCGAATACGAACCCAAGGAGCAGGATCGCTCCATCCATTCTCGAAAGCCGGCCGTCAGCTGCGAGCAGGCCCAGCAGCAGCACGGACAACACAGGCACCAGCAAAATCGGCTTGGGCACCGTCGCAAACGTCATGGGGGCGATCAACGCGGTGATCCCAAAGGCGAGCGCAATGGCGACCATTGCCGAACCGATGATCGAACCCAGGGCAATGCCTGCCTCACCCTCAAACGAACCGACGGCTCCGACCGCAAGATTTTCCGGATCGAAACCGATAAAGACAACACTGATCAGAAACGGGGACACTCCGAAGCCCACCGAAGTTCCGACGACTCCTCTGACCAAACGCTCGGCACAGTAGAGGATCAGACCCAGCCCCATTGCAAAGAGGACGATGGCAACGATTATGTGCACGGTTTAGCGCTCCGGGAAATCAGAAATGTCTGAGCACCTGCTCTCTACCTGTTGCCTTCCACTTGTCCTAACAGAGCAACTGAGACGTCTCTTTACCGAATTACACCGATATAGAATCGGAAGTAAGTAGCGAGAGATTTAAGAAAGCATGCCCGCCTTACCAAACCGCACCCACTTCCAACACTCCATAGCTAGAAGCGGCAAGATGCCGATGCCAAGAGCGAGGACCCAGTGTTCTGAGTCAAATGGAACCACCTTGAAAATTGGGTGGAGGGGTGAGGTCAGCACAATAACGACTTGGAAGAGCGTGGACACTCCGACGGCCCACAGCAGGGGCTTGTTTGACAACAGACCTATCGCAAACATTGATCGGCGATCGTTCCGACAATTGAGCGCATGTACCAACTGAGCCAGCACCATAATGGTAAATGTCAATGTACGCGCACGCTCTAGACTCAGATCCATTCCGTACAGGCAGTACACAAACGCGAGCATCGCGGTGAGGGCAAGGAACGTCCCCTGGCTGAGCATGAGCAGAAACCGCTCTCTCGTCAGGAATCGTTCAGTCGGCGGCCGAGGTGGGCGTCGCATGAGATCGGGATCTTTTGGATCAACGGCCAAGGCCAAGGCCGGCAGCCCATCCGTCACCAAGTTGATCCAGAGTATCTGGACTGGCAGCAGCGGGAGAGGAAAGG
>JAHFEW010000009.1 GCA_023248215.1 Nitrospira sp.
GCCCCGTGATTGCGTCTCGTTCTCTTCATCGCCGTGCTCCTCTGTGTCGCCACCATTCGATGGCGTCGGTTAAGCAAGGCTACCACTTAGCACACTGTCCAAATTCCCGGGGCCCCCTCTCTTTGAAAAACTTATACAAAAAAGTGGTGAAGCACGTTTCGTTGGGCCTCTTGAATACGTTGATTTGTGGCAAAATGCTATCGTTAAGATCTTAATTTATCGGGGAAGTTTCCGTGCCTGCGAGGCCATCAAGAAGCTTCAACAAGAACTCCCGGAACTAGATTGGCTCAAATCGGTTCAAGTGGATGCCGAGGCTGAAGCCCGTCGAGCTACGTGGGTTTCAATGCGACCGCAGGATATTGTGAAACTCGCTGCTGACCGTGACTTGTGTTTGGTCCAGAGTGGGGATCACCTGCTTCAGGTGCTGGTCGAGTCATTGAAGCGATTTCAAGCCAATCTACAAGGGGAGACACCGGAAGCCCAATTTATGTGGGACAATGCTTCAAGGTCTGATGCTAAGCCCATAGATGAGAACAAGTTCGCTGACTATGTAAAGATCCATCTCGAGAAAGATTTAAAACACAGAGGCATTGTACTGAACAGAGAAGTCCGCGTTCACAGAGGAGAACGAACCGATATCCATGTGAATGCTATCATTCATGCCGCCTCGGCAGAGTTCTATGATTCGATCACTGTAATTGTTGAATGTAAAGGTTGTTGGAACCCAGGATTGCACGATGCGATGCGAGATCAGTTGGTAGGGAGGTATCTCAGAGACAACCATTGCCAGCATGGTCTCTACTTAGTGGGCTGGTTTAATTGTGGAAATTGGTCAGAAGCGGATGGACGGAAAAAACAGGCTCTTAGACTCTGTCCTCAGATCGATGGCACAAGACAGAAGCTGGCAGCCTCCGCCGCGGATCTTTCCAGGGATTCAATCAGAGTAAAGTCTGTTGTTCTTGATGCTTCTTTACACTAGATCAGCGACGTCCCGCCTCACCGAAAAGCCTAGATACTGAAGTCACAATTCTGGCTAAAAACTCCCCCATTTGCGCTCACCACTTTCTGGCCAATGGTACGGCTTCTAGTCTGTCTCTTACCTCTTCGCTCGCCCTGGAGTCTTCATGGATATTCCCATGGTTTGTAGACGAGTGAAATACAGGTCTGGACCGTTCGATAGCCGGCCTGTCTGAGCTCGGTTTGCAGTCGGGTTGCTGAGACAGCAACAACAATGCAGGCTATGAATAGAGTCGGCTGACGATCTGATTGAAGTTGAAGAGCATCGCGTTCGTGCGTGTGTAGGCGGCATGGCCGTAGTAGTGGTCGCGGACATTGGTCGAGCTCGTGCAATCTTTGTAGTCGACCAGCAGGCACTGCCCCTCGCTGGGGAAACGTCCCGCGCGGCGCGCGCACTCCACCCAGCGTTCAAAGCCATCGTAGGGCTCGAGCAATTCCCATACTGCTTTATTGGCGGCCTTCGCATTGTCGGCGGGAATGGCATCGCTGCCGGCGGCGGCGAGTTGCTGCACGTAGTCGCCGCCCCAGGCGATCGGCATTTCGACGGTGATTTGCGGCATATCCATTTTGGAGAGCCAGGTTTTCCCGTCGGTGCGCAGATTGCGATGGTTCACGATGTGGAGCAGTTTGCCGATGCCCGACGGGTCCCAGCCATAACGCACCGGTGTGCCGAAGGTGACGATATCGAGCGCGACGCCGTTGAGTAAGATGCCGTTGGTCAGCAGCGGCTCGATGCGGTGAATCGCCTGAGCGTCCGGCCCCTGTGGCTGAGCGGCTAGGAGAAGTTCGAAGAGCGCTTTCCGACCGGTGATCGGCGAGGGACAGAGCAGATTGGAGACGAGCGCGAGCACGAGTCCTGCTTGGCCATGGGCCTGCACCAGGATACGATCGCCGGATCCGAGGTGTTGTTCGACGACAAGGGCGCGGAGACGGTCCAATAACCGGCAGGCGGCCAGGGCTCGACCCACATGATGGTGTTCGCTAGACCAGAGTTCACGGACGCAGGCGATCGGTTTCGTCAGCCGCTGGTTCAAGGCTTTCCGGCATTGTTCGACTGTGGCGGTCGTGAAATTCCCTGCGTCGCCGATCTGGGTGTCGAGCAGGTTCCTGGTGGCCTCATCGTTGGAAAGCGGCGGTGTCAGGCCGCCTGGAAGCGGCGTGATGCCGTTCGTGCCTTCCCGCATGAACGAGAGGAGCGAATCCAGGCCCGAAATGCCGCGCGAGTACCCCCGCTTGAGACCACCCACTTCATCCAGTCGGCCTAACCCAAAGATATCGGTACCAGGGATAGACCCATGCAGGAACATGATCAGCCGCACCCCGGCCTGTGACAGCTTGTGCCCGGCTTGGGCCATCGCCTCCTGCCAGGCGGGCGACTCAGCGTCAGGCGGCGTCGTCCAATCCGCATGGGCGAGCCGGTCACCGGGATTTTTACGGGAGAGTTCGTCGTGCTGGAAATTGTTCTCGATGGGCATGGGAAGATTGTCTTACCCGAAACGGAGCGCGAAGTTCAATGGAGTGACCGATGATTTGGTCTGGAAGGGTGCTCAGCGGCGCGCCGCCGAATCGGGGTCGGGCGATTGCTGGGAGGGTGTCGAGAGCAGCTGGTTTCTTGGCATGACGGCAGTGGCCGAACAGGTTTTGGCTTCTTCGTCAGCGCGGCGCTCGGCAATGTGGACTCCCTGCAGGTACTCCTGAACGATTTCTTCGCGGACGACTTCGATGTCCTGTTCCGCCTCACGCCCGGTTCGTTCGCGCAGACGGTCGGTGGCATGTTCCTTCACCAGCACGCGAATTTGTTTGGCAATGTCGGCCCGGGCGGACAGTTCGGCCACGCGCTGACACACTATCTTTCCTTTGCCGAGATCGCCTTGACCCTGTCCAATGAGAAACTGCTCGGGGCTATAGGCGGAGGCCTGCTCTGACTTGGCGTGATGCGTGCTCGCCGGCGGGACGGCTTGCTCTCGCTGGCGGAGCTGCTGGAAGGTCTGTTCGGCGTGGTCGCGAACCTCGGGTGTGGTCATGTCCGCTGCCAGAGCAGGAGGTGTGACCAGCAGAGCGCACAAGAGCCACCATCTTGCTTGAAAGCGGCCCGGACTTATCGACATCGTTACCGTCCTCCCTGGTCTGTTCCCTTATTGGGGACGCTTTGTGGATGTGGTGAGGGAACAGTTACCGGTGCGCGTGGAACCTGATGGACGATCGGCGGAATTCCGCGAGGTGCGACGGATGGTTGCGGTGCAGTAGAGGGGATTCGATCGCTGCCTGGTTGATGGGTATGCAGCGTTCGCGGGGTCGGCTGGCCGTTCGGCGCGGGGACTTGTCGATAGGTCGGCATCATACTGCGGCCCGAGTGCGTCAGAGGCGTCCCTGGCTGAGCAGGGATTTGGATGATCGTCGTCGTGCTTCCTGACAGCGGTGGTTGTCCCGACGGATTGGGGAGCAAGGGGTTGAGTTGGTACACGCTCGAAAGCTGCCGCGAATTCGCTGAAGCCGGCGGCGGCTGGGTCATGCCAGGCTGCCCCGGTTGTTGTGGCACCACGTAGTATCCAGGCAGAAAGGGGACGGTATGGGGGACGGGTGGCCGTCGAGGTTGTGGCGGCGCGGGTGGTGACTTGGCTCCCACGGTCTGCTGCGCGATGGCGAGGTGGGGATTGTTGGGATTCAGCCGGCCCGCGAGGCCAAGCAGTGCATGAACCTGTGCGAGGCCTGCTGCTGGGTAAGGCTGCATAATCGGCGCGACCAAGACCCAGTCGGTCCAGGCCTGTGCCACCATCGCATCGGACTGCGCGCGATTGAGCAGGTCATTGCGCTCTTGACTCAGCTGCCGGGCCTGTTCAGGCGACGTGGCTGCGGCGAGTGCCTGGTTGGCTGCCTCTAGTTCCTGTTGCAACTGGTCCACATCCTGTCTCAGCGCGAGCAGCTGCTCGCGCGCGTCCTCGTTCTGTTTCAATGCGGCAATGGCCTGGGCGACCTCGTCGGTGTCTACTTGCGCAGTGAGGTCGACGCGGATCACGACGACGTCTCCATCGAGTTCAGTCTTCACCTGTTGGTCGAGAACCAGCACCATTCCCGCGGTGTAACTGCGAATTTCATCCTGGGTGACGTCCAGATCTCGCACCACCGTTACGCTCTCCAGGTAGGATGCGACCTGTTCCAACGCCTGTTTTTTAGCCTGCTCAGTGGCGAATCGTATGGCATCCTCTTTGGTCTCTCGCTCGCTCATCCGATGGTCACCCGTTCCGGTGACGACTCGAACCTCGGCCTGGCCGGAAGTGGGGCATGCGAGGAGAATGCATAGGCTGAGCGTGAACAGGCCAATCAGGGGACGAGCGACTGGTCCCCACGAGGAAGTGATGGTGATGAGTCGGGCACCTCTGTGATCACCGTCTTGGAGCATTGCCTCACCCCAAACAGGAACGCGGTTGCCGGTTGAATGTGTGCCGACTCTGTCAGGATAACATCGATCCCGCGGGGACGCCATTGCAGGCGGTGTTCGTGCCTTGCCTTCCCGGAAAACAGCGTGCTAAGGTACTTTCTCTTCGCTTGGTGAAGGATCCGGTGGTGAGGCAGGTCATGAATCGTATCAATCGCATATCTACAGCCACGGCGGCGTTCTGCTTGGGCGCCGCCTTGGTCCTGTCGTTCGTCGTAACCTCGTTTCAATCGCAATTCCAATCCCTTGCGCATGCGGCACGGGATACCTCAGCAGTTCCCCCGCCTGCTTCGGGAGTGACGACGGAACATGTCATCCTGTTCGTGCTGGAAGGGCTTGGCCAGGAGTCGTTGAAGAGCGGGGCCATGCCGGTCTTGTCGACGCTCGTGAAGGATGGGTCTGTGACATGGTCTGCCACCGCCGTCGCTCCGGCACGCCGGTTGCCCACCATGGCATCGCTGGTAACGGGAATGCCGGTGGCGAAGCACGGTATTACGTGGAATGTTTTTGAATTCAGCCGTGGGTATCCCCGTGCTCCGACGGTGTTTGATTATCTGGATTTGAGCGGCGGTCGGGACAGCGCGATCTTTTACATGGATGAATCGTTATATCAGCTCGCAAAGCCGGAACCCTATACGGATTATCAGATGTGCGGCCCGCTCCGGGCCGAGTGCAATCCGGATCGGTTGGTCGGCTATGTGCGGGATTATCTCAAAAAGGCGACGAGTGGATCTGGCTACGGCCATGCGATTCCGGCCTTGCCGCATCTCCTGGTTGTTCATTTGCCTGCCCCTGGACGCGTTGGTGAGGCGCAGGGCTGGAAGTCAGCCGCGTACAAAGATGCGTTGAGAGCAGTGGATAAGGCCATGGGGACGGTGCTTGATCTCTACCGTGACCTCGGCCTGATCAAGCGGACCACAGTCTTCGCCACGTCGCTGAGTGCAGTCGGTGAGACGCAATTCTCGGCAGGCGAAGTGTCTGGTGAGCAAGCGAACAACGTGCCGGTGGTGCCCTGGATCGCTTCGGGCGTCGGCATCAAGGCCGGCCATGCGATTCGTCAGCCGGTGTCGATCATCGATACGGGGGCAACGGTCATGCGAGCGCTGGGACTCACCACCTATACCGAGTGGGAGAGCCAGCCGGTCGAAGAAATCTTCAAGACGGCCTTCACGGCTGCTCCCGCCAGTCCGCTGCTGCAATAGAGGACTGATGTATTCATCGTCTCAGAGAGAGTTCATCAGGCGGCGGGTATTCCTCTGGAGTCTGGCGCTGACGTGCGCGGTGTTGACGGGGAATCCGGAACGGCTCCTGGCTGCCGGCCCCCCGCCGGCCTACAGCAAGGAACACACGATCACGATCGATCCCACTCCGCTGGTACCGCAATCGTGGTGGCAAGTGCCCGGTGTCACCCCACCACTCTGGGTGTTGGACCCCGAGACCTCCGATGCCTATCGGACGACGGAGACGCGGGAGTTGAAGCTCAAACCCGGGCAATACAAGTTCATCAGTTTTACATTCGACTTTCCCTTTACGGTGGGTTTGGACGGACGATTGGAATATTCCAAGTCACTCGATCAATGTGTGGAGGGCCGCGGGACTCAGACCTTGGTGGTACGGTGCAAGCGCACCTATCCTCATGGCGGTCAACGTGATGCCTATTACGGCAATAGTGAGGTGAGTGATGGCACAAGCACTCGATGATCTTCTCGATTCGCTTGAAGATCCGGACGACGCAACCCGTGAAGAGGCGGCAAAAGCGCTCGCAGACCTAGCGGACCCGACCACGTTGGAGGCGCTCATCGGTGCCTGCGCTGATGAGTATTGGTCCGTGCGGACTCGCGCCGGGTGGGGAGTCGCCAAGATCGGCGGTGCCAAGGCGGTGGAGGCACTCATCACGCTGTTCAACGATCCCATCATGGAAGTGCGTAATGAAGCCGTCGCGGCCGTCGTGTCTTTGGGCGAGGGCCAGATTGATCGGTTGCTTGTGGCAATGAAGGATGAGCGATGGCGGGTGCGGGAACATGCTGCCAAAGCGTGCGGCGAACTTCGCAATCGACGCACCGTCGATGCGTTGACCTTTGCCTGTCGAGATCGCGATGGAGCCGTGAAGAGTGCTGCCGCGGAAGCGCTCGGAAAAATCGGCGATCCCAAAGCGATTCCCGCGTTGATCAAGCTGTTTCGGGATTCCTCAAAGATCGTCCGTGAAACGGCCGGTATTGCTCTGGTGGCCATCGGACAGCCGTCCGTCGATCTGCTGATCGAGACGCTGAAAGACAAGGATTTCGTCGTGCGTTGTCATGCGGCCCGAGCATTGGGAGGCATGACGACGGACTATCAGATCGGCCGGAGCTGGGTGCGCGAACCGCGCGTCGTCGATGCCTTGATCGAAGCGCTGAAAGATCCGGACCGTGCCGTGCGCGAAGATGCCACGATTGCGTTGGGCATGATCGGGGATCCCCGTGCCATCGATGGGCTTCTGGAGGCCATGAAGGACGGTGCGGTCAAGCGCCATGCCATCGCGTCGCTGGGTATGATCGGCGATCCGCGAGCCCTCCCTGCTGTCTTGGCCGCTCTCAAGGGGAAAGGCGTTCGCCAGGAGGGAACTCCGACCCCCGGCTGCATCGTCAGTGAGGACGCCTTCATTAAGGAAGCGGCGGCCACGGCGCTTGGACATTTCCGCGACCCGCGCGTCATCCCCGATCTCATCATGCTCTTGAAAGATGGCGTCTTACGGGAGAAGGCGGCCGCGGCGTTGGTGCTGATCGGTGACTCGGCGATCGAACCGCTGATTTCCTTTCTCTACGATCCCAAAGCCTCGGAAGTCGAAGCCGAAGGCGAGCGCGTCCTTTCCTATGCATCAGTCCGACTCACCGCCAAAGATTCCCTGCGATTGCTGGTGGTTGAGACATTGGAACACCTCGGTTGGACGCCTCCGGATGAGGATACATCGGTGGACTCCAGCCAGGCCGACAATCTTCGTGTCGATCGGCCGCTTGGAGATATCGGCCGGTTCGGTCCGAGCGGGGATTTCGCGAAGGGGTCGGTGCGGTAACCCCCGCTTCTCTTTCCTGGCTCACTTCCTGAGGGCGAGTCCCGAGAGTTTCTGACGTCTATTCCCTCCTGTTTTGACCAGCTCTGCGGGAAGATTTGGATGCCAGGTCGTACGACCGACCCTGCGTTGACCCTTGAAAAAAGCCTGTGTTAAGGTCGAGAGCTTCACGAGAGGCCGAGGTGCCATGGCCGACAGTATCAGTGAACAGATCGCGGCTCTGTCGGATGAGGATTGGGTGATCCGGGAAGAGGCTGCGACCATGCTGGGATCGTTCAAGGACCCCCGGGCGGTCGTGCCGCTGACGAGGGCCCTTCACGATGCTGATCGCGCCGTACGCGAGGCGGCGATTGGAGCGCTCTCCTCGATCGGCGAACCGTCGGTGCCGGCGCTGGCAACCTGTCTGGCCGATCCTGCGTTGCATGTGCAGGAAGCGGCCTCGGCCATTTTAGCCTCGATTGCCGATGCCCGGGTGTTTGCGCCGCTTGTCGATGCGTTAGGCAGTCGTGATTGGATCGTGCGCATGCATGCCGCGAAGGCGTTAGGGAGGATCGGCGACCCAGAGGCCGTGGCCGCCTTGATGCCGCTGCTGCAGGACAAGGTCAAAGCGGTTCGCGAGGAAGTGTCCGGCGCGCTGGCCGCCATTGGCGGGATCGCCGTGCTTGCCTTGATCCAAGCGCTGCAACATGATGAATGGTTGGTTCGTCTCCATGCTGTGGAGGCACTCGGAAAGCTCAAGTGCGCTGAGGCCGTCGAGCCCCTGCTCCGTGCATTGTTCAACGATCGGGATTCGGCCATCCGAGAGGATGTGGTGCGGGCGCTCGGTGCAATCGGAGATGCCCGTGCGGTGGATTATTTAGTCTTGGTGATGAAGGAGCCGACACTGCGCCTTATGGCGGTGGAAGCGCTGGGCCATATCGGTGACCGTCGCGCCGTGCCTCTGTTGCGACGAATTGTGGAAGGTGCGCCGCTGGGGGAACCGAGCCAGTCGTCTGCGACCTGTGCTGATGGATGGACCGACGAGATGGCGACCATGGGGATGGCGGCTCGTGCGTTAGGGATGATTGCCGACGGGGTTGCAATTCCATCGCTGGTCGTGGCCTTGCGGAATACGGTCACCCGTTCGGAAGCGTCTGCGGCCCTGGCCAAGTTTGGACCGACGATTATTCCGTCACTGCTGCCGATGCTGGCGAGGGAGCAAGATGAGAATATTCGCTATTATGTCCGGGAGACATTAACTGCAGTTGGTTGGCGCCCGGGGCGCATGTAACGACCGGTCAATTGGTGATTTGCTCATTGGTCAGGAGTGCTCTCTGCAGCGGGTAAACGCTTAATCAACAGGTCATTTAATCGCCCTAATTCTTTTCTTCTAAGATGCCTAAAGAGTCTATCGATACGCTGGTCTCTGAGTTGACCCACGAAGAGGAGTGGCGGCGTATGCGGGCCACGGCTGCCTGCCTGGCCGGTGGCCCTCGGGCCGTGCGCGCGCTCACGCAGGCCTTGAAGACGGGTGATGCTCCGCTCCGCGTGGAAGCGGCCGGGATGTTGTCGCGGATCAAAGATCCAGCGGCGGGCGTCTCATTGGTCGGCTTGCTTCGAGATCCTGAAGAGACGGTTCGGCAGGCTGCATTTGCCGCGATCGAACAGATGGCTGGTAATCTGGATGACGAGACGGCGGCGGGTCTCGTGCGGAATCTCCATGAATCGCCGGACGAGGATGTGCGAAGCCGAGTGCGGCAACTTCTGGGCTTGATACCGAACGCGATTACCCCGCTCTGTGAGATGTTGACCCATCCGGAGGTGGAAGCACAGACGACGGCCGCGACGATTCTCGAACATTTGCTCGATCCGCGTTCAGTGGACGGATTGATCGATGCGATGGCGTCCCTGGCGGTTCGTGACATTGCGGTGCGGACGTTGAAAAAGTTGGGCGCGATCCGCGAGCGGATCGATACGAGTTTCGATGCGCTGCGGGATATCGAAGGGGCGAGTGAACGGGAAGAAGCCCGCATGGCCACCGTGATGGATTTGCTCGGGGTCGGGCGTCCGGCGGTCGAAATTTTGATCGAGTATCTTGAGGATGATGATTGGGTGGTACGCGAAGCAGCGGCGGATCTGCTGGGCAAAATCGGGGATGTGCGCGCAGTCGAGCCATTGATGAAGCGGCTTCAGGTCGACAAGGATACCGGAGTGAAAGAGTATGCCGTGAAGTCGCTGGGGCTTATCGGTGACCCGCGCCCGGCGCAATTATATATCGAGGCCATCCCGATCAGGCCCCTACGGGTCATGGCGATCGAGGCGTTGGCCAAAATCAAGGACGTGGAAGTGTTGCGCCCGCATAATGAGCTTTTCAACCGGTTGCGCAGTGACCGGGACGGTATTGTGTCCTATAGCGCCGGACTTATCGCGGACAAGCTGGCTGCGCTCGCGGACGCACAACCGGTCGGACAGGAGGAATCGGACGATCATGAGTGATGCCGAGCGTATAGCACAATTGATAGCCGCGCTCCGGGATGACAACGATGCGTTGCGAGAGCATGCGATGGCCAGTCTGGGACAGATGGGCCATGAGGCTGTTCCCCAACTGATCGGCTTGATGGCGGATGAGGACGTGGTGATTCGCGAGGCCGCGGCTACCGCCGTGCTGCGCATCGGCCCGGTCGCGTTTGATCAATTGCTGGATGCGTTGCGCGACGATGAATGGGCGATTCGTGAACAGGCGGCCAACGTCCTGGGACGTTTCCGCGACGTCCGTGCGGTGGAGCCCCTCATGGTGGCCTTGAAAGACAAAGATGGGGCCGTCAGGACAGCGGCGGTGTGGGCTCTGGAACGGATTGGAGACTCGAGCGCTACCCCGGGATTAATCGAGGCGCTTACGGACGGCACGGTGCGTGAAGATGTGGCTCGGGTTTTGAAAAAGATCGGCGATACGCGGGCGGTCGATGCGCTGATCGGCGGTTTGTTGGGTCCCAATTGGATGGTGCGGCGTCATGCGGCGGAAGCGCTCGGAAAGATCGGTGATGTGCGCAGCGCCGATGCCTTGATCCAATCGCTGCAGGATGAAGATTGGCTCGTGCGGCGGAACGCCGCCGAATCGTTGGCGCGTCTCGGCGCGAAGCAGGCGATCGAACCGCTGCTGCCCCTTTTGGAAGACGAAAACACGATGGTGCAGGAAACAGTCGAAGGTGTACTCGCGAGTTTGGGATGGAAACAGGCGACCTCGTCATAACCGGATAAAGGAACTCTACTATGGCAGATGAAGCACCGGCAAAACTGATTCAGATCGGACCCAAGGGCGGGGCCAAGAAGGATGGCTTTAATCTGGTGACGGAGCGGGTCGTGGCCGTCAACCCGGAAGCCAAGCAGCTTGAAGTCGAACTCCTCGCCTACGACGGCAAGACCGTGGTGTTGGATGTCGGTGATGAGGCCCTCGAAGATTTTCTCAAGCTTAAGCCCGGCGATGGGGCGACGATCCGTGTGGTCGAAGAAGGGGGCAAGCGCATTGCGAAGAGCTTCCGGATTCGCGCGAAGGATCCGAATGCGCAGAAAGCCGATGCCATGCTGATCGATCTCAAGGATTCGCATTGGCTCAACCGAAAGTATGCGGCGGAAGTCCTCGGCGAGTTGAAAGATCCACGCGCCGTCGTGCCGCTGGTGGGTGCGCTCACCGACGAGGTGGGCGACGTGCGGCAGCGAGCCTACGATTCCCTGATCAAGATTGGTGGGACGGCGGTGTCCTCCCTCGTGCCGTTGTTGGCATCGGAGGAAGACGACGTGCGTCAATCGGCGACGGAGATCATCCGGAAGATTGGAAAGCCGGCCGTCGAACCCCTCGCGACGGCCCTAGCGGAAGCCGACGACCGGCTGAAGACCAAGATTATGAAGGTGCTCGATCGGATGGGCTATAAGCCGAAGCCCAAAGAGGGGGCTCAGGCCGAAGCGGCGAAGCTCCTCAGTTAGCCCGCAGCACCGACGTGCCGGTCATGCGACCGGATCCTTGGTGGGACGACCGACTGAGACGTGGCGGAAGCCGAAGCCGACGACGCGATCCGTATCGTAAGTATTGCGTAGATCGAGCAGCAGCGGCTGCCGCATGGATTTTTTCAGCCGTTCGAAATCGAGATTTCTGAACTGGTTCCACTCGGTCATGATGATCAGGCCGTCGGCGCCTTCCGCCACGTCATAGGTGTCCTGGCAAGGCACCATACCCGGTAACAACTTCGCGGACTCTTCCATTGACGCCGGATCGTAGGCGCGAATCGTCGCCCCTTCCTTCATCAACTCGCTCAAGATCGTCAGTGACGGCGCTTCCCGCATGTCGTTGGTGTTGGGTTTGAAGGACAGTCCCAACACGCCGAGGGTTTTCCCCTTCACCCCTTCACAGGCTTCTCGGATCTTGGTCACCATGCGCAGGTGTTGTTCGTAATTCACCTTGGCGGCGGCCCCTGCGATTTGAAACGGGTATCCCACGCGTTCTCCGGTCTGGACCAGTGCAGCCAAATCTTTCGGGAAACAGGAACCGCCGAACCCTGGCCCGGCATGCAAGAACTTGCTTCCGATACGATTGTCCAGTCCCATTCCCTTGGAAACCATCTGCACGTCGGCCCCCACCTTTTCGCAGACCGTGGCGATTTCATTGATGAAGGAAATCTTGACGGCGAGAAACGCGTTGGATGCGTATTTGATCATTTCAGCCGTCGGAATGTCGGTCACGACGACCGGAGTTTCCAGCAGATACAGCGGGCGATAGAGATCTTTCATGATCGCCACGGCCTGCTCGCTGTCCGCGCCGATCACTACACGGTTCGGCCGCATAAAGTCTTCGATCGCGGACCCCTCACGAAGGAATTCCGGATTCGATACGATGTCGAAACGGAATCGGCCGGTTTGATTCGCCTTAATCACTTCACGCAATTTTTCCCCCGTGCCGACGGGGACCGTGGACTTGGTGACAATGACCTTGTAGCCGGTCATGTTTTTCGCGATCCCGCGCCCAACTTCCTCGACATAGGACAGATCGGCTGATCCGTCCGATTTCGGAGGAGTTCCGACGGCGATGAAGATAACCAGCGCTTTGTCTACGGCTTTGGCGACGTCGGTGGTGAAATGGAGGCGGTCTTCTTTAACGCCTTTGGCCACAAGTTCGGTGATGCCGGGTTCGAAAAAGGGGACTTCGCCCTTCTCAAGTCTAGCGATGCGGCGGGCATCAGTATCCATGCAAGTGACGTTCACGCCGAATTCTGCGAAGCAGGCACCGGTCACCAAGCCGACATAGCCCGTTCCAATCACGCTGATATGCATGGATGCGTCTCCTCCTGAAGAAAGCTGAGGGATGTTCGTGTGAGTGTGTGTGCAGCGTCGTCAGTATAGCAATGCGGACGAGTGCGAGCAATCAAATCGCACGTTTCGGATGGGGGCGTGGGAGAATTGCAGATTGCGGCACACTTCAGTAGAATTCGGCCCTCTTCGCAGGAGAGGATGGTGAATGGCAGTTTCAGGCGGGCCCATCCAACGACCCTTGGCGATGATGATGCGTCCCATCACCAGGACGGTGCATCCCGATGACACCTTGTTGACTGTGGCGCGGCAACTGCGTGATGCCCGAGTCGGGGCGATGCTCGTCGCTGACCATGGCGAATATGTGGGGATCGTCAGCGAGGCGGATCTCGTCCGGAAGGCCATGGCCAGTGGAGCCGTCGCTGAGCAGGTCACGGCCCGGGCGGTGATGAGTGCCCCGGTCATGATGATTGATATCGCCCAATCGGCGCACGAGGCGAGCGACGTCATGGCCGAACGCGGGATCCGGCACCTCGTCGTGACCGAAGAGGGGCGCGTGGTCGGGATGATTTCGGTGCGCGATCTGCTTCGATACTTCAAGAATTGGGGAACGTTATAACATGACGCAGTGTCACCCTGAGTTCCGCCGCTTCGCCACAATGTCTCCAACGGTCCTTCCTCAATGATGGGACAGGGCCCTGCTCCTCATTCCACTCCACGTCTATTCTTACTCGCGACGGCGCTCGTGACCGGCGCGATTGTCATGGCGCTGGAAATTCTTGGGAGCCGGTTGCTCGCGCCGGTTTTCGGAAACTCGCTATTTGTATGGGGCGCACTGATCGGCATCATTCTGGCCGCCATGAGCTCGGGCTATGCGTTCGGCGGCTGGGCATCGGATCGGTATCGCGTAGCGGCGGTGCTGGCGTGGCTCCTGCTTGGATCGGGCGCCTGGACGTTGCTGATGTCCTGGATGGGGCAGGTGGCGATATTCAAAGTCGCCAAAGTGATTGAAGATCCGCGGTGGGGCCCCAGCCTTGCGGCCTGTGTGTTGCTCGCCCCCCCTGCCTTTGGGTTGAGCGGTGTCATGCCGGCGCTGCTTCGATTAGCCGTGGTCGATATGGGGTATCTTGGCCGCCATACCGGCAGCATGATCGCCCTCTCCACGGTCGGAAGTCTGGCGGGGACGTGGGGGACGGCATTTTTTCTTCTTTCATGGCTGGGGACACAGACGCTCGTCGCTTCCTTGGGAGTGGTCCAGGTCCTGCTCGGTCTGCTGTGGCTGCAACGGGGGAGCGCAAGGGCGACGAAGCTGGCGGGTCTGTTCCTGAGCAGCCTACTCATCCTGGGTTGGCAATTGTTCGGTCAGGCGGCTCCTGTTGCCGGTGTTGTGCACCAGGAGGATAGTCCGTATCAGCAAGTGCGTGTCCGTGACGACGATCTGTTTCGATATCTAGTCCTCGACCGCACGTGGCATGCGGTCATGTGGCGGGCTGACCCTACGACCCTCTTTCTTCCCTACAGCCAGCTCATGGTGGCGGCTGTGGCGTTGGCGCCGGAACCCAAGCGGGGACTTATTTTGGGGCATGGTGGCGGATCGCTCGCCAAGTGGCTGGCTGTGGTCTGGCCGGAGTTGGAATTGGATGTCGTCGAGTTCGACCCCGTCGTCGTGCAGATGGCGGAGCATTACTTCGAGTATCGACCACCCATCAATCATCATGTGTTCGTCAAAGATGCCCGGGTATTTTTGCGAGACACGAAGGTGAGCTATGACGTCATCTGGGTCGACGCGTTTGCCCGACACCTCGTCCCCTTCCATCTGACCACGGTCGAGTTTTTTTCGGAACTCCGGAGTCGGCTGAATCCCAACGGCGTCGTAGCCCTCAATCTGGCTTCTTCGGGAGAAGGTGGGGATCTTCAGCGCGCGAGCGCAGTGGTACAGACGGTCAAGACGGCATTCCCCACCATTGAGTCCTTTGGAGTGAAGGGTCCATGGCGGGCGCATCAAACGACCGCAGAAAATCTGATTTTTTTCGGTGGGGGCCCAATCGATAGGATGTCGTACGAGGAGATGGTGTCGCGCATTCAGTCGCAGGTCGAAGCTCATCGGCTGCCACCGGAAGCCACAACGTTGCTGGCAACGCGACGAACCAAGCCATGGTCACCAGGTCTGATATTGACGGATGACTATACACCCTATGATCTGCTGATCGGATCGCATGTTCTGGAAATGGCTCCTGAAGGGAAGGCGTTGCCATAAGCAATTGAAATGAAGAGCAAAATTAAGTTTATTGAATTCTGGATGCTGCGAAGCGGTCAAGGAGCGAGTGGGTCCAGTCGATCCCCAAGAACTTTCTTGCTTCCTTTTTAATCCCTATGCTATAAGGGGTCCCTCGTTAGCCTATTATTTAGGACATTTTCGATTCGTGGGGGCTGTGCTCCGGGGCAGAGGTTACTGAGCGCGGTGGTCATTATTCACCAACCTAATCGCATCTCTTCTTAATCTCTTTAAGGAGGTAGGTCATGGGTAAGACGATGGTAGCAGTGTGTTTTGGCCTGGTCATGCTGGTGGCTGGGGTGTCAGGCGCGTATGCGCATCAAGCTGGCGGTGTCGAGATCGGTGACTTAGAAACCGGTTCCGTCGTCGGTCAGCCGTTTAAGGAGTTGATAGTGGATGCCGAGTTGTTTGCCGTGGAAATCGGCAACCTGAAAGCTTGGTATCCGCCAGTCACCGTTATCGATTTCAAGGTTCGGCCGGGCCGTCCAGTCGTGCTGAAGGTCACGAACAGTTCCACGAGTGAGCATGGGTTCCAGATGACCGATGCGACCAATGTAGGGTCACCGTTTGTGATGAAGGCCGAAGTGGTGTTGAAGCCGGGGGAAACCAAATATATCGGTGTTCCGACCAGCGACATGTTCTATGCCACGCAGGGGAATACGCTTAACTATCGCTGCCATTTGCACCCGGCCCACGTCGGTGGCAAAATTTTGATGCTTAAGTAATCGATTCAGATAGCTCACGCAGTACAACGCCCCATCTGCAGTGATGCAGATGGGGCGTTGTCGTGTTCAGTGCAAATTGTTTTGATGGGATGGAGTGTCGTTTTTCCTTAGGCCTCTTGCTCCTTCTGGCATTCAGCCACGGCGTCCAGGGGAATGCTCTGAATGCCCTTGAGTCTTCCTTCTACGATCAACAGCAAAAAACGACTCGCCGTAGGCGCTGCTTGACGCTGCTCTGTCACAATCGCGTTCATATCCACAATCATTTCGTCGCCATCCCATTGCGTCTCGTTCACAATCCAAAAGTGACTGGCCGCATCCGGAAATTGTTTCGTGACGAAACTCTCTATGATTGTGCCGATATCGCCGGTATTGGCCATTGCCTGGATTGGGAGCAGGGCAATGGCAAGGGAGCCAAGCAAAATCAGGCGGGTAAAGCGCGTCATGGGCACCTCCCGGTGAGAGGGTGTCGGGTGGGCAGGCTGGAGCAAGGCCACATGAAATGAGCAGGGGCCCCGCGTCCCTACTGCGTGCCGCATTTCTCTTAAAGTGTACAACGGTCGATCGGCGAAAGCTAGGAAGGCCAATGTTTTCGCACAGAGCCGATTCGAGGAATTAAGGGCACATGCAGAAACAGCGAAGGCTCCCGTAGGAGCCTTCGTGATGCATCGCGCATGGGACTGTGAAGTTCTAATTAGTTGCGGACACCGCTCCAAACCTTAGCCGCATCAATTTCTTTGTCCGGATTCAACGTCTTGGCTTTTTCCAGCAACACGTCGGTCGCTTCTGGATAGGCTGGGTCGGAAATACAGCAATTGTCCACTGGGCAGACCGCCGCACATTGCGGTTCGTCAAAGTGCCCGACGCACTCCGTGCAACGATCATGAGTGATGACGTAAATATTGTCGCCGACTCCCTGCCCGTCGCCGACATGATTGCCCTTACCTTCGGCGTCGCTTCGCGTTTCGAAGATCGCTTCATTGGGACATTCTGGCAGGCATGCCCCGCAGGAAATACACTCATCAGTGATCAGAAGCGCCATGGCCTGTGCCTCCTTCTCAGTTCCTTAATGACGGATAAGATGTTGACAATTTCGTGCCGCCGCGACCATAGTTCGCGACGAAACAGGATCGCATTCTAAGCTGCGATTCTTCGGCAAGTCAACAGAGTGAGACTTGGGAAGAAGGCCTAGCGCTCTGAAAGTCATGGGGCTTTGGGCCCAATGTACATGCGGCTCTGCGCGTGTGCGACCAAGTGAGGATGCATTCATGTTCAACAGTGTTTCGTTATGGTGAAGAGCGCGCGCGGGCCTGAATCGGAACAGCGTCGCAAGAAAATCGTGACGTTTGTCCTCTTGGTGATTTTGCTGATCAGCGTCAGTCTGTTTCTCGGAGGTCCGAAGGAATCCGACCTCATCATCGTAGAATTTCCGAATGGGAAGACTATGGAAACAGAAGTGGCCAGCACTCCCGAGAAGCTTCTATTCGGGCTGGCGTTTCGGGAAGGATTGCCAGCCGACACGGGGATGCTTTATATCTTTGAGTCGACGGGATTGCATCGGGTTCGAACCAGGCAGTTTCGTATCCCGGTCGATATGTTATGGATTGATGAGAGCCACCACGTGGTGCATATCTTGGAGCAGGTGCCGCCCTGTGCGCAGGATCCTTGCCCGCTGTATGGACCTCCGCCCGAGCCGATTCGTTACTTGATCGAGGCCGACGCGGGCTACGTACGGCGCGAAGGGATTGCGGTGGGAATGGAGCTCAAATTTACGCTTCGTATGTAAGAAAATCGGAGTTGTCTATGGAAGGGTTTCAGTGTGTGGCCAAGGTCGAGGATATTCCTCCCGGCCAGGTAAAGGTCGTGAAAGTGAATGAGCGCGCCATTGCAGTGTTTAATATCGAAGGACAGTTTCATGCCATTTACAATGCCTGTCCTCACGAAGGCGGCCCCTTGAACAAGGGGCGCGTGAAAGGTCACGTCGTTTCCTGTCCCTGGCATGACCTGGCGTTCGATGTTCGAAACGGACAAGGAACGGATGGGGGAGGCTACTGCGTCGGCAGCTACGATGTGCGCGTCGAAGAGGGGCAGGTGTTCATTGGCGGGCGGCGTAAAGTATAGTCCCATGGACCGTTGGTCCGGAGTCACAAGAGAGTGTTATGAGTCCATCAAGCAAGGCCGTGCCGACGGGGGCTGAGCGGGAGCCAGGGGCCAAAACGCTCACGGCCCGAGTCGGGGCATCTGTTCACATCCACTTGTGGGAGGATCGCACGAGGGGGGAGCAGTGGGTCCCGACCTATGACGCCACTGTTATGCCTCTGGTCGAGGACGATTTTCTTCGCATCGCCAGCAATAACGCAGTCGACAACGGGCAGCGAATGTTCGAGTTCAAGCCTGTGGCAATCGGGACTCACCGGCTGGTGTTTGAAAAACGGATGGGCTGGAAATTCACGGCTGAAGACCGGCAGATTTTTTATGTGACCGTGTCCTGAGTAGTAGAGGCGGTGAGAAATGCGTCATGCCTGACATTGCCTATGTGAATGGTCGCTTTGGTCCGCTGGCTGACGCTGTCGTCAACATTGAGGATCGTGGGTTTCAGTTCGGTGACGGTGTCTATGAAGTCATGCGCACCTATCGCGGGCAGCCCTTCTCCGTTGAAGCCCATCTGACCAGACTGGAGCGGAGTGCGCAGGCGCTGCAGCTGTCAACCGGCCATACTGCGGCGCAATGGACCTCGTTGATTCATGAAGGCCTTCGGCTGAGCCGATTCCCAGAGACCAAAATTTATCTGCAGATCACCCGCGGGCGGGCTCCTCGCGATCATCCCTTCCCCATTGACCTCGCGCCGACCACGGTCCTGACCTTTCGCGAACTTCACCCGCTCGAGGCATCGGTTCGCAACGCCGGGGTGCAGGCCATCACGATCGACGACATTCGCTGGGGACGCTGCGATATCAAGAGCGTCAATCTGCTGGCGAATGTGCTGGCGCGTCAACGGGCCAAGGAGGCCGGGGTATTTGAGGCGATCTTGATTCGAGAGGGCATGGTGACTGAGGGGTCTGTCAGCAATGTTGTGGTGGTGCGGAACGGTGTCATCCAGACCGCTCCCGAAGGGCACAGAATTCTGTCGGGCGTGACACGTGCGATCGTATTGGAGTTGGCACGAAAAGAAGGTCTCCCTGTTTCGGAAGCCTTTGTCAGTCGGGAGGAATTGCTCGCGGCGTCGGAAGTCTTTTTGACTGGAACGACCGTGGAAGTGCTGTCCGTGGTGCGCGTCGATGGACAGGTAATCGGAGACGGTGCGCCTGGCGCTGTGTCACGACTCTTGTCCGCCCGATGGAACGCGTTGATCGGGTAGCGGCCCCTTGCTTTCAATAATATGGCATGGTATGGTTCCCGCGCTGTAAGTGGGCCCAGGCCCACTTTTTTGTTTGAGCTTCTTTTGTCTATGAATGAAGCGGGAGCAGTGTCTGCAGGCAAGCCCTCGGTGAAACGTGCTGAGGCTCTGAACCTGCGTGTGCAGGAAGTCGCGGCTCCTATTTTACAGTCTCATGGTCTGGAATTGGTCGAGGCGGTCTGTGTCGGCCAAGGCCCGCGGACTGTAATCCGTGTCTTTATCGACAAACCAGGAGGGATCACGCTGACAGATTGTGAGCAGGCGCATCGTTCGCTGAGCCCGGCGCTCGATGTGATTGACCCCTTCCCTCATGCCTACACCCTGGAAGTATCGTCGCCGGGCCTGGATCGTCCATTGCGGGGGGCGCAAGACTATCGGCGACTGATCGGGCAGCCGGTGAATCTCAAGTTACGCGAGCCGATTCAGGCACAATGGCGGCTCATCGGAACAGTCGTAGACGTTGAAGACCGTGCCGTGACGCTCGCGGTTCAACAAAAAAAAGCAACGGAAACCGTCCGGATTGAATTTGATCAGATCGCCTTGGCGCGTCGGAAGGTGGAGTTTTCTTAACAGCAGGAAATGCCGGGGTGGTGTGTTAATCATGAGGTGTGAGCTATGAACCGAGAATTGATCGCAGTCATTGATGAAATCGGTCGTCAAAAAGGGATCGATAAGGCCAGGGTCATTGGCGCGATCGAGTCGGCACTTCAAACCGCTGCGAAGAAACGATTCGGCCAGGCCGAAAACATCCAAGTAGAAATTGATGGCAAAACCGGCGAGATCTCGGTCGTCTCGAAGAAGATCATTGTCGATACGGTAGCGAATCCGAAAGCCGAGATTTCTCTGAAGGAAGCGCGCCTTTATGACGAAGGCGCAGAGGTCGGCGATGAGATCGGCTCCCTGATCGAAATGGACGAACTGGGCCGCATCGCTGCCCAAACGGCTAAGCAGGTCATTTTTCAGAAGGTGCGAGAGGCTGAATGGGAAGCGGTTCAGAAAGAGTACTCGACCCGCCAAGGTGATCTGGTCAATGGAATTATTCTCGGCATGGAACGGCGAAATTTCTTGGTGGATCTCGGCAAGACCGAGGCGATTCTTCCCATTCAAGAGCAGATTCCACGTGAAACCTATCGCCGTGGTGATCGGGTGAAGGCGTTGCTCTTGGAGGTGCGTCGCACGCCGAAGGATGTGCAGGTCATCCTCTCGCGTAGCCACCCCCAGTTCGTGGCGAAGATGTTCGAGCTCGAGGTCCCGGAGGTCGGAGAAAAGATTGTCGAGATCAAGTCGATCGTGCGTGAGCCTGGCGATCGAACGAAGATCGCCGTCTCGTCGCGTGACAAGGCCGTGGACCCGGTGGGGGCCTGTGTCGGCATCAAGGGGTCGCGGGTGCAGGCCGTGGTCCGTGAGTTGCGCGGTGAAAAGATCGACATCATCACATGGACGCAAGATCCGCGCGTCTTTATTGCGGAAGCGTTGAATCCTGCCACGATCGAGAAGGTGGGGATCGACGAGGAAAAGAAATCAGCCTTGGTCGTCGTGGCGGATTCGCAATTGTCCCTGGCGATCGGGAAGAACGGGCAAAATGTGCGGCTTGCCGCGCGGTTGACCGGCTGGAAGATCGACATCATCAGCGCGACGGAATATGAGAAGGAAAAGGCTGAGCGGGATCGGGATATTAAGGCGGCCCTGGCGGAAGAGACCGAGGCACAGCGCCAGCAGGATGAAGCGCGGGCTGCGGCGCAACAGACGGACTGAAGCGGCTCAACATTCATGGGCTGAATGGCAATTATCTAAGCGGGTGGAGCTAAGCGGTACTGTATGCGGGTGTACGAATTAGCAAAGCAGCTGGGGATGGAAAATCGGGAGTTGATTCCTGAACTGAAACGGCTCGGGATTCCGGTGGCGTCCCACAGCAGCGCCTTGGATGAAGATTCAGTTCGAATTGTGCTGGGGAAGCTGGGTGCGAAGGCACGGGCCAGTGAAGCCGCCTCCGGTGGCCACGATGTCAAGAAAGGGCTTCGCTCGCCGAAAGAATCCGGCGCGTCTCATGAGAGGGCGCATGCGGTGACGCATGAAGAGCCTCAGAAGCCCGACAAGAAACGTATTCTCATTAAGAAGAAAAGAGAGGAAGGCGCTGAAGATAGCGTAGCGCCTCTCGCGGCGGCAGAAGCCGCTTTTGCAACCGTGCCTCCTGCTGTGTCGTCTGGAGCGGATGCGGCAATCGTCGCGCCAACCGCCGGTCACGGGGTTGAAGCGATGGCGACAGTCCCATCTGAGCCTGCTCCATTCGAGGAATCAGTGGCCCAGCCGTCCGTTGTGACGGTCCCGGCGGAATCGCCGGTCAAGCCGGGTCAGACGCCTTTACTCGATGCGCTCGCCGCGGCGAAGAAGAAGAGTGCGTCTGCGGAGGCGCTGGAAAGTGAAGCGGCTGCGCGCGAGAAGTTGAAAAAGGCCAAGAAGGCTCCCCGGACGCGGGAGGAAGACGAAGCAAAGTTTAAGAACGACGCCACCCGATGGGGAGATCTGCGGGCTATCCCGGTGCAGCGTCGTGAAGACCGGTCCAGACATATTCACCATGCGTCGCCAACGGAAGTTACCAAGCCGAGAAAGAAAAGCGTGAAACTGAGCGCAGGAGTGAGCGTCAAAGAATTTGCGGAACTCATCGGTCAGCGTCCGGCAGACATTGTGAGAAAGCTGATGGAGATGGGGCAGATGGTGACCTTCAATCAGTCGATCAATCTCGAAGCAGCCTCGTTGATTGCTGAAGAGTATGGCACCAGGGTGGAGGTATCGACGGAAAAGGTCGGCGAGGCGCTGCTTGAAGAGGCTGCGCAATCAACTGGTGAGGAGCATGCCGTGTTGCGGCCGCCGGTCGTGACGATTATGGGGCATGTCGATCACGGGAAAACCTCCCTGCTTGATGCCATTCGTGAAACGAAGGTGGCGGAGGGCGAGGCCGGAGGCATCACACAGCATATCGGCGCATATATTGTTGGCGTTCGCGGCAAACAAGTGACCTTTCTCGATACGCCGGGCCACGAAGCCTTCACGGCTATGCGCGCACGGGGAGCGAAGGCGACGGACATCGTAATTCTGGTCGTCGCCGCCGACGACGGCGTCATGCCGCAAACGGTTGAGGCCATTCATCATGCAAAGGCCGCAGGCGTGCCGCTCATCGTGGCCATCAATAAGGTCGATAAGCCTGGATCCAATGTCGATCGTGTTAAGAATGCCTTGACCGAGCATGGGTTGATTCCTGAACCCTGGGGTGGGGACACCATCATGGTCGAAGTGTCCGCCAAGCAGCGGACCGGGCTGGATCAACTCCTGGAAATGGTGCTATTGCAGGCAGAGGTGCTGGAGCTAAAAGCGGATCCCTCACGCATGGCCAAGGGGCTGGTGATCGAAGCGAAGCTGGACCGCGGCCGCGGACCGGTTGCCACGGTTCTGGTGCAGAGCGGGACCCTGCATGTCGGGGATGCCTTTGTGGTGGGAACCTTCAGCGGGCGTGTCAGGGCGCTGGTCACGGATACGGGCAGTAAAGTGTCCGAGGCGGGGCCGTCGGTTCCTGTCGAAGTCATCGGATTGCCGGGCGTGCCGGGTGCCGGAGATCTGTTCACCATTGTGAAAGATGAACGCGTCGCTCGCGAGATTGCCCAGGAGCGGGCCATGAAGCAGCGTGCCGCAGATCTGGCCGGGCCGGCGAAAATCAGCTTGGACGATCTGTTTGCCAAGATTCAGGAAGGCAATGTCAAAGAGTTGCCCATCGTCATCAAGGCCGATGTGCAGGGTTCGGCTGAAGCCTTGGCTTCTGCGGTGGAAAAGATGCCGGTTGGAGCCGTGAAATTGCGTGTCATGCACAGTGGGGTGGGGGGTATTACCGAAACGGATATTCTGTTGGCGGCGGCCTCCAAAGCGATCGTGATCGGTTTCAATATCCGTCCGGAGCCGAAGGCGGCTGCGCTGGCTGAGCGTGAAGGCGTCGATGTGCGCCTCTACAGCATCATTTACGATGCGCTGAACGATATCCGCGCGGCCATGGAAGGGTTGCTTGAGCCGATGCTCAAGGAGCGCGTGCTTGGCCGAGCTGAGGTCCGGCAGATGTTTACGATTCCGAAAGCCGGCCTCGTGGCGGGTTGCTACGTGGTGGATGGGATTATATCCCGGACCAGTGTCGGGGTACGGGTGATTCGGGATAACGTGGTGGTCTACGAAGGCAAGCTTGGGTCGCTCCGGCGGTTCAAGGACGATGTGCGAGAAGTGCAGCAGGGGTATGAGTGCGGCATCACGGTAGAGAATTTTAATGACCTTAAATCCGGAGACATTATCGAAGCCTATGTCTTCGATAAGATTGCCGCCAAGCTTGAGCCGGTCAACCGAGGTGCGTCTCCGCAAAGTCATCGGGCATGATCGTGGGGCTCTGCACGGTGGAGTTGTTCATTCCCGACGGTCATTCCTTGAAAGACAAGCGCCGGGTTCTGCAAAGCGTGAAAAGCCGGGTACGGGACAAGTTCAATGTCTCGGTCGCTGAGGTTGGAGACCAGGATTTGTGGCAAAAGGCGATTCTCGGTCTGGCGTGCGTGGCCAACGAATCCGCGCATGTGAACCAAGTGCTGGATCAGGCAGTGAATTTGATTCGGAGTGTGCCCACGATCCAACTTGTACGTTCGCGAATTGAGTTGCTCTAAGGCGGCGTCATGACCAAATCGACGTATAGCCGGGCCGATCGCGTGGCGGATCAGATCCGCATGGAAGTCGCGGACATCGTGATGCGGAAAATTAAAGATCCGCGGGTGCGCTCCGTCACGGTGACCGATGTGGAACTGACCAAAGATCTGCGCTTGGCGCGAGTCTACGTGACGACCATGGAACGTAATGACGGTGAGCGGCACGTGTTCGATGGCTTAGCCAAGGCGAGCGGCTTCGTGCGAGCTGAGTTGGGCCGGCGGCTGGCGTTACGGTATCTGCCTGAGCTGACGTTTATAAAGGATGTGAGTGGCCCCAGAGCCAATCGTGTCTTGGAACTCTTGGAAGGGCTTCATCGTGACCAAGCCCAAGAAGAGATATTCGACAAGACCCCTCGCAGCGATGCCTAGCAGATGACGATGATCGCCACGAAAGAACTACAGCAGGCCACCGTCCTTCAGGACGGTGTGCTGAATGTCCGCAAGGAAGCGGGGTGGACTTCGCACGACGTGGTCGCTCGGATTCGCGGAAAGTTACGCGGGATGAAGTTGGGCCATGCCGGCACGCTGGATCCGGCAGCGACCGGCGTTTTGCCGTTGCTCGTGGGGCGTGGGACGCGCATTGCCGAATATTTGCTGGAGTGGGACAAGACGTATCTGGCAGCTTTGCGACTCGGGGAAACCACCGACACGCAAGATGCCACAGGAGCCGTCCTCCAACGATCGCCGATTGGGTCGATGACGGAAGATCGTATCCGCGAAGTCGCGGCAGAGTTTGAAGGACGCATTCAGCAGGTGCCCCCCATGTACTCCGCAGTAAAGGTTGGGGGCGTCCCCTTGTATAAGGCCGCACGGGCTGGACGCGACGTCGCGCGCCAGGCCCGCGAGGTGACCGTGTTTCGTCTCGACCTTGTCCGAATTCAGATTCCCGATGTGACATTTCGGGTGGCCTGCTCCAAGGGGACCTATATCCGGACGCTCTGTGCGGATATCGGCCAAAAGTTGGGAGTCGGTGGCCATATGTCGACGCTGGTTCGCGAGCGCGTCGGACCGCTGATGGTCGAGCAGGCGTTGACGGTCGATGAAGTGGAGTCGCGGCTGGAGCAGGGCGCGCTTGCTGCGTCGATGCTCACGCTGGACGAAGCGCTGGCAGGACTTCCGGCCTGCACGGTGGGAGCTGGGACGGCTCGGCGGGTCTTGCATGGAATGCCGGTGTCCCCTTCCGAAGTCCTGGCATGGAACGGTTGGCCGTCGGCTTTCCCGGAGGGGTCGAATCGGGCCATCCGTATCAAGGACGAATCGGGACGTCTGCTGGCCATCGGTACGTTGCCGGTAGGCGGGGATATCGAGAAGCATGGTCTGAGCGAGCAGCCGATTGCTATTTCGAAAGTATTGGTCACGGAAGAATCACAGGGCGGTAGAATTGCGAATTCAATAGAGGAGTAGAGACGTATGGCACTCGTGAAAGAAGTGAAAACGGAATTGGTGAAGAGCTTTCAGCAGCATGATAAGGACACCGGCTCGCCGGAAGTGCAAATCGCCATTCTGACGAACCGGATTACTTATCTGACGGACCATTTCAAGCTGCACAAGAAGGACCACCATTCTAGGCGCGGGCTGTTGACGCTGGTGGGGCGCCGGCGGCGGCTGTTGGACTATCTCCGTCATATCGATGAAGCTCGGTATCGTGCGATTTTGGAGCGCCTGGGCATTCGTAAGTAGTCGTGTGAACGAGTCGGCTGCCATCATCCTGGGTGGTGGCCGACTATCGTCCTCGCAGGTGAACACTGACATAGGCTCACCTCGTTCATGGTGAATGAAGCGGGAAGAATGGCGACCTGATCGAGTGGCCATTTCGATTGAGCGTATCTCTGTGGGCATCTGTGGGACTTAACTGAAGGAGACCATAGATGAAACATATTGTAGACATTGAGTTAGCGGGCCGCCGCTTGACGCTGGAGACCGGTCGTATTGCGAAACAAGCAGACGGCGCGATCTGGGCGACCTATGGCGACACCGTCGTGCTGGCGACGGCCGTGGCGTCCCAAACTGCCAAGCCCGGTGTGGATTTTCTTCCGTTGACTGTGGATTACCAGGAAAAGACCTACGCGGCGGGCAAGATTCCCGGCGGCTACTTCAAGCGTGAAGGTCGCCCGTCTGAACGGGAAGTGCTCACCAGCCGGCTGATCGATCGGCCGCTTCGGCCCCTCTTTCCGGAAGGTTATTATTTCGAAACCCAGGTTATCGCATCGGTGTTGTCCGCCGATAAGACCGGCGTGTCTGATGTCATCGGCATCATCGCGGCCTCCGCGGCGCTGGCGATTTCGTCGATTCCGTTCAACGGTCCGATTGCAGGCGTCAAGATTGGCCGCGTCAACGGGCAGTTCGTGGTAAATCCGGACTTAGAGGTCTTGGAAACGAGCGATCTCCATCTTGTGGTGGCCGGGACTGCGGATGCGGTGATGATGGTCGAAGCCGGGGCGAATGAATTGCCCGAAGCAACTATGCTGGAAGCCATCGAATTGGCGCACAGCGAAATCAAAAAAATCGTGGCGAAGATCGAAGAGTTGCGCGGGCTGGCCGGCAAGCCGAAGCGAGTCGTGGCGCAGGAGCCTATCGATGCAGCGCTGACGGCACAGGTGCGTGGGTTAGTGGCTGGCCCGATCCGCGAAGCGATCCTCATTCCCAATAAGAGCGCGCGGCAGGAACGTCTGGATCAGGTATTGGCGGAGACGATCGCGAAGCTCAAGTCGGACGAGCCGAACCGGGACCGGCACGTGAAGATCATTTTTCACGGCCTGGAATATACGGAAGTGCGCAACATGATTCTCGAAAAGCGGGTGCGTGCCGATGGCCGTGGCCCGGCGGACATTCGTCCGATCACTTGTGAAGTGGGCGTGCTGCCGCGGGCACACGGATCCGCCGTCTTTACGCGTGGTGAGACACAGAGTTTGGCGGTAGTGACGCTCGGCACGACTGATGACGAGCAGCGGATCGATGCCTTGGAGGGCGAGTACATGCGCACCTTCATGTTGCATTATAATTTTCCGCCCTTCAGTGTCGGCGAAGCGCGGCCGCTCCGGTCGCCGGGGCGTCGCGAGGTCGGACATGGGGCTCTCGCGGAGCGAGCGCTGAAATCTGTCATTCCCACTAAGGATAAGTTCCCGTATACGCTGCGGATTGTGTCGGAAATTCTGGAGTCGAACGGATCGTCCTCCATGGCCACAGTTTGCGGCGGTACGTTGGCGCTGCTGGACGCGGGTGTCCCAATCAAGGAACCGGTGGCGGGCATTGCCATGGGATTGATCAAGGAAGGGGACCAGGTGTTGGTCCTGTCCGACATTCTCGGGCTGGAGGACCATCTGGGGGATATGGATTTCAAGGTGACGGGGACTAAGAATGGTGTCACCGCACTCCAGATGGACATTAAGATCGGGGGAATTACGTCGGCGCTGATGCGGGAGGCCCTGGCTCAGGCGAAAGCCGGCCGGCTGCATATCCTCGAACGTATGGCCCAAGCGTTGAATACGCCTCGCACCAAGCTGTCCGCCTTCGCGCCGCGGATATTCCCGATGAAGATCAAGCAGGACAAAATTCGCGACGTTATCGGTCCGGGTGGAAAAATGATCCGCAGCATCATCGCGGAGACCGGTGTGAAGATCAATGTCGAAGACACGGGGGATGTCACAATTGCCTCCTCGGACGAGGCGTCAGCGCAGAAGGCCATCGATATGATCAAACGCCTGACTGAGGAAGTTGAAGTCGGCAAGATTTATCTTGGCACGGTTCGGAAGATCATGGATTTCGGCGCCTTCGTCGAGGTCCTTCCCGGCACAGATGGGTTGGTGCATATCTCCCAACTGGCCCATCATCGGGTCAAGGCGGTGACCGACGAGGTGTCCGAAGGCGACCAAGTCATGGTGAAGGTGCTGGAAATCGATAAACAAGGGAAGATTCGTCTGAGCCGGAAGGAAGCGATGCCGGCGCCAGCCGGCTCTCCTGCCACCGAGCCCACGCCAGCAGGATAATCGATCGTGTATCGCAAGATCGTTCTCGATAACCGGCTGCGTATTGTGGCCGAACTGATCCCGACGTTGAAGTCGGTCACGATCGGGATTTGGGTGAACGTTGGGTCCCGCGACGAGCAGCGTGGGGAAGAAGGGCTCTCTCACTTCCTCGAGCACATGTTTTTCAAGGGGACGCGAAGCCGGTCGGCGACGCAGATTTCCCGTGAGATCGATGCGCTGGGCGGGGAAATGAACGCGTTCACCACCCGTGAAACGACCACCTTTTATGTGAAGGTGCTGGACCAGCAGTTAGAAGCCGCCTTGGAGCTCCTCTCGGATCTGTTCTATCGTTCTCGGTTCGAGTCCAAGGAGGTCGAGAAAGAAAAACAGGTGGTGCTTGAAGAGATCCGCATGGTTCAGGACGATCCGGAGGATCTTGTTCAGGAACTCCACATGAAGCACACCCTCGGAAGCCATCCGTTGGGCAGGCCGATCCTCGGTCAGGCTCCGAGGATTCAGGCGCTCGGGCGAAACGATTTGCTCGCATACGTCGGGTCCCACTATGATCCGGAGCGAACGGTCGTGGCGGTGGCAGGCAACTTTACCTGGAGACGCTTGGAGCAATTGTTGGCCCGGTACTTTTCTGGCTCTCACAAAGGGACGCCTATCGTGTCGAGTCGCCGGCCGCCTGAAGTCAGTGGGGGCGTGCTGGTCAAGCGCAAAACGCTTGAGCAGGTTCATCTCTGTTTGGGGCTTCAAGGTTTAGCTGCCGGTCACAAGGATCGCTACGCTGCCCATGCCCTGAACGGCGTGTTGGGAGGGAGTGTGAGTTCGCGGCTCTTTCAGGAAGTGCGGGAGAAGCGAGGTCTCGTGTACTCGATCTATTCCTTTCTGTCCACCTATTCCGATGGCGGCATGATCACCGTATATGCGGGCACGAGACCGAAAGAGGTTCAGCGTGTCGTGGAGGTCGTGTGCCGGGAACTTAAAAAGCTCCGTACGAATGGGATCGATGCGAAGGATCTGGCACGTGTCAAAAACCAAATGAAGGGCAGCCTGATGCTCAGCTTGGAGAGCTCGCATAGCCGCATGAGCAAGCTGGCAAAAGATGAACTGACGCAAGGCTGCCACGTTTCACTCGAACAGATGACAACGGAGATCGACCGTGTTACCACCGATCAGGTCTATCGTGTGGCGCAAACCCTACTGGATCAGCGCTGTCTTTCGATTACGGCGCTCGGACCGATTCCATCCACGAGTCTGCAGTCATTCGCCTCCTAACCGCACGGAAGTGCGGGAAGGCGGAGGGTGCAACATGCGCGCGGCCTGCCTGAATTTAGACTGTGTGACTTTGTGCGTGGAAACGGATAACTATTTGATAACGTAACTGTTTCGTGGCGGGGATTGTGGTGAAAGATCGGCAAAACATTCTCTTGACACGTTTCGGGGATTTCAGTACCATGGCCGCGTTTTCACTGCCCAAGTTTGAATTTATTTCGGCTGCATTACAGGGGAAGGTAAGCAGAGAGAAAGGGGGTGTCGGTCGCACTTCCTCCTCCTAGCGCGTTCTCTGGATTTTGTTTTTTTTGAACTCTTTTTTCTGGATACTGGGATTTAAAGTTACTCTGGTCATCATTTTTCCAAGGAGGGTAGGGTTATGAATAGGGTCGGAATTCTAGCCGCGCTTGCAGTGTCCTCCGTTGTCGGCTTGCTGACCGCCGAGATTTCGGTGGCAGCTGACGCTCCAGCAGGGGGTGGGGTTAGTGAAGTAACCACAGGCAGTGGAAAGCTCTTCAAGGGTGAAACCACCAACACCTTGAAAGGTCGTGTGTGGTCGCAGTGGGCGGACAATCCTGATAACGAAATTCTCTTCGGCATTCAGTACTGGAACACGGGCGAGCCGGCTTCCGGTGAGGGCGGTGGACGTTCGTCGACGCAAATGGATGTCAAGCCTCCGGATCCATTATTCACTTGCTGTGCCTGGGGCTATACCGGCGGTACGGATAAGAACAATCCCTACTCTGGTTGGTATCATGCCGCAACCACGGTTCGCTTGGCCGTCAAGGATAAGAATTTAATGGATCAGATCATCAAGGCATCGCAAGAACTCGTGGCGATGGAAGTGACGCTTGATGGTCGGACCATTACCGGCTTCAAGCTCTTGAAGTAGAATTTATACGCGAGGCGACATTCTTTAGACTCTTTTGTCTTCTTTAAGGAGGATGTGATGATGAAGCTTCAAAAGCAAGGGTGGTGCTTTATGGCTGCCGTGGCCCTTGTGGTGGGGTTTGCCTCCACTGCACTGGCCATTGAGGCATTTCAGGAGCGTTTTGAGTGGGGAGATTTGAGCAAGCCCACGACGCTTCAAGGCCGTGTGATTATTTTGGACCCATATGACGAAGCGGTGTGGCTCAATATCGCCGTGTTCGGCGGCAACGCCGAGAGCGGTTTGTTTTGGCAGAGAGTTCACCCAGGCAAGAATCTTAAGTTCTACCCTGCTGATAAGAACGTGTGGGAGCAATTGAAGTCAATGGCTCGCCCGCATGCCGGACCGGCTGCAGCGAAGGAAGTTCCGCCAGGCTCTCCGACCACTCTGGTGGAATTCGTAGCGCAGGAGACCGAGCAGAATCACCGGGTGATCACCTCTGTGAAAAAACTCAACGACAATGCTGGTGATATGGGCAAACCGAAAAGTATTTCATCACTTCGCCTGAAGGATTGCGAAGGAAAGTCTGAGGTTGATGCTGCCTGTGCCACAGCCAAGACGGGTCTGAATACGTCTCCGAAGGGCGGCGACTCGGTGTTGATGCAGTACGATGTGCTGTTGCCTAACGGCAAGCCGCTTGCCAACTTGATTCCTTGGACGGCTCAGTATAACCGGGGTGGTGGTCAGCACTGATTTTTCACAGGCCATCAGCTTGAAAAGCGAAGGCGGTGCTCCGAACGGGGCACCGCCTTTTTATTTGGCGAACTATTGTGAAGTACTCGCACGATGCGACGCCTATTCGGTCAATAATCGTTGCTGAAGAGCCGCGAGTCGATTGAGGGCATCCAGGGGGGTCATAGAAAAAAGATCCATTTGCCGGACCTCCTCGAGCATGGGATGTGGCGTTGGTAACGTGGCGTCGAATTGTAACGGCTGCTGGGTATCTGCGAGTGGACGGGAGGAAGATGTGGAAGATTCTAGTTGAGTCAAGACAGCCTTGGCTCGATGTATGACCAGATCGGGAAGACCTGCCAGTTGTGCGACATGGATACCGTAGCTGCGATCAGCTCCTCCGAGAATGATCTTGCGTAAGAACAGAACCTCGCCGTCCCGCTCCTGTACGGCGACGCAATAGTTTGTGATCCCCTCCCGCAAACGTTCGAGTTGGGTCATCTCATGATAGTGCGTGGCGAAGAGCGTACGTGCGCCGAGCCGATGGGGATCCTGGATGTATTCCGCGATAGCCCAAGCAATGCTCAAGCCATCGTAGGTGCTTGTGCCGCGCCCGATTTCATCCAGGAGGATCAAGCTACGGGATGTCGCGCAGTTGAGGATATGCGCCGTTTCCGTCATCTCAACCATAAACGTACTTTGGCCGCCGGCGAGATTGTCGGACGCCCCGACCCGGGTAAAGATGCGATCGACCACCCCGATCTGGGCTTCCTTAGCGGGCACAAAACTCCCCATCTGGGCCATCAACGTCATGAGAGCAACTTGCCGCAGGTAGGTACTTTTTCCCGCCATGTTGGGGCCGGTCAAAATGTGAAGACGGCTAGTTGCAAGATCCAAATGGGTGTCGTTCGGGACGAATCCACCGGCGAGATCGAGGCGTTCCACAACGGGGTGCCGGCCTTGAACAATATGAAGGTCACCACTGTCGTCGACGGTCGGTCGTACATAACGGTTCAGGGCGGCGGTTTCCGCTAGGCCGGCCAGAACATCCAGGATGGCCAACCGTCGGCTGATCTCTTGGAGGCGAGCCGTCTCTTCGGCCAATCGTGCCCGTAGTTGTTCGAAGAGGTCTTGCTCCAGGGCGGTTAATTTTGTGTCGGCTCCGGTCACACGTTCTTCTAGTTCTTTCAACTCGGCGGTCATAAAGCGTTCGGCATTGGCCAGGGTTTGTTTACGGATATAGTCAGGCGGAACCCTCCCGAGATTGGCTTTTGTGAGTTCAATGTAGTAGCCGAAGACTTGGTTGTATCTGATTTTGAGTGAATCGACTCCGGTGCGTGCCCGTTCCTTTGCTTCCAGCCCGGCAATCCAGCTTTTCCCTTCACGACTCGTCTTGCGAAGCTCGTCCACTTCCGGACGATAGCCGTCTTTCAAGATGCCACCGTCGCGAACCGAAATGGGTGCCTCGGGCACAATAGCCTGTTCGATCAGCTCGTAGAGGTCCTGCGCATTGTCCCAGGCTGTGGACAGAGTTGTAAGGAGCGGAGCACGGAGTACAGACAACCCTGTTTGAATCACAGGGAGGGAGGAGAGCGAGAGTTTCAGCGCCAAAACGTCGCGCGGATTGGCGACGCCGAGAGACATTCGGCTGCAGAGGCGTGAGATATCTTGCACGGTTCGCAATGCCGACCGAAGGTGCACCCGAGCGTCGAGTTGAGTTCTGAGTTCGTCGACCGCCGTGAGGCGTGCGTCAATCGATGCACAGGTCACTAACGGACGCAGCAGCCATTCGCGGAGCAGCCGGCTTCCCATGGCGGTGACGGTGCGGTCCAGAACTCCCAGCAGTGTGTAGGTCGAGGAGCCCGTCGATTCGTCCACCCGACCTGCAGGCCTGACGAGTTCCAGGTTGCGGATAGTGACCGCGTCCAGGTGCATGGCGTCATGGGGGTGTCTGACGCGTATCTGCCGAATATGGTCGAGTGAGGCGGATGGTTGTGTTTCCCGGATATACCGCAACACCGCCGCTCCGGCTTGGATTCCGAGGGGGAGTCTGTGGCAGCCGAAAGCTTCCAAGGAATGGACATGAAACTGCTCTTGCAGCCTGATGCGACCTTCCTCCAGATCGAACCAGATTGCCGGTTGCGCGCAGCACCGGGGACCGGTCACGTTGGCCGTCCAACGCTGCTCCTCCGGTGAGAGTTCCTCGGCGAACAACAATTCCTTCGGTTCGAGCCGTGCGAGCTCGTCCAAGAGGGCGGTCTGTGCCTGCGCGCCATGGAATTCACTGATCCAATATTCTCCGGTCGAGACTTCAAGTGTGGCTAGCCCGAAAGACAGTTCCTTGCGTCCGGTCCCGACGGAGCGGAGGCGCGTGGCCACTGCGGCCAGCACGTTCGATTCACTGGATGGAAGGAATTCGCTGTCGATGAGGGTGCCAGGGGTGTAGAGCCGGACGACTTCGCGACGCACCAGGCCCTTGGCAAGTTTGGGGTCTTCCACTTGCTCGCATAAGGCGACGGTTCGACCCGCACGGAGAAGTCTCGCGATGTAATTGGTGGCGGCGTGATACGGGACCCCGCAGAGGGGGATCGGAGTCTTGCTGGATTTATCTCGTGATGTCAGCGCAATCGACAGGAGTGTAGCGGCCTCGACGGCATCCTCCTGGAACATTTCGTAGAAATCACCGACACGAAAAAATAAAATGGCATCGCGATAGGCCTGCTTGATCTCGCGATACTGCCGCATCAATGGGGTGCCGTCGGCGTCACCCATCGGAGGGTTCTCCCTCAGATTCCGTGACCGTGGATGGTCCCACGCGGCGTGCGACCTTATCGAGAGCCTGTCGGAGCCGTTCCAGATCCACTTCCGCTTCCTGTAGGGCCTTGGTTTTCCGCCGCAGTTCGATCCGTCCGCGTACCCAGGCAGGAAACAACAGAATTCCCGATACGAGCAGGCCGACCCCAAAGGCGGTCAAGATCGGCTTATAGATCAGTATCGATGCAGATCGAAGCCCGAAAAAATACCGCAGCGTGACTTCCTGTTCCTGGTTCTGCAGGAAAAACGACAATGCGAGCAGTAGTAGCGTCCCCACCAATATCAACCGAATCAAAGCGAAGCCCTCCTTGACCGGGGCAATTGTACACGGGTTTGCCGAGGCTCTCTAGTGGGACGACTCTTCGATAGGTGGGTGCGAAGCGCGGCCAGCAAGCGGCAGGCAGATAGCCCACTGGCCGTCAGGATGGCTCGACGTGTGGCAGTGGGGCGGTGAGATAAATGGATTTCGAGCCGGTCCGGCGGAAGGCCTCCCCCCCATCGGTCGGCCCACTCGATCGCGGTGACAGTGTGGCCGTCTAAGTAGTCGCTGAGACCGGTGTTTTCGAGTTGGGCGGCGGTCAGCCGGTACAAATCGGTGTGAATGAGGCGGAGCCGTCCTCGGTATTCGTGGATCAGTGTAAACGTCGGGCTACTGACAGCTGCCGGTTCGGCGAGCAGCCCTTCGGCGATGCCTCTGACTAGCGAGGTTTTGCCTGTCCCCAGTTCTCCAAACAGGGCCACAATCTCGCCTCCCTGGAGTAGCTTGCCAAGGCACCGTCCCAGACGGTGCGTCTGTCGTGGAGATCGCAGCACGATGCGCCAAGGTTTGCTGACGGGGTGTGTTTCCACGCTCCTCTGCCGAGCAGGTGGAGATGACGCGGACAATGACTTACGCGTGCGTGTTAGGCGCGAGCGCATGGGGGATCTGCCGGATCAGGTCACGTGCGATCATGCCGGCTTGGCCAAGGAGGCTCGCCGCGAGATCTCCCGCCAGTCCGTGAAAGTAGGTGGCGGCACAGGCAGCGTCCCACGGCGAGAGCCCTTGGGCCAGGAAGCCGCCGACCATGCCTGTCAATACATCGCCGGTTCCGGCCGTGGCCATTCCCGGGTTGCCGGTCGGACAAATGGCTGCCAGGCCATCCGGTCTGGCGATAACCGTGCGCGCCCCTTTGAGGATCACAAAGACGCCGCGTTCACGCGCAAATCGTGTGGCCGTGCCGAGACGATCTTGATTGACGGACTGCGTGGTCGCTTCAGTTTCCAGCCTGGCCATCTCTCCGGGGTGAGGGGTGATGACCGGCGGTCGCTTGCACTCGGTCAGCAGTGAGGCTTTTCCTGCCAAGGCATTCAACGCATCGGCATCCAGCACGCAAGGCTTGTCGATGCGTTTGACGAATTCCTGCACGAGGTCGACCGTCTCCGGATGGGTCGTCAAGCCCGGGCCGACGACCACCGCATCTCGAGCCCCGGCGAAGGCCAGCAGGCGCTCCAAGCCGGTGCGCGCGAAGGTGCGGGCTTTGGTCTCCGGCATCGGCAGGGTCATCACCTCCAGCAATTTGGCTTCCAGTACGTCGTTGACGCTCGATGGAACTGCGACCGTGACCAGGCCGGTTCCGATGCGAAGTGCCGCCAGTGCGGCCATGGCGGCGGCGCCTGTTTTGCCGACCGAGCCAGCGATGACGCCGACATGGCCATAGGTCCCTTTGTGCGAGGAAGGCCGCCGCGTGGGCAGCGCCGCGTGGGCGGCTGCACCGGTCAGAAGCATCAGGCGACTGCCGACGGCCTCGACAAACGCCGCAGGAATTCCAATATCGACCAACCGAACCGTGCCGGAACAATCGATACCGGAGCCGTTATACAACCCGATTTTAGGCAGTCCGAAGGTCACCGTGAGGTTTGCTTGCACAGCGGCTCCCAGGACGCTTCCTGTGTCGGCATGGAGGCCGGATGGAAGATCCAGCGCGACGGTTGGGCGGGCGGCGGCATTGATCGCCAGAATCGCGTCAAGGTAGAGCCCGGTGATAGGGGTTGACAGTCCCGTCCCCACAATGGCATCGACGATGACGTCGCTTGCCGCGAGTCGCCGGCGTATTTCCTCGACGTCGGTGGGGCGCGTGATGGCCGATTGTCCTGCCGCCCGTTGAAACCGTTGGTACATGGTCTTTGCGTCGCGACTGAGATCGGTGGGAGCCACGAGGAGGAGGAGCTGTGCTCGGGCTTTTTTCCGTCGCAACAATCGTCCGACGACGAATCCGTCTCCGCCGTTGTTTCCCTTGCCGCAGACGATGGCGATCGATTTTCCGGCGAGAGGTCCGTACCGTTCTTCCAGATGGGTAACGACGCCGGCGCCGGCTCGCTCCATCAGGGTGAGGGAAGGGACATGCGCCTCCGTGATCGTTCGGTGGTCGAGGGTGCGCATCTGGTCGGCGGTCACGATTGGTATCATGGTGTTTCGGTGATCTACGGTGCGGCCAGTACCTGCTGCCGGCAGTGCCTCGGCCTAGGCCACTAGTTCCCTCATTTCGCGAACAGCTTGGACGAGTCCGACCATGACGGATCGGGCAATGATGCTGTGTCCGATGTTGAATTCCACGATCTCCGGCAGCCGGGCCAGACGTTTCACATTCTTATAGTTCAAGCCATGGCCGGCATTCACACCGAGGCCGAGTTTATATGCCAGCTTGGCCGCCTGGGTGATGGCCTCGAATTCCTCGTCTTCTTCCTTGGAACGCTTGGCGTTCGAGTAGCGGCCGGTGTGCAGCTCGACGTAGGCCGCACCGATTTTATGAGCGGCCTTGATTTGATCGAGACTCGGTTCCACGAAGAGACTGGTGGGGATTCCGCCATCCCGCAGCAGATCGACGATTTTTTGAATCCGGTCGCGGTGATTGGCGACATCCAGGCCACCTTCGGTGGTCAGTTCTTGTCGTCGTTCCGGGACTAGGGTGACGAGGTCCGGTTTCACGCTCAGGGCGATCTTCGCCATGGCGTCGTCGGCGGCCATCTCCAGATCCAATTTGGTTCGAACGATTTCCCGCAACATGGTGAGATCGCGATCTTGAATATGCCGGCGGTCTTCCCGCAGATGCACGACCAGGCCATCGGCGCCGGCCAGTTCGACGAGAATCGCGGCGGTCAAGGGATCGGGATCGTTACCGCCGCGCGACTGCCGCAGTGTCGCCACATGATCGATATTTACACCCAATCGAGCCATCGCGCCTCCGCAGTGTGCATGAATGATGCAGGGGAAAGGTTTCAGAACTGGTCGAAATTCATAGACAATTCTGTCGTTCCTGAGGCATTATTAACAGAATAAGGCGGGGAGGAGCAAGGAGGGCGTCTTTCAGCGCAATCCGGCAATTGGGATGCTCGGTGCAAGATGGTGATGATCTCCAACCTACTAGAATCATAGTGAAATTGACTCACATTGAGACCTCCATTAAAATACGCCCCTTTCAGAGGCATGGCGACCGAACCTGTTCAGCAGAGGACCCGCCCTTAGGAGTCTGACAAATCCATGGCGATCGGCGACGGCTTTTACCGCATTAAACGACTTCCCCCATACGTGTTTGCGCAAGTACAAACCCTGAAGCTTGAGGCGCGGCAACGGGGCGAAGATATCATCGACTTCGGCATGGGCAACCCGGATCAGCCCACGCCCAGTCATATTGTCGACAAATTGATTGAGGCCTCGAAGAAGGCAAAAAACCATCGCTACTCGGCCTCGCGTGGAATCACAAAGCTCCGCCATGCCATTACAGGCTGGTATAAGCGGAACTATGATGTGGAGTTGGATCCCGAGACCGAAGCGATCGTGACGATCGGGTCCAAAGAAGGTATTGCGCACCTGGCCCTGGCCACGATCGGACCTGGCGATGTGGTGCTCACGCCGACGCCGACCTATCCCATTCACATGTACAGTTTTATTATTGCCGGCGGTGAGGTGCGTGGGATTGAACTGCGGCAGGATAGCGATTTTTTTGATGATCTCCTGCGCGTCTATCGCCAGACCTTGCCGCGTCCGCGCATTCTGGTGATCAATTTTCCGCACAATCCTACGACCGCTGTGGTTGATCTGGAGTTTTTCAAAAAGATCGTCGCCTTCGCCAAAGAACACGATGTCATCGTGATCCACGATCTGGCCTATGCGGATATTGCCTTCGACGGCTATAAGGCGCCGAGTTTTCTGCAGGTGCCGGAGGCGAAAGATGTGGGGGTGGAATTCTATACGCTCTCCAAGGCCTACAACATGCCTGGGTGGAGGGTCGGATTCTGTGTCGGCAACCGCGAAGTAGTCGGCGCGCTCGCCAAGATCAAGAGTTATCTCGACTATGGTATTTTCCAGCCGATTCAGATTGCCAGTACGGTGGCGTTGAACGGACCACAAGACTGTGTCAAGGAAGTGGTGCAGCGGTATCAAAGCCGGCGCAATGTTCTCGTCAATGGGCTCAATCGCATCGGCTGGTCGGTGGGATTACCTCGGGCGACCATGTTCGTCTGGGCGCGTATCCCTGACCCCTTTCGGCATATGGGGTCACTGGAATTTTCGAAACTGCTTCTGAGGGAAGCGAAAGTGGCAGTGTCGCCGGGAATCGGATTCGGAGAAGGTGGAGATGAGTTCGTGCGGTTTGCCTTGGTGGAAAATGAACATCGCACGCGTCAGGCTCTGCGCGGGATTCGGAAGGTCTTGAAGTTGGACGATCAGGAGTCATGAGAACTGAGATCGGGGTTGGATTGATCGGGTTCGGGACGGTCGGAACGGGTGTCGCCCGGATCCTGATCGAAAACGCTGAGCTGATTCGGCGACGGGTGGGAGTGCCGATCACACTGGTCCGCATCGCGGACTTAGATGTCACGCGCGACCGCGGAATTGCGATTCCACCCGGAGTTCTGACCACGGATATCCAGCAAGTGTTGACGGATCCGCGCGTGGATATTGTGGCCGAGTTGATGGGCGGGTATGATGTTGCGAAACGCGTCATATTGGATGCGGTGCAGCGAGGCAAACATGTGGTGACGGCCAACAAGGCGCTGCTGGCCGTGCATGGCGAAGAGATTTTCGCCGCCGCATCCCGTCAAGGGATCGATCTCGGGTTCGAGGCGAGTGTGGGTGGCGGTATTCCAGTGATCCGTGCCTTGATGGAGGGACTGGCCGCGAACAATATCCAATCCATCTATGGCATCATCAACGGGACCTCAAATTACATCCTCAGCCGAATGACCAGCGAAGGGCAGCGATTCGATGTGGTGCTTGAGGAGGCCAAGCGAGCCGGGTATGCCGAAGCAGATCCTACCTTCGATGTCGCGGGAATCGATTCGGCACATAAGTTGACGATCATGGTCAGTTTGGCCTACGGCACACCCGTCAACTTCAAAGAGATTTACACAGAAGGTATTGCCGGGCTGACGCCGCTCGATATCGCCTATGCGAAGGAATTCGGATTTACGATCAAGCTGTTGGCGATTGCGAAATATTCCAATGGAGAGATCGAGGCGCGCGTGCATCCCACCATGGTCCCATCCGCTTCGCAAATCGCCAAGGTGGAGGGGGTCTACAATGCGATTCAATTGGTAGGCGATGCCGTTGAGGACGTGGTACTGTATGGCCGCGGCGCCGGATCGATGCCGACCGGAAGTGCCGTCGTCAGCGACGTCATGTCCATCGCGCGCAATCTGCTCAAGAATGCCACCGGTCGCGTCCCGCCCGCATCGTATCAGCAAGACCAACGACGGCCCTTGCGGATGCGGCCGATGGAGGAAATTACCTCACTCTACTATATCCGCTTCATGGTGCTGGACCGGCCGGGTGTATTGTCGCAGATTGCAGGGGTGCTGGGCCGCTATGGCATCAGCATCTCCTCGGTGTTGCAGCAAGGACGCAAGGAGGGGCAGACGGTGCCGGTGGTCATCATGACGCACATGGCGAAAGAACGGGATATGCAGAACGCCCTCCGGGACATTAACACCATGCCCTATATCTCCGAGCCCACAACCCTCATTAGGGTTGAAGGACGGGATGAATGAATTCGATGCTTCCGACCTTGTCTGTCGGGTGGCCGAAGAGGATGTCATGACTCGCTGGCGCGGCATCATCGAAGAGTATCGGAAGTTTCTTCCCGTGACGGCTCAGACGCCCGTCATCACCCTGGGCGAAGGCAATACCCCCCTGATACGAGCGGCGCGCCTTGCAAAAAAAATTGCGCCTGGCGTCGACCTCTATCTCAAATATGAGGGGATGAACCCCACGGGATCCTTCAAGGACCGCGGCATGACCATGGCGATATCCAAGGCGCTCGAGGGGGGAGCGCGGGCGGTGATCTGTGCCTCCACCGGAAACACCTCCGCCTCAGCTGCCGCCTATGGTGCTCGGGCCGGGATTGCCGTCTATGTGCTCATTCCCGCCGGAAAGATCGCGCTTGGTAAGTTGTCGCAAGCCATGATGCATCAGGCCACGGTGATTCAGGTCGAAGGGAATTTTGACCAGGCTTTGACCATCGTCAAGGAACTGTCGGCGACGTACCCCGTTGAATTGGTCAACTCCATCAACCCCTTCAGGATCGAGGGGCAAAAAACGGCGGCTATGGAGATTTGCGACGATCTCGGCGACGCGCCGACCATCCATGTACTTCCCGTAGGGAATGCGGGTAATATCACTGCCTATTGGAACGGCTATCGAGAATATCGTGCGGCCAATCAAACGACACGCTTGCCGCGCATGATGGGGTTTCAGGCTGCCGGCGCGGCGCCCATTGTGTTGGGTCACGTGATAGAAGAGCCTCAGACCGTTGCCACGGCCATCAGAATCGGCAATCCGGCTAGCTGGCAATCGGCGCTCACGGCCGTGCAAGAATCGTCGGGCGCCATTGACATGGTCACCGATGAAGAGATTCTGTATGCCTATGCGTTGGTGGCCAGGGAGGAAGGCGTCTTTTGCGAACCTGCGTCGGCAACATCGGTCGCCGGTGTCATTAAAATGAGTCAAGCCGGCATTTTGAAAGAAGGTGCCACGGTCGTGTGTACCTTGACCGGGCATGGGTTAAAGGATGCCGATACGGCGATTGGCATCTCACGTCAGCCGAAGACAGTTAAAGCCACTCGCGACGATGTGGCCCGCCTCCTTCATGTCTGATTACCTCAGGAACATTGCATGAAATATTTGATCCTGCATGCCGACGGGATGGCTGACATCCCATGCCCGGAACTCGGTGGAAAGACTCCTCTTGAGGCGGCCGCGACTCCTCACCTCGATCGCATTGCTCAGAGCAGCGAAGTCGGGCTGCTGAGTCTTCCGTCAGAAAGCGGACCAGCTGGGAGTGACGTCACAAGTGTGGCCGTGCTGGGCTACGATCCGAAAAAGTACTATCCCGGCCCCGGTCCGCTGGAAGCCGCCGGTCTGGGGATCACGGTGGGAGAACAGGACGTGGTGTTTCGCTGCACCATGGTGACCGTGCGAGGGGAGGGCGCGTCCGGCAGCAAGGATATTGTGACCGAGATCAAGAAATTGGGGGCGCATGTGGTCATGGAGGACGCGACCGCCGGCCTCATCAATACGGAGCAAGCGCGGGAACTACTCGAGGCCGTCAATGAGCAACTCGGGTCGGAGACGATTCAGTTCTATCCCGGTTTCGGGCACCGGCATTTGATGGTGTGGGTCGGGGGGAAATCACGCGCGACATGTCTCGATCCCCAGCAGCTAGTCGGCCGGTCGATCGCCGAGGCGTTGCCGACCGGTGATGGCGCCGATGTGTTGCGAAAAATCATGGACGCGGCGTTCTTCATTCTGCGTGACCATCCGGTCAATGAGGAGCGCCAGCAGGAGGGATTAAAGCCCGCCAATTGTCTGTGGTTGTGGGGACAGGGACGCGCCTCCCTCTGGCCTCCCTTGCCGGAGCGTTATCAAATAACGGGTGTCGTCGTGTCATCCAGCGACGTTCATCGCGGGGTTGGATTGTGCGCCGGACTGGAGGCCGCCGAGCTGCCCATCGGCGGAGGCGACGAATCGGAGGAGTTCGCGGGACCTGTCGAGGCGGCGGTGCGGGAGTTGACGAAAAAGGAATTTGTGTATCTCCACGCCGGGCTTTCTGACGATGTGCTCCACGCGACTGATGTTCAGGACAAGGTTCGAGCCATCGAGCAGTTTGATGCCCAGGTCGTCGGTCCGATTCTCACGGCATTGGCCACCCACTCGTCCTATCGGCTGCTCGTGGTCTGTGATCCTGGTTTGGCGAACAGCCACGGTTCCAAGGCTCCGCCGATCTTGTATGCGCTCTGTGACAGTGCTGGTCAGTCGCACTCGGGAGCCGCCAAACGGTTCCATGAGCAGGAAGAGAACATCGCTGGGACCGCGCCGCGTGATGCCACCAAACTCATGACGCGATTATTTCCACGCGGAGCGTAGGAGTCGTGGCGCTGATCGTTCAAAAATATGGCGGCACATCCGTCGGCAACGTCGAGCGGATTCATCGTGTCGCCGAGCGGGTCGAACGGGCGCACAAAGACGGGCATCACGTCGTCGTGGTGTTGTCGGCGATGAGCGGCGAAACCGATCGGCTTCTTAAGTTGGCCCATGAAGTGACCGGCATGCCCGATGAGCGCGAATTGGATATGTTGCTCTCGACGGGGGAGCGGGTCACGATCGCGTTGCTCGCCATGGATCTCCTCGGGCGCGGGGTTCATGCCCGTTCCTTCACAGGTCGGCAGGTGGGGATTCACACCGACAGCGCCCATACCAAAGCCAGGATTTCACGCGTCACGGCCGATCGCATCAAGGCTGCGCTGTCGGAGGGCGTCGTCCCGGTGGTGGCGGGGTTTCAAGGCATCAACGCTCGCTCGGATGTCACCACGCTGGGTCGAGGCGGGTCCGACTTGACGGCGGTCGCGTTGGCGGCCGCGCTTAAGGCTGATAGGTGCATTATTTATACGGATGTGGATGGCGTCTATACGGCCGATCCGAACATCGTGCCGGCCGCGCGTCGGTTGGACAAGATCTCCTACGAAGAAATGCTTGAAATGGCGAGTCTCGGCGCCAAGGTGCTGCAGAGTCGCTCGGTCGAGTTCGCGGCGAAATATGCCGTACCGGTGGAGGTCAATTCCAGTTTCAAAGAAGGAAAGGGAACGCTCGTGACACGTGAAGATGCCGATATGGAAGGGGTCATGGTGTCGGGAGTGACGGGGGACCGCAATCAGGCCAAGATTACGATTGTCGGAGTGCCGGATCGCCCAGGCATCGCTGCGCGGGTGTTCGGAGCAGTGGCGAACGCCAATATCGTGGTCGATATGATCATTCAAAACGTCAGCCAGGCCTCCATGACCGACATTTCGTTCACGGTCCCGAAGCCGGATTTGCGAAACGCCGTCGATCTTATCCAGCGTCTTTCTCAGGACATCGGCGCCCGGTCGGTGGCGGTGACGGAATCCATCGCCAAAGTCTCCCTCATCGGGGTAGGCATGCGGTCGCATTCCGGGGTGGCGGCGAAAATGTTCGAAGTGCTGTCGCGCGAGGGCGTGAACATCATGATGATCAGCACGTCGGAAATAAAAATCTCATGTGTGATTGAGGAGAAGTATCTGGAACTGGCCATGCGCGCGCTCCACACGGCGTTCGGCCTGGATCGGGTGTCGGCTCCTGCTTTGGGCTAGGCGATCGCCGGTCTGGCGGGAGCCTCGACAGTCCGGTGGTGGCCCTGCTACCCTCATGTCTATGAAACATCGAAGTCCAGCGCCGCGTCGATCTCGCGGCTCAGAATCCGTTTCAGTGCCGACCCTCACGGCGACGCAGGCCTCTGCGCTCGAAATTTACGATACCACCTTACGTGACGGAGCCCAGGCGGAGGATGTCAGTTTTTCCGTGGAGGATAAGGTCCGTGTCGCGCAACAGCTCGATGAACTCGGTGTGCAATTCATTGAGGGCGGGTGGCCAGGCGCGAATCCGAAAGACATCGAGTTCTTTCGGATGGTCAAGACGATACCCTTTCAGAATGCGACCATCGTGGCCTTCGGCTCGACGCGAAAGGCCAGCAACTCGGTCCGCAAAGACAAGAATCTTCAGGCGTTGCTGGCATCTGACACGCGCACGATTACGCTCTTCGGCAAGAGTTGGTCGTTCCAGGTGACGGATGCGCTCGGTATTTCACTCGCCAAGAATTTGGAACTCATCGAAGATTCGATTCACTATCTTCGCTCAAAGGATCGTCGGGTGTTCTACGATGCCGAACATTTTTTCGACGGGTATAAGGCGAACCCCGAATATGCCTTGCAGACGATCCGAAAGGCGATTGCGGGCGGCGCCGAGCGGGTGATTCTCTGCGACACGAACGGTGGGACGATGCCCTGGGAGATCCGCGAAATTTGTCGAGTGGTGAAACAAGAATGTCCCGTGCCGTTGGGGATCCATGCACATAACGATAGCGAAATGGCGGTCGCCAATTCGCTCGTGGCCGTGGAGTCAGGGATTCTGCAGGTGCAGGGAACGATCAACGGGATCGGCGAGCGATGCGGGAACGCGAACCTCTGTTCCATCATCCCCAATTTGCAGTTGAAGATGCGGCGCCCCGCCCTCGGGAACAAACTCACGCGTCTGAAAGCTGTGTCGGGGTTCGTCACCGAGATTGCCAACTTGATGCCCAATAAGCGTCAGCCCTATGTGGGGGATGCAGCCTTCGCGCACAAGGGGGGCGTTCACATTCATGCGGTGCTCAAGAACGCGGCGACCTATGAGCATATTGCTCCGGCGGAAGTCGGGAATCGTCGGCGGATCTTGGTATCGGATTATGCGGGTCGCAGCGGGCTCTTGGAAAAGGTCGAAGCCTACGGCATCTCGCTGAGCAAGAATCACGCGAAGCTGCAGGAGTTAGTCGAAACGTTGAAGGAACGTGAAAGCCAAGGGTATCAATTCGAAGGCGCCGAAGGATCGTTTGAATTGTTGATGCGCAAAGCGATGGGGAGTCATCGTCCCTCTTTTCAGTTGCTGGGCTTCCGGGTGCTCGTCGAGAAAAAACAGGAGCAGGGCATGCTGTTGTCTGAGGCGACGGTGATGGTAAAAGTCGGCGACGTGATCGAGCATACAGCGGCCGTTGGGGCCGGCCCGGTGAATGCACTCGACCATGCGCTCCGCAAGGCATTGGAAAAGTTCTATCCGCAACTTCGCGAAGTAAAACTGCTGGACTATAAGGTACGCGTGTTGTCCGCTAACAAAGGAACGGAATCCAAGGTGCGAGTCTTGATCGAATCGGGAGATCACAAGGACAAGTGGGGAACGGTCGGCGTGTCAGAAAACATCATGGAAGCCAGCTGGCAAGCGCTGGCGGATAGCATTGAGTACAAATTGCTGCTGGCAGATCGCTAGGGCCCTCCAACCTGCTTGGGGCTCACATAATCCTTGACAGACCAGGTAACCTCACGTAACTTATGGGAAAATTCTTTGTCTTGGACGCTCGACACCAAGAAGCACTTCCTAAGGAACGACTCTAGTGGATGGCGGGGGGAAAGGCATGAGAAAGGCGGATATCGCGAACGAAATTTTCAAGCAGGTTGGAGTGTCCAAGAACGATGCAGCCGATATCGTCGAACTCGTGCTCAATCTGCTGAAGGGGGTGCTGCAAAAAGGTGATGCGGTCAAGATCGCAGGATTTGGGAATTTTGTAGTACGGAGCAAGGGGGCTCGCAAAGGACGCAATCCACGGACCGGCGAAGAAATCGGGATTACCCCCCGTCGAGTGGTGACATTTCGGCCCAGTCAGGTCTTTAAAAAGTACGTCAATTCCTAGTCGCCATCTTGCCACGAGCAAACGCAGCATGAGGACCGGTCATGGGGAATGAGCCCAGACTGGGAAGTAAGGTTTTTTATAAAATCGGCGAAGTCAGCAAGATTTCAAAGTTGCCGGCTTATGTCCTGCGGTTTTGGGAGTCGGAGTTTAGCTTCCTCAAACCAAAGAAAAGCCGTGGCAATCAGCGGCTGTATGTCCAGCGAGATGTGGATACGGTGCTGGAGATTAAGCGGATGCTCTATGAAGAGGGGCACACGCTGGCCGGCGTCAAGCGCTACTGGGCTCGTCGAGGACGGGCCACTGTGAAGCGCGGATCGCGGAAAGAACTGGCACAGCGCGTCAGAGGCGATCTCCAGGCGATCATCAGGATGATCGATTCCCATTCATCCTGAACCGTTCCGGTGACGCGGTGGGCTGGGTTCACACCGCGCGAGTATATCGATGTCGTGTAAGTCGGGGCGTAGCGCAGCCCGGTAGCGCACTCGCTTGGGGTGCGAGTGGTCGTGGGTTCAAATCCCGCCGCCCCGACCATCGGCACGATGTCTTCTGAAACGGTAATGTTCTGCAGGACGGTGATAGCTGCGACCGATCGTCCGCGCTCGTTGGTATGTCGTCCTGCCTTTCCTGTTATCGACCTCGCCCCGCCGGTTCTGTTCGCCCCTTACACAATGTTGTCGAAGAGTGAGGAGAGGCTGTGGCACGTGCACGAATCCTTGTGACCAACGATGATGGGATTGCATCCCCCGGGATTCACGCGGTAGCGGCCGCGCTGCGCGCGTTGGGGGAGGTGTGGGTGGTGGCACCCGATCGTGAGCGGACGGCGGTGGGTCATGCGGTGACGTTGCACAAGCCGCTGCGCATTACCAAAATGGGGCCCCGTGTGTTCATGGTGAATGGAACTCCTGTTGACTGCGTCAATCTGGCCCTGGCGAAGGTCTTGCCGGGGCGGCCGGCATTGATCGTGTCGGGTATCAATCGAGGCGTCAATCTTGGCGATGACGTGATGTATTCCGGCACCGTGTCGGCTGCCCTGGAGGGTACGATTTTAGGCATTCCCTCAATGGCTGTATCTCAGGAGGGTGAGAACAGATTTCGATTCGATGTGGGCGCGCGATACGCGGCTCGGGTGGCGACCGAGGTGCTGTTGCACGGATTGCCGCCCGAAACCATCTTGAATGTGAATATCCCGAATGTGTCGTTTCGATCCATCAAGGGAGTCAAGGTGACGTGCCTCAGTCGGCGCCGCTTCGAGAACCCCATTGTTGAGAAAGTCGATCCGAGGGGACGCAAGTATTACTGGATTGCCGGTACACGAAAGTCGTGGAGCCGCCGCAAGGATGCCGACCACGAAGCGCTGGAGCACCACATGGTGTCCGTGACCCCGATTCATCTCGACACGACCCATCATGACCTACTCGAACACTTCAAAGCGTGGGAGCGGCCGCTCTCGAGACCGCCTGGGCGCAAAACGCTGGTCAGTCCACCTCCAGGTAGGAGGTCGCAGGCATGACGGCTCTGATAGAGTGGTTGATAGAAGAACTCGGCCGGTTCGTCATCGCCGCGATTTCGACCTTCGGCTATACCGGCATCGTGATTACGATGGCGATCGAAAGCGCCTGTATACCTCTGCCGAGTGAAATCATCATGCCGTTCTCCGGCTACCTTGTCTCGACTGGTCAATTCTCGATGCTGGGCGTGACGCTCGCCGGCGCGATCGGCAACGTGCTCGGGTCGATGGTGGCGTACTATGTGGGAGTGTGGGGCGGGCGGCCGTTCGTCGAACGGTACGGCCGGTACTTCCTGGTCTCGCAGCATGATTTAGAATTGGCCGATCGGTGGTTTACGAAACATGGTGACGCGGCGGTGCTGATCAGCCGTCTCCTGCCGGTGGTTCGAACCTTCATTTCCCTCCCTGCCGGGATTGCGCGCATGAACGTGAAGAAGTTTGTCCTCTTTTCGTTTGTCGGGGCGCTGCCCTGGTGTTATGCGCTTGCCTACGTCGGCCTCAAGATGGGGGAGCATTGGAATCAATTGCGTGAATACTTCCACCATGCGGATGTGGTGATCGGGTTGTTTCTTGCCGTGGGGCTCGGGTATTTTCTCTGGTCGCATTGGCCGAAACGTCGTCCCTCCATGGAGTAACGGTGCACCATGCTGCGTGTCTACAATACACTGACTGGAAGCAAGGACCCCTTCGAACCGTTGGTGCCAGGGAAGGCCCGCATGTACGTGTGCGGGGTGACGGTCTATGACTATTGTCACATCGGGCATGCCCGCAGTGCTCTGGTCTTCGATGTACTGCGGCACTATCTGGAGTATTCGGGCTTCGTCGTCGAGTTTGCCAAGAACTTCACGGATGTCGACGATAAAATCATCAAGCGGGCCCATGAGCAGGGGGTGAGTTGCGAGAACATCACCGCCAAGTACATCAACGCGTATTACGAGGATATGGAGAAGCTAGGTGTGCGCCGGGCCACGCTCGAACCCAGGGCAACGGAGCATATCGCCGACATCGTGACCCTTGTCGACAGGCTGCTTGCGAAGGGGATGGCCTACCGTGTCGACGGTGATGTCTATTTTCAGGTCGATCGGTATCCGGTGTACGGCAGGCTTTCCAAGCGGAAACTCGACGATCTGCAGGCTGGAGCGCGCGTGGATGTGGATCAGCGTAAACGCCATCCTATGGATTTTGCCTTGTGGAAGAGTAGCAAGCCCGGTGAGCCTTCCTGGGTCAGTCCCTGGGGCCCAGGCCGACCCGGATGGCATATCGAATGTTCGGCCATGGCTATGCGGCATCTTGGCGAAACCTTCGACATTCATGGCGGTGGGATGGATCTGATTTTTCCGCATCATGAAAATGAGATCGCGCAATCCTGCGGCGCGACTGGAAAGGAATTCGCCCGGTACTGGGTTCACAACGGGTTCGTCCAGATCAACCAAGAGAAAATGTCCAAGTCGTTAGGGAATTTTTTTACGATTCGAGAGATTTTCAAGGAATCCGAGTGGTCGGACGTCGTGACCGGCGAGATGCTGCGCTATTTTCTCCTCTCTACCCACTATCGAAGTCCCTTGGACTTTTCGGACCAAAGTTTACGGGAGGCGAAAGGCGCCCTGAATGGGTTTTACGATCTCTTTGAGCGGCTGAATGAACCGGCTCCTAGTCAGGGTGTGGCCGATCAACAGATGCGAGAGGCAACGACGCGGATGCGACAGGCGTTTGTGGAGGCCATGGACGATGACCTGAATACTCCCACCGCAGTGGCCGCCTTGCAGAAGCTGCGCGGGGAGACCAACAAGGCCATCGAAGCCGGATTGTCGGGCGAGATGCGACGCGCTGTGCGGCGGGAGTTTCGCACACTGGGTGCGGTACTGGGACTCTTGCAGCCCGACAGCTGGCAGTTCAATCCGAAATTAAATCCGAAGCGAGTTGGGGAAGCCGTCTCAGTAGAGATTGAAGAACGGATCGAAACAAAGGTGGTACTGTCAGACACTGACATCGAGCGAGACCTGGCGGAACGCAACGAAGCCAGAAAGATGAAAGACTTCACCCGCGCTGACGACATCAGGAAATATCTCGCTCGGCATGGCATTACGATTGAGGACCGTCCAGATGGCACCAGTCGATGGAAACGATAATCCCCCAGAGGTAATCTACGGCCTCCATGCCGTGCGCGAAGCGCTCCGTGCCGGTGTTCGTCCTCTCCAGCGCCTGCTCGTGTTGGGAACCGATCGACAGTTTGGGGAAATCGTGCGGCTGGCAAGAGCGCAGCGCGTGCCGGTGCATATCGAGCCACGGGCGGCCTTCGATCGGTTTGTCCCTGCCGGTCACCATCAGGGAGTCATCGGCTTGGTTGCCGCTAAGGCCTATGCCGAGCCGGATGACATTCTGTCGTCGGCGCAGGCGGACGGGCAGACTCCACTCTTGGTCGTGCTTGACGGTGTCGAAGATCCGCATAACCTCGGTGCTATTCTGCGAACGGCCGAAGCGTCCGGCGTGCAGGGTGTGTTTATCCCTGAGCGTCGCGCGGTGGGATTGACGAGTGTGGTGGCCAAAGCTTCTGCGGGCGCAGTCGATTACATGCCTGTGGGGCGAGTACCGAATCTCTCTCGGTTGATTGAGCGTCTTCAAGGCGCAGGATTATGGGTTTACGCGCTAGATGCCGAGGCTCCCAAGGTGTACACGGCGTTGGATTTCCGAGGGCCGGTGGCGTTGGTATTCGGCGGAGAAGGGAAGGGGGTTCGTCCGGGCGTGCGCGAAGCCTGTGACGATGCCGCACACATCCCCATGCTGGGAAAAGTCGGTTCGCTCAATGTCTCGGTGTCAGCGGCCGTTGTGCTGTATGAGGCACTGCGTCAGCGAGGGAGAGGCGCGGCGGGGAAGCAGTGAGGTGGTTCCTGAGGGAGGGACTTACCGGAGTTTCAGCATTTTCCCTTGAATGGCGGCCTTGAGGAGTTGGGCGGTATTGGAGACCCGGATTTTTTTCATCATATTCGCCCGGTGTGCCTCGACCGTCTTGACGCTGATTTTTAACCGCTGTGCGATTTCTTTATTTTTGAATCCGGTCCAGATCAGCTCAAGGATTTCCTGTTCGCGGGTTGTGAGAGCCTCCGGGCGTCGCTTGCGAGGGGGGAGTACCGGCTCCGGTGAGGGTGCTTTGGCTCGGCTCTTGGTTGTCCTGGCGGCTGTCGACATGTGTGTCTCGCTCCACTTCGGGTAAATGCAATTCGCTGACTGAGGCCTGCGACCTCCCGCGCCAAAAGGGTTCTTGAATTATACGCAATTCTCCTAGCATTTGTAAATGGATGGAGCCGGGTATGGACACTTTCATTTCTGCCTTTATTGCATTAATTCATAGTACGTATAGTGCGGGGAAACGTCTCGTGTTCGTCTTGGGCCAAGCCTTGCAAGGATGCCCATGACTCCGTACATCATTGTACTGTTGTTTGGCGCCGTGATCGGTAGTTTCTTGAGCGTCTGTATCTACCGATTGCCGCGAGAGGAGTCGGTCGCGTGGCCCGGCTCCCATTGCCCGTCATGCAGACAGGCCATCGCCTTCTACGACAACATCCCGGTTGTGAGTTATCTGATCTTGCAGGGGCGGTGCCGCGTCTGTCGTGCACCGATTTCCATCCAGTATCCATTGGTCGAAGCGGCCAACGCGATCGGGTATGTGGTGGTTTTTGGGATGTTCGGTTTTACCGCAGTGGCCTGTGTCTATGCCGCGCTGGTTTCCGCGCTTATCGTGGTGACGGGGACGGATCTCTCGCATACCATAATTCCGGATGCGGTGACGTTGCCGGGGATCGTCGTCGGCCTCCTCTGCGCCGCCCTGATTCTACCGATCGGCATTGTCGATTCTGTGCTCGGCGTCCTGGTGGCCGGGGGTATTCTGTGGTTCTTAGCCTGGATCAGCCCCTATGTCTTTGGGAAAGAGGGCATGGGTGGAGGAGATATCAAGCTCATGGCCATGGTCGGCGCATTCATCGGATGGCAACCGGCGTTGCTGGCCATTATGATCGGATCCTTGCTCGGCTCCATGGTCGGCGGCGGGCTCATCGCTGTCCGGGTCATGCGGCGTGAGCAGTACATTCCCTTTGGGCCCTTCCTTGCGGTGGGATCGATCCTCGCCTTGCTGTTTCATCAACCCTTGTTTGAGTGGTATTGGTCGCTGATCGATCTCCCTGGCTAATTCCCTCTCAATCGGCCTTCAGAGCCGGTTTGCAGGCTTATTCGACTGGCCGAAGTGTATCCTATTGGATGTTGAACTGTATCTGATTTGGAACAGTTCGTAACTGTCCACGCTTTTCTTCTCTGCTCATCTGCACAGTGCCATAGCAGGGGCCCCCTGCATATTTCCTCAACTTCTCCATACATTTTCGCGACATGTCGGTAATGATGAGATGGGCGGCTGCCCACTCCATGACCTCTCAGTCAGCGGCATGGAACTTGGAAATGCTCTACGCGCTCGACGAAAGGAGCCGGTATGAACGAACGTGGAGGGAGTCTTGTGGAGCTGTGTACGGTGGCCGCCATCATCGCGATTGTGACAGGGGTGAGCCTACCGGGGTGGGCGGCGCTCGTAGGGAGACACCAACAACGTGCGGTAATGACGGAGATCGCATCAGAGTTACGCATGGCCCGGCAATTGGCGATGGCCCGGCATGAACGGATTCGAGTGGTGGTGAATGCTGAACAGTCTGAACTGCGCACGGAATGCGTGGACTGTGGAATGGGCCCGCTTCGTCGGTATGAGTTTGCACGCAGAGGCACGGCCATCGAGTCAATGACGACGAAACCGGAAATTGTGTTTCAGCCTAGCGGTCGCTCTGCAACTGCAACGACTATTGTCCTGCTCGATCGTCGAAACGCGACACACCAGGTGACGGTGAGCATCACCGGACGGGTGGCGCTGTCATGACACAACATGGTACGGGCGCCGCGGTACCACCATCTTGGCAGATCGATGCAGCGGGTTTTACCCTCGTCGAAAGCATGGTGGCCTTGGTGGTGCTGTCTATCGGAGTGGTCGGCACGATTGGGATGTTCGAGTGGGCGGAGCGTGGCCTCCAGCGCGGCGCGTTGACGACCACTGCGCTGGCCTTGGCTGAATCGCGTCTGGAAGCCAAGCGGAGCCTGCCGTGGGAGCAGCTGTTGGTGGACGATTTGGATCAGGACGGGACATTGGAATCGTCGATGCGCGACGACGGGTTGCGGGATGATGTCACGAATAGCGATGGCATCTTCACGGGCAGTCTCACGCAGCCCAATATTCGACTCGTCTGGACCGTGGAACTCAATCGAGGTAACCAGCCTGCGGCGGCGAGTCTGGCGACGATCGAGGCGCGTGCGATATTCCGAACGATGGGAGGGCAGGAAAAGGAGGTTCGGTTGCGCACGATCCGGGCCAATCCTCACTATGTGGGCTTGCCGGCCTTGTTATGAGACGCGCCACTGTCAGCATCACAAGACGACTGGGGCGAATGGGTGCGGGCTGGCGCATGGGCTGTGCTGGGGTCAGTCTCATTGAACTCCTCATCGCGCTGACGATTAGTGGTGTGGCGATATCAGGCGCGATCCATATCTTTTCGGCGTATGGCCTTCGGTTCACCGCACAACATTCCACGATGGTGTCGAATCAGGAGTTGCGGCTCGGATTGGATGTGTTGTGCAGCGAAGTACGCCTGGCCGGGGCAGGGTTGTTAGGCGGAGATTCGCCGTTTCTGAAGGCGGAGCCCGATGAAATCGAGTTCTTCGCCAATTTGAGTAGTTCCGCGACCACGCTGACTCAGGCGACAGAAATTGGCTGGCAGGAACTGCCGGTGGAGGAAGGTGCCGGCTGGCCGAAGGGGAAGCAGCTGCTTCTGTGTACGGCTATCCATTGTGCTTGGAATCGTCTGGCGGCCGACGGCCGGAAGCAGGCGCTGACTCTCGCAACACCGACTGTCGAACAGTTGCCGATGCACAGCGCGGTCTTCCTGCTCAATCGAGTGCGCTACTACCTAAAGCGTCATGACGATGGAACGTTGCGGTTGATGCGTGAGGTGGATGGTGGGGCCAGCACTCTCTTGGCCGACGTGGGAAGCTTTCAACTGCATTATCTGAATAAGGAAGGACGCATGACGACTGATTCACGTGAGGTGGTTCGTGTTCGTGTGACGATTTGGGTTGGTCAGGAGAGATCGGGGCTCATGCGGGATATTGCGATACGGACATAACCGGCAAAGGAACAGAATGATGAATAAGAGCGTGGGGTATTCAGCAATCACGGTGCGACAGGATGAGCGGGGGATGGCATTGTTGGCTGTGCTGATGGTGGTGTTTCTGTTGACGCTGCTGGGCATGACTTCCATGCAGCTGGCGGGGCAGGAGATTGTCGGTGCTAGTGCATTGCAAGAGGAGCGGCTGGCCCATCATGCCGCAGAAGCGGCTGTCGATGTGGTGATGGGATGGTTTCACGATCCCGCCTTCACACCGCAAGGAATCGAGCCGGCGTGGCTGGCGAAACGAGCGATGAATGCGCAGGGCGATCCGTCATACTTCGATACGCAAGGCCGTTCGCAGTTTGCAGGGACTGCCAATCGTCCCGACGTGGTGTTTGATGCGGCAAATCCTCAACACGACCGCTTGCTGAACGATCCTCAGACGGGGTGGTTTAAGTCGCTCAAAGGACTCGCCAGAATTCTCAAGTTGCGGGTGTATGGGGCTACTCGGCCGGGATTGCTCTGCACGGTAGAAGTGACGGCGGGAGCCGGTCGTGCCTCTCGCGTGACCAAGACGTTGTCGGTGGAATTCGGGGTCTATGCCATTCCGGCTCTGCATGCGCCGCTTCAGAGCGGCACACTCGGAAGCGAGGCTGTTCAGTCCGGCTCCGTGCTTGTCCATTGGGGCGACATGATGGTGCGTGGCCAGGCGTATTTCCCTCGGCCGGATGAGGTTCCGGCCAAGAGCGGGCTGGCACCGGTGACGGGGCAGGCCTATGGCGAGATGACCCATCGTGAGGATCGATGGCTCGATATCCGGCTTGGTGGCGAAGCCTTCTTCGCGCAGCTTCCCGCAGGGGCGTGGTCTGGGATTCCATTGAATGTTCATGCTCAGCAGGAACCGGTTCCTGGCATCAAGGTGGATCAGTGGGACTACGACACATTGAAGCGAATGTCGAAGCAATTCGGGCGGTATTACGGCATGGATCGGGAAGGATTGCTGTATCCAGGCGGCCTGATTCAACCAGGATTTGGGCGCCCGGCTGCGGAGGTGTTTGCGTCGACGGGACCTGGGGATCATCGCGGCTTGATCTTCGTCGATACTCTCGATGGCATGCCACCGCGGCTGGATAACATGGGGACGATCGTCCTCGATCAAGAGTACGCCGAGGGCATTTTCATTGTGAACGCTCATGTGGTTTGGAAGGCAGGACAGCCTGGGAAGCCGGTGCTGGCTCTGAGTCCGCCGCCGGAAGGGCAGCAATCTCTTGGGACCAGGGTTCCCGTTCAGCTATCCGGCATTCATCTGCAGGGTGTGCTGTATGTCGCGGGCGACGTGCGGTACGCAGGGCACCTCAAGGTCTACGGTGGGGTGGTCGCTCGAGGGAGCATGGTCGATGGGACGAACGGATCGGGGGTGTTGGAAGTTTGGTACAACCATGATCTTCGCGAAGGACTCGTGCAGGGTATGCCTCTCGTGTTTGTGGCTCCAGGAAGCTGGCAGGCCAAAATTTGACGAAGGAGGACCTCGATTCCAACGCTCTCTCTCAACCATAATTGAGCACACACAACCATAAACAATCGAGTCGTATCCGCGACATTTACAGAAGGAGCAACCCCATGATTCCCGCAACCCTATCGGCATTATCTGCAAGAGAACCTGTGCAAGGAGTCGCGGCCGCCGCCCAGGCGCCTGCTGCCGGCCGCTACCACTCGCTCGTCGAACAGGGCTTTCTTCGGCAGGAAGAGCTGGCGCTGGCCACGGCGGAAGCCCTGCGAAAGCGGGTTGATGTGGCCACCGTGCTCATGGATCGGTATCGGATCCCTAAGCCGGCCATTGGTGCAGCCCTGGCGGACTTCTATCGCTGCCCGTTTCTCGCTTACGATGAGCGCACGGTCATGGAGCGTGAACTGTTGAAAGACTTGAGCCTGGATTATCTCCGCATGAATCATTGGGTTCCCCTCAGGCGGCAGGGCAAGGGGGTCGAAGTCCTGATCGATGATCCGCACAATCCTGACAAGCTGCTCGATGTGCGTCGTGCGTTTCCGGGGCAGGCGCTTTCCTATCGCGTCGGGCTTCGTCGCGATATCGAGCAGTGTCTGAGTGCCGTTCATGGTCGAGAGTCAGGCGATGCAATCACGGACATTCTCGGTGAGTTGGTCAGTGAAGCGCAGTTGGAAGAACAGCAGAATGCGACGATTGCGGCGATCACCGAAAACGATTCGGCCATCGTCCGTCTCGCCAACCAGATCATTACAGAGGCCTATCGGCAAGGGGCATCGGATATCCATATCGAGCCCTACGCCGATCGAAAAGAAACGTCGGTGCGTTTCCGCGTCGACGGGACATGTTTCACCTATATGAAGATTCCGGCAGCCTATCGCCGGGCAATCGTCTCGCGGGTGAAGATTATGGCTAGTCTGGACATTGCCGAGCGGCGCAAACCGCAGGATGGAAAAATTCGTTTCAAGCTGAGCACTGGCCAGGAGATCGAATTGCGTGTCGCGACGCTCCCTACGGCCGGGTTCAATGAAGACGTGGTGATCCGGTTGCTGACCACGAACGGTCCCCGCCGCCTGGAGGAATTGGAATTCAGTTCCGAGACTCGCCGTCGCGTGGGGAATCTGGCCCAGAAGCCGCATGGCATTGTGCTCTGCTCCGGTCCGACAGGGTCCGGCAAGACCACAACGTTGCACGCCATTCTGGCATCGATCAACACCGATGAACGGAAAATTTGGACGGCGGAAGATCCCATTGAGATCACGCAGGATGGGTTACGACAGGTTCAGGTCCATCCCAAGATCGGCCTCACCTTCGCAGCCACCATGCGGGCCTTCTTGCGGGCGGATCCGGATGTGATCATGATCGGGGAAATGCGTGACAAGGAAACGGCGGATATCGCCATTGAAGCATCACTGACTGGACATCTGGTCTTCAGTACGATCCACACAAATAGCGCGGTGGAAACCGTCGTGCGATTGCTTGATCTGGGGTGCGATCCCTTCAACTTTTCGGACGCCATGTTGGGCGTGCTAGCGATGCGTTTATGCAAGCGTATCTGTCAGAATTGCCGGGAGCCGTATCATCCCAGTCGGGAGGAATTCGACGAACTCGTCCAGGCCTACGGAGCGTCGGATTGGGTGCACCTACACCACGGGTACGATCCAGCCTTTACACTCTTTCGCGGACGAGGATGCGAAGCCTGCAATCAGACAGGCTACCGCGGCCGAGTGCCCATCCATGAGTTGATGGTGGTCTCCGACCGCATGAAGGGACTTATTCAAGCGAGGGTTCGAACCGGCGAGCTGCTGGCGCTCGCGAAGGATGAAGGCATGAGAACGTTGCTGCAAGATGGCATCGAGAAAGTCACTCAAGGCCTCACCACCTATCAGCAGGTGCGAGCCGTCGCGATCAAATAGTTGCCTCCCAGCCCGCGCGCGTCACTTCCTGTGGCGAAGCTCCTCTCTCCGTTGAAACCCATTCGTGCGTGATGAGTCTGTTCACGGGAGACCTCATAGAGAGCGTGCCTGACTTGCGACTCACCTCAGGGCTGGCCATCCCGCCAGTACCAGCGTCACAGCGTCTGCTCGCCGTCCGATTGTGCCCAACCATCACGCTGGGCTGGTCTGTCGTCCCAGGAAGAGACTGCCAGGAATCCGACAAAATTTGTCATCTGCGCGATCCATGAACGCTCGGAATTGTACGCCGGTCGTGATGAATGGACTCGTCATATCAATATCTTAGATAACTATTTGAGGAGGAAATCATCGGCATGGCATTTGCTCATCTGCCTGTTGCCATGTGTGTCTATAGCCACCGCCAACGGTCCTCTACTGTCCTCGGCAAGAGGGGTTTCACCCTCATCGAGGTGATGATTGCTGTCGCGATTGTCGGCATTCTGGCGATGGTGGCCGTCCCCAACTATCTTCAATGGAATGCACGCTATCAGTTGAAGCAGGCCACGACGGAGTTGGCCGGTAGTCTTAACCTGGCTCGCATGGCGGCGATGAATCGGAATCTCGCCGTTACCGTCCAGTTGGCCCTTGTGTCGGGCAAGGTGAATGTCGATTTCGGGGGTGCGTTAGCGCCGGTCCTGCTTCCTCAGTCTATCGTCGCTTTTACGGGTGGGCCGACGATCCAGTTCACCCAGCAGGGGCTGAGCGGATCAGCCGCGAATCAAACACTGACGCTGGTGTCCCAACAGGGGACGACCTATTCCGTGATCGTCACTCCAGCCGGCAAGGTCAACTGGTGCGCGAAAATGACGTGTCCCTAGAGGCCTAATGAAACGAACCATACGATCACAGCGATTGCCAGGACAGGTTACGCCTCTGCAGCAGGGCTTCACACTGCTGGAAGTGATGGTAGCTGCGGGTGTGCTCTCGATCGGACTGTTGGGGCTAGCGGGGTTATCAGGGATGTCGCTGGGGAAAAATGTCGATGCCAATGACATGACGCGCGTGACGAATATCGCCGCCGATATGGCGGAGCGCATCCAAAGTAACCGGCAGCGCGTCTTGGATTACCACAATACCAATACAGGCGTGGCCTGCGCTCAGAACGTGAGTACGCAACGGATGGCGCTGGGTGATTGCACGCAATGGCAAACCCTGGTGGCGAATTCCGGTCTCGCCGGTGCCAATGGGGTCGTCACGGCGGCCCGTCTCGACCCGGATCCTACTGCGAATCCGGTCACGATGAACCGATTCCTGGTCACGATTACTGTCAGTTGGCAAACCATGCGCACTGATGTGAGCACGGCTCGGACCAAGACTGCGGTGTTTACGAGTATCGTCTCGCCTGAATAGGCGCGAGGTGGAGTATGAACATGCGTCGCTTCGCAGGGAACCAGCAGGGATTCAGTCTCGTGGAGCTGATGGCGGCTGTTCTGATCACGGTGGTGATCGTGGCGGCGACGATGACCACCGTGGTCACATCGAATCGGGCGAATGTCGTCAACACGCAGGTGGCAGATACACAGCAAAACGCCCGGCTGGCAGTCGACTTACTCAGCCGGGATATCAAGCTTGCCGGGTACAACTACAATGCCACCGATCCCGCGACGACTGCCGTGGGTACCTGCAATGCTACCATCGGCGCCATTGTCAAGCCGGTCGGGCTGCTTCCGCAAGACCAAGCGCCAGCAGGAGCTGATGCTGGGCCGGATGCAGTGGCGATGGTGCTTCCGGTGATGAACACCACGGGGTGGACCCTGACGTCTGCGGTGGGAGGAACTCCGAATAATGTTTTGTATGAAAATACAATCAGCCTTTCGGGAGCCGCCATTGCTGAGATGACTGCGCAGGGGCTTGCCCTCGGGTCCACGATTTCGATCGGAGGGGCGCTGTCAAAAACTGTGAAAACCCTCACCGCGACCTCGATCGGATTCGGCACCGGGAACTACGTTGATGGACAATTTCCTATCGGTACGCCGGTCTATCTGATGCAGTGTGTGCAGTATCAAGTGGTAGCGAATGCTCCGGCCACCTGCGGGAGTAATACGCCTTGTCTGATGAGAAATAACGTGCCGCTCGTCGACGGCGTGGAAGACTTGCAAATCACGTATGCGTGTGATGGGTGCAATCAGGCGGTTCCCAATCCCCTGTTTCCAGACGGAGTCGTAGATGATCAAGATGGGTCGTCGTCTTCGGGGTTGCCGACATTCACGCAGGGAGATTTTATCTCCAACAGCGCCTGGGCGATCACGCCGGGGACGCCGGATAAGATCAGGATGGCGCAAGTCAGCCTGGTCGTCAGGCCAACGAAAGCGGATGAAGGGCTTGATGAGAAGGGGACCCAAGCCGTCAACACAACGGGACCGGTGGTAGTCGGCGATCACGACCCATCGACGGATGCTACCTATGACGCCAGTGTCTATCAGCAGCAACGACGACGGGTGGTTATCCGTACTATTCAGCCGCGAAACTTATAACGAGAGATAGACGCGATGAATCTGCGGCAGGGAAGAATTGGCATCGGGAAGGGACGTGAGTTGGCCAGACTGAAGAGTGAGCAAGGTATCGCGTTGCTCACAGTGCTTCTCATGTTGTTGATCCTGACCGTACTTGGAATCGCCTCCATTACAGTGACCAGCATGGAGAATCGAATGGCGGGGTTTTTCCGCAGTACTGAAGCGGTGGTGGCTGCGGCGGATTCGTGCGAGGGCCTCGCCGCCAACATCATTCAGCAAACGCTGTCGCCTCCAGGGGTGCTACCAGCTTCATTCGTGGCTCCGGCGGGTCCGGTCCCGGCGGCGAACGCAACCACGCTGTACAGCGAGATATATGGATACGATCTTCCGTCGCCTGCTCCAGCGAATACGCCAGCCGTCAACTTTGCGGATTCTGCGAGCACGGCTCCGAATTTTGTAATGACGAATCTTCCTGGCTTTACCGTCAGCGGCGACATCGATCTTCTCTACTCGCATCCCAAGAGCGGGCAGGGAACAGGGGTAGCAGGGACCGAGCATGTGTATCGGATTACCTGCATGGCAAACAATCCGGCGACCGGTTCAAATAGTACGGTGACCTCGGTGTATGGATGCTTGGATGGCGACACATGTGTGAAGAAAATCAATTGAGAGAGGGAGTATGGCGATGAACCGCACAGTCATCGTGGTGGCGCTCGGCCTACTGGCACTGATGCAGGTGGTGCCCTTTGTGTCGACCGTGGGTTTCGCGCAAACAGAAATAGTCATGCCGTTTTCGACCGCTGGTTTTCAGTCCGGCGTGATCGATGAGGTGCAGGGATCGACGATCCGGATCGATGGACGAAGCTATGTATTGAAGTCCGCTGTGTTGGTGGTGAATCACGAAGGGGAGCCGCTAGAGCTTGAACGGATTATTCCGACCTCGCTCGTGAAGTTTCATCTGAAGGAAGGCCATATCGACAAGATGGTGGTCAAGCTGCCGCAATAGAGCATGAAAGGTCTTGTCTCAACTCGTAGCCGAAAATCGACGGCTGTTGTCCTGCTTGGGATAAGGAGGAAGAACGCATGAATCGCCGAACCCTTGCTGCTTTGACGATCGTGGCTAGTAGTATGAGTTCTGCGCTGTTTGGATCCGGCGATGCCGGTGCGGTCGTCTCCAATGCTGACTATACCGCCGTGCCTCCTTTCGTCTCCAATGCGACAACGCCCAATATCATTGTAGTGATGGATAACTCCGGCAGTATGAGTAACCGGGCTTGCGAGTCGACGTCATGCGGGACATTGTCAGACGGAAGCACATCAACGACGACCACGTTTACGAATACGACTCGCTATTCGGGCTATTTTGATCCGCTACAGTGCTATGTCTACGACACGACCGATACCAGATTTGAAAATGGCACGGCAAAAACGACCGTGGCGACGGACTGCCCCAGTACCGAGTGGGACGGGAATTTCCTGAACTGGGCCACGTTGCGTCGATTCGATGCAGTCAAGCGAGCGATGACCGGGGGTGACTGTTTTGTCGCAAGAGCCGCAGATGGAACCTGTCCCGCGAGTGGGACACCGGCGCTGAAAACCGTGCGTGCTCAGGCCAATGGCGTGAATAATGAGCGGGCCGACGTTAACTATGGAGGGGGCAGCGGCTTGAACACCTATGTGGGACGAATCCCAGCGGCCGACAGGACCGGAAATCCTGCAACGGTTTCGATCGGTGTTTCTGCTGCATATTTCTGCGTCGATGACGACACGAGTTTCAGTAGCAACTGCGGTGATTCTTACAGTCTTCGTAAGTATGAGTTGAAGATTGGTTATGCAGCAGAGCCCACTGGTGTCATCCAACAAATCGGAAGCAAGGCACGGTTCGGGTTGGTTGAATTCAAGTCCAGTAGTGAGGGCGCACGGATGCTGGTCGGTGCTGGGTCTCGCCAATCCATCGATTGGTCTGGCTCCGGGGTTGAGACCTTCACTACGAACACAGCGGCCATGGTTGATGCAGTGCAGGAGTCTTATCCTTCGACGTGGACTCCGCTCAGTGAAGCCCTGTATGAAACGGCCCGATATGTCGCGCAGATCCAATCCACTTTCGCGACAGGCTATGTCTATCCGATCGCGTTTTCAGGTGGCATTTCGAACGGCGTCAATTTTGCCACGACTGGTGCCGGATCGATTGGAACGAGCGAATTGAGTGCACTCGTCGGAGGGGAAAGTTGTCCCTCCGGATACATCACGAATGCCTGTGGCCGCGATCCGTACTTCTTTGGGCAAAATCACACGCCGCCTTGGTCCGCGGCCTCTCAGGTCGTGAGCTGCTGCCGGACCTTCGTGATTATTTTTACCGACGGGGAACCGACTCAAGACCAGAATATACCGACGGCACTCCAAGACTATGCGCATGCCCACCATGGGCAGCATTGTACCGGGAGCGATGGCCTGGCACCTTCACGTCCCATTGATGGAACATGTAATACCCACGTGGCCACTCCATTCAGCGATCTGCTCGCAGAGCACAAGACGAGTTATGCCGATAACGGAAGTCACTACTTAGATGACGTGGCCTACTGGGCCCACACGAGCGATCTCCGGCCCTGTAGTGGCACGAGCGACGGTACGATTGTGGGGCTGGCGGTCACCGGGCACTGTATACCCGGGACTCAGAGCTTGACGGTGTACTCATTCTTCGCATTCGGAAACATCAACGGTCGCGGGATTCTGGCTCAAGCTGCCCGGTTGGGTGGATTTGAAGATTCGAACAATGACGGCATCCCGCAGACCAACGAATGGGATAAGGAGAACAACATTACAGGAGCGGCAACGCCTGATGGCATCCCGGATGCTTATTTTGAATCCTCGAACGTCGACGACCTTCAGGATAAGCTGCTCGCCACGATTGCGAGCATTCTCAGGAGGAGTGCCTCTGGGTCTTCCGTTTCCGTGCTGGCCACGGCCTCGACCGGTGAAGGCGCGCTGTATCAATCCTATTTCTATCCCAGCACGATCGAACCGTCTACGCTCAGCGACGTGAAATGGACCGGCTATACGCAGGCCATGTTTGTCGATACGTTTGGCAATACCCGCGAGGATACGAATCAAGATGGTCGACTCGACTACAAGGTCGACAAGATCATTAAGACCCGCTTTGATGCGGTGTCAAATTCAGTGAAAGTAGACAAGTATGTCGACAGTGACGGTGACGGGTTACCGAACGACCAGAATGGCGATAACCAAGTAACGGTGGCTGACTGTAATCCCTGCGGGAAAATCTTGAGTGACATTCTCCCAATTTGGGAAGCCGGCAAGCAATTGGCACTGAAAGATTCCTCAACTCGAACTATCCTCACCTGGGTCGACTCGGATCATGATGGGGTGGTTGACTCCGGTGAACAGATGGCATTCACGACTGCCAGCGAGACGACGCTCCGCCCCTACCTTCGTGCCACGTCGAGCGCTGAAGGTACCAAGATCATTAATTTTATACGTGGTTGCGACGTGGGGACCTGTGCGGAGCAGGCTACGACAAGGGATCGCCGTCTCCAGGTTCCGGCCGGGAGCGGGACCTTGAAAGTGTGGAAACTCGGAGATGTGATTCATTCCACACCGACGGTGGTTGCGGGCCCCAAGGACCGACATGATGCCATCTATGGAGACCAGAGTTATTCGGCGTTCCTCCAGAAGTGGTACAACCGCAGGCAGGTTGCCTACGTGGGTGGAAACGACGGCATGTTGCATGCGTTCAACGTGGGTTATTACCATCCCGGCGATGATACGAATGCCTCCGCTCCTGCGAATACCACGGAACACGGCTGGTTCACGACTGGTCCGGCGGACAATTCCACCGGGGCTCCGTTGGGGGATGAGTTGTGGGGGTTCGTGCCCTATGAACTCCTTCCGCAGCTTGAGTTTTTGACTCGCGCCGACTATCAACATGCCTACTATGTCGATCTGCCGCTGAAGGTGGCTGATGTGCGGACCTTCACGCCGGATGCAGACCATCCGAACGGTTGGGGCACGATTCTCATCGGTGGATTCCGAATGGGTGGAAGCTGCGGGGCCTGCACGGCTGGGAGTGGCGCGCCACCCCTCAAAGTCACCGTTAGCGGGACCGATTACACATTTTACAGTTCATACTTTGCGATGGATATCACCAATCCCGATGCTCCAAAGCTTCTCTGGTCCTTCAGCAGTTCAAATTTGGGGCTGACGACCAGTGTGCCAGCAGTGGTGCGTGTGAATCCAGCAGCGGATGCCAAGGCCAATAATACGAATGCCAAGTGGTACATGGTGGTCGGCTCCGGGCCGACTGGATACGATGCGAGTGCGGCGCAAAGCGCAAAAATATTTGTCATCGACCTCGCGACAGGACCAGGGAGTAACAACAGTCTGGTGACATCGTATTCAGCGGGGTCCTGGAATTCATATATCGGAGACATGACGGCGTTTGATAGAGACCTAGACTATCGTCATGACGTCGTTTATTTCGGGCGAGTCATCAATGACGGGGCTCTGCCCTGGCGGGGAAAGATCTATCGTTTAACCATGGGGGCGGGGGGAGCAACCGCCAAGTTTGGCACGGTGACGAGTCCTACTCAGTGGGGTATTTCTTCCGGGGGCGCTCGCGTTCCTACCGAAATGCTGGATACGTTTCTGTCCGGGTCGGAGATGGGACCGGTTGCGACCGCCCTATCTGTCACGGTGGATGATGCCGCGAACGTGTGGGTCTTTGCGGGAAGCGGTCGCTATTACAGCAAATCGGATAAGACCGACATCTCCACCCAGTACTTCGTTGGTATGAAAGACTCTGTGCTGAATGCAGGCTGCAATCAAACAGTCGGCGCACTCAACTGCATGGAAAATGATCTCGTCGATGTCTCGAGTGCCACCGTCTGTGTGGTGGGAGTCGGCGATTGTGGACTGGCGAGCGGGACCACTCAGGTTTCTGGAGTCACCGGCGCAACGACTTTTACCGGGCTGATCGGACTGGTGCAGAGCAAGGACGGATGGGTGACCAAACTGGTCGAGCCGGCTAACCCACCGTCTCAGCCTGTCCCCTACGGTATTGGTGAACGAGCGGTGAGCAGTCCGACGGTATTCGGAGGCGTGGTATTTTTCCCGACCTTTATCCCGACGAATGACATTTGCGTCTCATCCGGGACGAGCCGACTCTGGGCCCTCTTCTACAAAACAGGGAGTGCATACCAAGAGCCGATCATTGGAACCGCTGTATCAGGTGCGAACCAAACGATGAATAAATTCGGTTCCCTGGGAGAGGGTCTGGCGTTTGGTATCGTCGTCCACATGGGATCTGGCAGGGACGGCGGCAGTCCGTTCGGTCTCCTGATTAATATGAGCCAAGGAAACTTCGGCGATTGTGCGACCTGCGGATCCGGTGGAGGTCTCCCAGGCTCGAATATCGGTGCCAATGTCGCCATTGATCCACGTAGCCGGTACTTTTCATGGACGAACATGTGACGACAGCCTTGGGGACTACAACAGACGGGAAGGTGGGGGAACTCCGTGTCCTCGCCTTTCCTCAGGTGTCTCGTCTTGGCTTTGTGGCCCTAGCGGTTGTTGCCTGCTGGGGTTGTTCATCCTCTCCTCAGGACGGGTCGGTTGCCGAGGGCGGTACGAAGAATAACCATCCTCCCACGGTTCGCCTTGTCACCATCGTTCCCACTCCTCTGACATTGGCTGGGCCCATTACCGCACATGTTGCTGCTGACGATCCGGATGGAAGCGAGCCCACCAAGCGATTCCAATGGATTATAAACGGCGCCCCTGTACTGGGTGCGACGGGGTTCGAACTGAAGCCGGACCATGTGAAGCGAGGTGACCAGGTCGCGCTCGAAGTGATTGCGTCGGATGGTCAGGCAGAGAGTGCCCCCTATCGCACCGAGCCGGTTACGGTGGTGAATACTCCGCCTCTTGTCGCACATGTGACGATTGAGGCAGATTTGCCTGAAAGGGGCAACCGGGTCCTCGCCAGGGTCGATGCCGTCGATCCAGATCGTGATGAGATTCACTACACGTATCGCTGGTGGCGTAACGACAAGCAGGTGAAGGAAGGGGAGGAAAGCGGCCTTGACACTTCCGGGTTTGGTCAAAAGGACATTGTGGCAGTCGAAGTGATCGCGCGCGATCAGGAGGCATCGGCCCTGCCGGCTCGTTCAACGCCGATCGTCCTGGGCAATTCGCCGCCGCAGATCATCTCGAGTCCGGCGGCACTGACGAATAGAGAGCAATACGAGTATATCGTTCAAGCCAAGGATGTCGATGGAGATAGTGTCACCTATGGGTTAGAGACGGCGCCTCCTGGAATGACAATTGACAAGATCACGGGGCAAGTGACCTGGCATGTGACGCTGGGCTTAGCCGGTACCCATCGCGTCAAGGTCATGGCGGATGATGGGCAGGGCGGTACGGCATGGCAGGAGTTTGAAGTCTCGATTCCCTCCCCGGCCCAGTCCCCAGCGCCTCCGCCGTCTCAAGGGTAGCCTATTCCGAGGGCCTCTCCTATTTTTTTCAATCGCCCCCTGACGATCTTGTTCCTGCCTTTCCCGGTTTGTTAGAATCTCCCTATCGTCTTGGCGAAAGGAGTCTTCGACACCGGCGTGCGCAAGATCAAACTACGGGAAGGCACAAACACCGCAGCCCTCTTTGGCCACCACGATCGCCACCTCAAGCTCATTGAGGAAGAGTTCGGGGTGCGGTTCTCGGCGCGGGGCGAAGAAGTGACGGTGGAGGGTATGCCCGAAGCTGTGAAGCAGGCGGAACGAGTACTCAATGAACTCGCCTTGCTGACAAACGAAGGGTACGATCTCAGGCCGGACGATGTTACCCATGCGCTGACCGCACTGCGACACAACCAGGACGCCTCACTCAAAGATCTGCTTTTTAGTGCCTCCCCGATCGTCACCAAGAAGCGGTTCATTGTCCCCAAGACTCCGACTCAGAAATACTACCTCGACGCAATTGAAAAGCACGACATTGTGATCGGCATTGGTCCTGCGGGAACAGGCAAGACCTACTTGGCGATGGCAATGGCGGTGAGCGCACTGATGAAGAAGGACGTCAGCCGCATTATTCTAGCCCGTCCAGCCGTCGAAGCAGGAGAGAAACTTGGGTATCTTCCCGGAGATATGTATGCCAAGATCAATCCGTACCTCCGGCCACTGTACGATGCCTTGTTCGATATGATGGATATGGAACGGGCCAACCGTCTGATCGAGCGAGGGGATATTGAGATTGCGCCGCTCGCGTTCATGCGAGGCCGCACCCTCAACGATTCATTTGTGATTTTGGACGAAGCTCAAAATGCCACCGCCGAGCAAATGAAAATGTTCCTCACGCGCTTAGGCTTTCACTCGAAGGCTGTGGTGACCGGGGACATCACGCAGATCGATCTGCCGTCCGATCGTGTGTCGGGACTCATCGAGGTGCGCGATATTCTGCAGGACATCGCTGGCATTGAATTTGTCTATTTCGATGAGCGGGATGTCGTGCGGCATCGCCTCGTCCAGGAAATCATTAAGGCCTATGACCGCCATACAGGTGGTCCTTCAAACTCTGGCCAGCCCAAAAAGAGCCAGGTCCAGGCGAAGGGCCATCGTTCGGATCCCAAGACTGCTCGCCCCACCTCTCCCTCGTCAGGTTCTTGGGGCCAGCCGCATTAATGCCGGTGGTGATCGGCATGCGGCTGACGAGGTGGCAGCTCCGCCTCGGTGCCCTCAAAAAACTAGCCGGCCATATTCTTCAATCTGTAAGCGAAGCCGAGGCATTTCTCAGCCTCGAAATCGTGGGCGATGGTCGGATGCGCCGTCTGAATCGAACGTTTCGTCATCGTGACAAGACGACGGATGTGCTGGCTTTTCCGATGCGGGAGGGGCCGGGGCCACGCTCTCCTCTTCTCGGGGACATTGTCATTTCCCTGCCCCAAGCCATCCGTCAAGCGCGTTGTCATCAACAGGGCATCGATCATGAGCTGGTAGTGCTCTTGATTCATGGCACACTCCATCTGTGCGGGTACGATCATGAGCAAGGCGAGGGAGAGGCGCGACGAATGGTCAGGCGCGAGCGAGCGGTGCTTCGGCGTATCGGTCCGATCCCGCGGCTGTTGGTGTCACGCGATTCGGATCGGGTATGATACACGACCTGATCTCAGCATCGGGCGACTGCTAGCCAGAGAGAGGATGAGGTGAGCGGTGGGGTGGCTTCAGAAACTGAGTGCAGGGCTTTCAAAAACACGCGATGCCGTTACGGGACAATTAGACCGGCTCCTTGGGCGGGCGGCTGATCCGGCGCTCCTGGACGAGTTGGAGGTGGCCTTGATCAGTGCGGATCTTGGCCTGCCGGTTGTGGAACGCGTCATGGGGCAGCTGCGGGCGCAGATGCGGGGAGGCAACTTCTCGTCCGCCGAGAAGGTGCGAGACCTTCTGCGGCAATCAGTGCTGGATATTCTTCTTCCGACACAATCCGCTTCGATGGAGCAATTGGTGGCGCAGGGGCCGCATCCGTTTGTGATTTTGGCCGTGGGGGTGAATGGCGTCGGCAAGACCACGACAATAGCAAAGCTCACACAGCGTTTTCGCCAAGAAGGGAAAACGGCCCTGCTCGTGGCCGGCGATACGTTCCGGGCGGCGGCGATCGATCAACTGCAGGTGTGGGCAGACCGCATTCATGTCGATGTGATCCGCCATCGACCGGGCGCCGATCCGGCTGCAGTCGCCTACGACGGGATGACGGCTGCGAAAGCGCGTGGGGCAGACGTGGTGCTCATCGATACCGCCGGGCGGCTGCATACAAAAACCAACCTCATGGACGAGTTGCGGAAGATCAAACGCGTCGTCGCGCAAGAGTGCCAAGGCGCGCCTCATGAAGTGCTGTTAGTACTGGATGCCACGGTCGGGCAGAATGCCATCGCCCAAGCGAGGCAGTTCCACGAGGCGGTAGGCGTGACCGGAATCGCCCTGACCAAACTGGATGGCACGGCACGCGGCGGCATCGTCGTGGCCATTGCCGACACCTTCAAGATTCCAGTCCGGCTGATCGGAGTCGGGGAATCCGTGGATGATCTGCAGGACTTCGACGCCAAAGCGTTTGTCGACGCCTTATTCTGACTCCTCGTCACTCACCAGTGTTTCCTGCTTCATCGCCGACGCTTTCGTGCAATTCCTTCTCATCTGTCAATGCCTATGCTAGGCTTTCTCTCATGCGTTATACCAGGACACGAGCCCTATGGGCGTTCGTCGCGGGAACAATCGGAAAGAAACGATGAGCACATTGCTGGTAATCGACGACGATCGACTGCACTGTGACCTGTTGCAAGTGGCCTTGGCCCGTCAAGGCTATCAGGTCAGCACGGCCACCAGCGGGCGAGCGGGGGTGGCGTTGTTTCGACAACTTCGTCCCCTGGTTACGCTCATCGATTTGCGTATGCCAGAAATGGATGGATTGGCCGTGCTCAAGGAAATTCGAACGCACGACCCCTGTGCCGGGGTCATTATTCTTGGGGGTGGGGTTACTGAGGAGCAGGAAAATCAGGCCCGCGAGCTACGAGTGACGGATTTTCTGCGGAAGGGACTGTCGCTGGATGTGCTCATTGGAGCGGTGCATCGGGTCGCGCAGCAGGTGAGGCGACAGGCCTCATCCGTGCAGTCCAGGTCTGTAGAGGAGGTGGATCAGGTTCCCGATGAGCAGATCCTTGTGGTCGATGACGACGTCATGGCGCGCGATCTCCTGGTGCGGTTTCTCAGCCTGCGCGGGTATCACGTTCGCTCAGCGAAAGATGGTCGTGAAGCACTTCGTCTGATCTCAGAATCGACTCCCGACCTTCTCATTCTGGATCTCGTCATGCCAGAGATGGACGGCGTGGAGGTGTTGCGGGCGCTTGCGGAACGAGACTATGCCGGCAGGACGATCATTCTGAGCGGCCATCAGAACGACGCGTTGCTGGCCGAGGCCTGGGCGTTGGGCCCGCAAGAAGTATTGGACAAACCCATCGATTTGGAGCGGGCGTTGATGGCTATCCAGCTTGTGATGGTCTGCCGGGAGTGTTAATCTTCATCGTCTACCTCGGGGTGTCGGTGAAGGGTGAATCGTTTGTATCGCCTCATCCGTTTCAGTCTGCTTGCGGTCCTTCTGATTCCTGCTCTTGCAGTCGCTGAGCCTGGTTCTCAGCATCCGACGATCACACACCATCAGCTTGCACTGAAGCTGCTCCCAGATTCCCATCAACTCATTGCGACGGACGAGTTGACTATCGCCGGAGGATCTCCGGGGCAGGAACTGGCCTTTTCGCTTGCGTCCTCCCTTCGTCTCGAACGGATCGAGGATGTGACTTTCTGTCAGGACCGCTGCGAATCTGCAGCGCCTATTGCGTTTGATAGGAGCGGGTCGTCCGGTCAGCCGGAGCCTCAACGCATCATCCTGAAACAGCCCCCTGCCAACCGGGCGAACGGATCGGTGCGGTTGAAGTTTTCCTACCATGGAGTGATCGACGATCCCCCGCGAGATCCCCGCCATCTTCGCTTCGTCACAGCCAGTGACACCTCCGGCCACATCGGCCCGGAAGGGGTCTATCTCAGCAGCGAGAGTCAGTGGTACCCGGACCTCGACGATTCGCTGGCCACCTATGACGTGACGATCCGAGTACCGGACGGCTGGGCGGCCGTAACACAGGGAACTCCGCAGTCCGATCCCGCTCGATGGATCGTCTTCACCAAGAGTGAGGCGCTGACGCTGGTGGCCAACCGCTTCGTCGTGAAGACTCGCGCTTGGCAGGCACAGTCCGGTCAGGCGATTCAATTGGCTACCTACCTGTTTCCAGATGAGGCCGCGCTCGCCGATGAGTATCTCGACGCGTCGGCCAAATACCTCGATGCCTATATTCCTCTGCTCGGGCCCTATCCGTTTTCACAGTTTGCCGTCGTGGAGAATTTTTTCTCGAGCGGATTGGGGATGCCGTCCTTCACGCTGCTGGGGAGCAGAGTCATCAAGCGCCACTACACTCAGCCCTATGCGCTTGGGCACGAAATCGTGCATTCCTGGATCGGCAATGGCGTGTTTAATCGGGTGAGCCACGGCAATTGGGTCGAGGGCCTGACCACGTATCTTTCGAACTACTATTATCATGAGCTCACCGGCGACGAGGCGCAGGCCCGCGAACAGAAGCGATTGATGCTCCTGGGTTATTCCGTCTACGTGCGCCAGGGCGATGATTATCCGCTAGGAAAATTTGTGCAAAAACGCGACGAAAAAGACAATGCCATCGGCTATCAAAAATCTGCCATGGTGTTTCATCTTCTCAGGCAGGAAATAGGTGAGGCTGCTTTCTGGCGAGCGCTGAAGCAGATTCCAGAACGGTATCTTGGTGCGGTTGCCGATTGGAAGGATTTGGAACGAGTCTTTCAAGAAGCGGCCGGGCGTGATTTGCGGTGGTTTTTCGCCCAATGGGTCGAGCGGGCTGGTGCGCCTGAACTTGAATTGTCTGGGTTGCGCGTGCAACCGGTTCACGGAACGTCCGGGCAAGCCGGAACGATCGCAGCGGCGGTGCATGTCGCTCAACGCGGAGTACCGTATCGAGTTCCGGTCGATCTAGAGTTTGTCTTGGCCGGGGGCCGCTCTCAGCCTGTCCGTATCCAGATGGTCGGCACACAACAAGACGTGATCGTGCCTCTTACTGAGCGGCCGTTGGCCGTCCGGCTGGATCCGGATTATCACCTGTTTCGCCGGGTGGTACGGAGTGACATGGCTCCCATGTTGAATCTCTACGTGACGGACGCGGTGCGAACGGTCGTCCTACCTCCTGCTGCCCCATCCGATCAGCCTGGTCCATTCGGTGAGATTGTCCAACGCATTGTTGCTCAGGAGGCGGCTAAGCCCGGCGCACAGCGCACAACCGTATTGCAGCCGGGAGCGGAAGACTCACATGTGCCAGAAGGATCGTTACTGGTATTGGGTAATCCTCGCGAGAACCCGATTGCGTCACAGGCCTTGCGGTACTGTGGCGATCACGTCAGCCTCACTGACAACGGATTTTCTGTGGGGAGGCGAATGTTCGAAGGACCGACCATGGCGCTGTTGGCGTCCTGTCGGCGGGACGATTACCCAGGTAGCGTCGTCACCTTCCTCTACGGCGTGACGCCGCAGGCGCTGAGTCGAGTTGCCCGGCTTTTGTTTTTTTATGGATGGCAGAGTTATGTGGTCTTTCATGAAGGAGCTGTCACGGCACGCGGAGATTGGGAGGATACGATGATTACAGAGGTGCGATTTGAAACAGACTAACCGGTTGATCATGGGGATGGTGGGCCTTCTGTTGGGAGTCGTCTTGGCGACGCCGGGAGGCGCGGCCGAGCTCAAACAGGCTCCAGCGCCGGTGAAACCGACGGCATCGGCCGAGCGGCACCTCACGAACATCCGGCAACTGACGTTCGGACGACAGAATGCCGAGGCCTATTTTTCATTCAGTGGGAACAAGCTGATCTTTCAGTCCACAAACAATTGGATGAAGGATACGTTTGCCGCTGCTCTGAAACCAGGCGACCTTCCGCTCGGTTGTTATCAAATGTACGTCATGGATTTGGGGAGTGACACGATTCGGATGGTGAGCACCGGCGTAGGCGCCACGACCTGCGGATACTTTTTCCCCGGCGATCGCCGGGTGTTGTACTCGTCCACTCATCTGAGGGCGCCAAATTGTCCGCCGAAGCCAAAACGAGATGGGGCTTATCGATGGGTGCTCGACGATTACGATCTCTTTTCCGTTCGGATCGATGGGCAGGATCCGCAGCGACTGACGAATACGCCGGGTTACGATGCCGAAGCGACGGTGTCTCCCAACGGCAAGACGATCGTGTGGACCTCCATGCGTAACGGCGATCTGGATATCTACGCGATGGATTTGGATGGCACCCATCCTCGGCGGCTGACGCAGGAAGTCGGCTACGACGGCGGTCCCTTCTTTTCCCCTGACAGCAAACGCATCGTGTATCGCGCGCAACATCCGAGTAATCAAGAGGAGCTGGACCAGTACAAAGCCCTCCTGAGTCAAAACCTGGTGGAGCCGGGCCGGCTCGAACTCTTCATCATGAACGCCGACGGGTCGAATAAGCAGCAAGTCACGCACAACGGCGCGTCGAACTTTTCTCCCTATTTCCACCCGGATGGCCATCGCCTCATCTTCTCGTCGAATGTGGAGACGCGGAACGAGTCGGGGCGACCGGAGTTTCATCTCTACCTCGTTAACGAAGACGGGTCCGCTCTGGAACGGCTGACGTTTGATGGACAGTTCAACAGTTTCCCCATGTTCTCTCCCGACGGGAAACGCCTCGTCTGGGTATCTGATCGAGGGGCAAAAGAGCGCGGAGAGTTCAATGTCTTTCTCGCCGACTGGGTTCCATGACAGAAATGGGTGACGGGCGGGCTGTGCCAGGAGTGGCACAGCCCGAGCCACCACCGGTTCGTCCACCCGTACCGGCGGTGGTCCTTTCCGCGTTCGCGTTGATCGGATCGTTCGCCGCTCTCTTACAGGTCGATATCCCCATCCTCTGGTTTCTCCGGTCACACAATCTGTCAGCCCTCCAGTCCCTCGGCGATGTGGGTGAAAAGCTCGGCAACGGCGGCACGCTCGTCACGGTTAGCCTGCTTGTGTTGGGAGCAGGTCTGTATCTGAAGCGCCACTCGCTCACGCGCCTGGGCATGGATAGTCTGCTAGCCCATGGCGTGGTGGCGCTCCTCGTCAACGGTCTCAAGCACGTCATCGGCCGTCCGCGACCTCGTCTCACGCATTCTGGAGGCTGGCAATGGTGGCCGTCGTTGGATTCGGGGCTGGATTCGTTTCCGTCCGGGCATACCTCGGCGAGCGTGGCTGCGGTGACCGTGTTGGCTCGAGCGTTGCCTCGGTTGCGATGGGTACCGTTTGCCATGGCCGCGTGGGTGGGTGCCAGCCGAATCTGGCGAGGCTCTCACTTCCCCAGCGATGTCGTGGCGGGGATGGTGATGGGATTTGCGGTGGGATCGATCTTTAATGGGCCGTTGTGGTGGTGGGGGCGATCATGCGCGCAGGCCTTCGTGCGTATCGCGCCGATGACGTTGCTCATCACAGGTCTGTTCTGGGTGCTGACGCATCGCATTGTCGATTCCACGACGGATGGAATTCTGTTCGCGTCCGGAGTGGCACTCGTGGCCGGCGGTCTTGTGTTACGGTTGGTACGGCACCGGCACTCGGAGAAAGTCGCCGATTCCTCCAGAACCATAGCATCAGAAAGCCTCATGGGGTTGGGGTTGGGTGTCGTGACGAGTGCGCCGGTCATCATCGGATTGACCGGCCTGGTCTGTCTCGCGCGATGGATCGGTACCTCTGCACCTGCGACGCGGTCCCCAGCCGCGCCGCCTTCATGGGTAAATGACGGTCTGTATGTGGTGGGAGCCATCGCCGCCGTGGCAGCGGTCCAGGCACTGAAAGGACTCGTGCCACTGCAGTAAGGAGAGAATTGACTGGCTGTTGAAAAACCATTGGGCATCCCTTCACGTTCACAGGTGTGGTGGCAGCTTGGGACGACAATGCAAGAGCACGCAGGATGTTCAGAAAGGCCGTCCAGCGAGGTCCACGGCGCGAAGCATAATGGGCGCCACGTTTGTGGACGCTGGCGAGGCGGTGAGCCGGCAGTGTCTTAGAGGCGAAGCGTCACGTTCTTACCCGCCCACCCCGAGCCTGTTGGGACAGGCTCTCTTCCCGCGGCCGTACGTTGAGCCTCTGCGCGATGCGAGAACAAAGCCGGTGGCCTTTTTCAACATCCTGTTAGTGTCCTGGAATACGAACCGGAGGCTGCTCCGCCTGTTCCGGGACATGGATCAGCGATTGATTGGCCAGCAGGATGTATCCGTACCGTTCGAGCAAGACCGGATAGTCCATCGTTTCCATGGGTAATCGATTTCGCAAGGCGCTGGGTAACAGAATCATGGTACGTCCCGGCTGGTTGAGGTAGGGTTTGATCTTCTCTTCCTCATTCAAGTGGATGATGATGGATTTTCGTTTGGCATAAAACACCAGCGAAGGCCGGGGTTGACCGTAGAGGATCAGCCGATCATTGGGACCGAGATTGACCCCGGCGACATCCGCCAATCGCTGCGGTGGTTCGATGACAAAGTGATTGACCAGCGGAAAGGTCAACTGCGTGGTTGCGAGCACCACGAGGGCCAGGGATCCGCCGGCGGCCCAGAAGGCGGCCGCTCGTCTCGTCTCGCTGAATCCAAAGTATGCAACGAGCCCCATCCCAACCAGAAAAATTGATGCCACAGTATAGGGCCCAGGACCCAGCGACACCTGTCCCGCCAGAGGAAATTCATTGATCAGTTTTCCGGCGAACCGTGCATACAGCGGCGGCAGCGAGGCGAACGCCAGGGCCAGGATATAGCCCACAGCCGTCATGGTGTGGATGGCGGCACGCATACTTGGAACGGCATGGTCGGTGACACAGCGATTCCAGTATGAGGCGGTCAAAATCGCCGCAGCGGGAAACAGCGGGGCGATGTAATGCGGCAAGCGTGTGGAAGAAAGGCTGAAAAACACCAATCCTCCAAGTGCCCAGATGGCGGCAAACCATTCGAGGGCATGGGGGGAAGGCTGATCACTGAGAACTGAGGACTGGGTGGGAGGGAGCGCGCCCGTCTTTCTCGAGTCCCGCCAGCTTCGATAGGCCTGGTACCAGGCGAAGGGCAGTAAGCCGCTCCAGGGGAAAAACCCGATCAGAAAAACGGGCAGGTAAAAGAGTAGGGTGCCACCGTGTCCTTCCATGGCGCCGAAGAATCGGCCGACTGTGTCGCCTTGTGCGGAAGTCGTATAGCGCTGTCCGTGAATGCTCAGCATCATGAGGTACCAGGGCAGTGCGAGGACCAGGAAGACGAGCAGGCCTGGGAGGGGAAATCCTTGGCGCCAATAGAGCGACCATGACCTAGTCAGCCAGAGGTACAAGCCGACGGCCAATATGGGAATCAGGAAGCCGATCGGACCTTTCGTCAGGGTCCCCAGCGCCATACCGATGTAAAAGAGCCACATGTAGTGGCGTTCACGCCCCGTGCCGTACAAGCCCAGCCAGAATCCGAAGAGCGACAAGGTCGTAAAAAAAATCAGCACACTGTCGGTCAGGGCCATACGCCCTAAGGCGATGATTTCGAGGTTCAACAGTAACATCGCCGCGCCGAAGAGACCCATCACCGGGCCGCGGCAGCGCGTCAGGAAGAGGTATTGGAGGAGAATGAGTCCGAGACCGAAGAGGGCTGAGGGGAACCGCGCCGCAAATTCATTCACCCCGAATACATGGTACGAGAGGCTCATCAACCAATAGACGAACACTGGCTTGGCGAAGCGCGGCTCGTAGTTGAAGGTCGGGCTGATGTAATCGCCCGTTTCATACATTTCGCGGCCGGCCTCGGCGTTGCGTCCTTCGTCCCGATCGGTCAGGCCGGTGGAGCCGAGTCCGACAAAGAACAGCACGGCGGCCATCGCCAACAATAGAATCAGCGTCAGCGATTGGATCGAGCGGTCGGCATGTGCCGGCGCCTGGGGAGACGAGGGCTGTCCGTTCAGCAAAGGTTCCATTAGGGCTTGGTCGCCGGGGATGCCGTGCTGGGATCGGCTGGATTCGGACGGTGAATCAGCATGAGGTTGCGAAGGTAGACCACACTTCCGATACTCTGTCCCGCAATGAAGACGGGATCTTGCCGATAGATCGCATAGGCGAGCGTAATCAGCCCACCGATCAAGCTCATATACCAGAAGGCGGTGGGGACGCGACTTTCGGCGTGGCGTTCCGAGGCGATCCATTGGACGACCCAACGCATGAAGAAAATCCCCTGCCCGAGGAATCCGATGATCAGCCAGACGGTGTCGAGTGTCATAGGCGTGTGGAGGCCGGCTGCGATGAAGGTGAAGTCGACAGGGCCGGGCGATAGTGGTAGCGCAGGCAACGGTGCTGCATCCATCGCACGGCCACCAAGTCGTACAGGCCTTTAAAGAGACGATTGCCCACGCCGTATTTGGAAGTCCCGTGGGCGCGCGGGTAGTGGCGCACCGCCACTTCGGTGACGGTGAACCCATGCATCAGTGCGAGGGCGGGAAAGAACCGATGCATGCCCTCGAAGAGTTGCAATTTCTCTACGACCTGGCGGCGAAACAGCTTCAGGGAGCAACCGGTGTCGTGCACACGATCGCCGGTGACGGCGCTACGGACGGCATTGGCGATGCGAGAGGAAATTTTGCGCGTCAGGTTGTCGTGGCGGTCTTTGCGCCATCCGCAGACGAGGTCGAACGTCCGGATGAGTGGGAGCAGCGTGGCGATATCCGCGGGGTCGTTTTGCAGGTCGCCGTCGATCGTCATCACCAGCTCTCCGCTCGACTGTTTGAATCCGGCATCAAACGCGGCAGACTGCCCGTAGTTGCGATCGAAGTGAAAGACTTTCAGCATGCTGTATTGGGCGGCCAGGCCATCGAGCACCTCCGAACTCCCGTCAGTGCTGCCGTCGTCGATAAACAGCAGCTCGAACGGAGCCGATCGCGATTCGTCTCGGCTTTCCAGGACCTTCACGAGTTGCTCAGTCAGAGGAACCAGATTGTCGCGTTCATCCTTGATAGGAATGACCACGGAAGCCCATGGGCGGGTCACTACAGTCATGGAGCGGGATCAGATCCTTTACGCAGGGGTTCGTCGGTGTGCACGGGGGCCATTCTACAAAAGGCAGAGAGGGGCGGTCAAACCCGCAGACGTTAAATCGAATGATCTCTCCATGCTATCCCGAGAAATAGACCCGCCGCCGCTGATCGGCCAGGATTCCGGAGAACTGTTTCAATAGGCTCGCAGTCGACTCGGCAATACCTTCGATCTGTCTGACGATAGATTTGCTGGCGCCCAGCGTGTTCGATAGAAAGAGGGGCATGAGCGGGTAGACCATCTCCGAACAGACGTCCATCAAGAAGCTGACCCATCCGGCCACCCAAACATTGCGGGGGGATAGAACGCAGCCTCACTTCACGACCAGCACGGGGGATGGCGTAAGTCGCGTGAGGTTCTGAGAATTACTGCCCCACTCCTGACCAAAGATCTTTGAGTGGCCCATGAAGCCGACGATCAAAAGGTCAAATTGGTGTTCCGCGATGAATGTCACGATTGCCTCCACTTCATGACCTGCGAGCACATGCGGCGTCAGTCGCTCCCGTGACGCCGCGGCAGTCAAGCCAGCTTGGATTAGTAGTCTCCGTAAATAGTCAGCAACCTGCGGCTTGGGTCGCAATTCACCGCCGACGACCGAGCCTTGGTGTTGCGGCAGACACTCTTCCACCGTCACGGCGTGCAGGTCGGCTCCATAGATCTGAGCCAACTCGATGGCCGCCACGAGCGCTTTGCGGGCTCCTTCCGAGCCATCATTGGCGACAAGAATTTTCTGAAACAGAGGACGTGTGCCATGTTGGAAGAGGGAAGCATGTCTCATGCCTATACACAGAGGCCAAGGAAAATGCCCGCGCCTACATGTGAACCGCGGCACTGCACGACTCTACGACGCCAGGCATACTGCTCGGCTATAATGACTTCGTACCGGACGACCCAGTTCGCCTTGCGTGCATTTTCATCAAGCTCCCATTCCAACGGACGCAGGCGGACCGCTTGTACAAGCGGCAGTCCAGTGCTCCTCATAGTTTCCTGGCACGTGAAGCAGCATCCCTATCCTGACGGACAAGTTCGCCTTTGTCGGCCAGGGCGTAGACGACGAGAGTCCCTGTGGGAATGCTGAGATCCACGATTTGTTGGGGTGACAGATGCTCAAGATGCATGACCAACGCTCGGAGGCTATTGCCATGCGCGACAATGAGCACCGTGTCGCCTTTCTCCAGTGCAGGATGAATCCGTTCCTGATAGTACGGCAGGACACGTGCGGCCGTATCTTTCAGGCTTTCCCCTCCTGGCGGTCGCACATCGTAGCTTTCGCCGCCATGACTCCACCTGCTGCGCCTCATACTGCTTGACCGTCTCCTCTTTATTCAGCCCTTGCAGATCTCCATACATCCGCTCATTCAGCGCCTGATTCTCCTCGATAGGTATCCATCCTTGGCCGATCGCAGCTAACACAATCCTCAGCGTGTCAGTCGCTCTGCCGAGCCTGGAGGCAAAAGCCCGATCCAATCGGTACCCACTGAGCTGCTTCGCGGCAGCCATCGCCTCCTCGCGTCCCTGTGCCGACAGCGGCACATCGATCCATCCGGTGAAGCGATGTTCGAGATTCCATTGTGACTGGCCATGTCGAAGCAGCACGAGGTGTCCCACTGTTCAACTC